>JBEDCE010000030.1:0-14190 GCA_041176905.1 Pseudomonadota bacterium
AGCCCCACCGCTTCCTCGCCCGCCCGTGCCAGCACGCCCCCCGCCGCCGCCCGAGCCGCTTTGCGTTTGCTCGAACGGCTCGAACACGGCCACCTCAGCATCGAATTGCCCAACGGCACGGTGCGCGAATTTGGTCGAGGCGGCCAGCTCCACGCCAGCATGCGCTGGCAAAACTGGGCCGTGTGCCAAGCGGCCTTGCAGTCGGGTGACATCGGCTTTGCCGAAACCTACATCGCTGGTGACTGGACCACACCCAACCTAACCGCTCTGATCGAGCTCATGATCGCCAACCGGGACGCGATCGAAGACGCGGTCTACGGCTCTTGGCTCGGTCGCCTGAGCTACCGTGTGCGCCACTGGCTCAACCGCAACTCCAAGCGCAACAGCCGCAAGAACATCCACGCGCACTACGACTTGGGCAACGCCTTCTACCAACTCTGGCTCGACAACACGATGAACTATTCGTCGGCGGTGTTCGAGCGCCCCGACCAACCCATGCGCGAAGCCCAACAAGCCAAGGTGCGCCGGGCCTTGCGCATGGCGCGCGTTCGTCCGGGTGACCGCGTGTTGGAAATCGGTTGCGGCTGGGGCGCGTTGGCCGAAATGGCCACCACCGAAATGGGTGCCAGCGTCACGGGCGTGACCCTCTCCACCGAGCAGCTCGCCTTCGCGCAGCAGCGCATGGCGCGTTTGGGTGTGGCCACCGAAGCGCTTATCCCCGCTGCGCCTTGGGCCGATTTGCGTTTGCAAGACTACCGAGACATCCCCGATGGGCCGTTTGATGCCATCTGCTCGATCGAAATGATCGAAGCCGTGGGTCGCGAATACTGGGCCACTTATTTCCAAACCGTAGCCGACAAACTCAAGCCTGGGGGCTACGCCTGCATCCAAAGCATCGTCATCCAAGACGAGCGCTTTGAACGCTACATCCAGGGCACGGACTTCATCCAGCAGTACATCTTCCCTGGCGGTTGTTTGCCCAGCCCCCAAATCTTCCGCGAAGAAGCCATGAACGCGGGCTTGGTGGTGCAAGACGAATTTCATTTCGGCCAAGACTATGCGCAAACCCTTCGCCTGTGGCGCGAGGACTTTGTCCGGCAGCAAGCCGATGTCTTGAAGCTCGGTTTTGACGAGCGTTTCATGCGCATCTGGACCTTCTACCTTGCGTATTGCGAAGCGGCCTTCACCCAAGGCAGCACCGACGTGGTGCAGTTCACCTTGCGCAAACCTGGCTGAGCCCATGTCCACCCCACCGCTGTCCCGCCGCCTTTTTCTGTTGTCGGGTTCGGTGTGCGCGGCGGTGCCGCTGTGGGCGCAAACGACCAACGCGGGTTGGCGCGAGGCGGTGGCTGGCCTGCAAACCCGCGGCACCCACCACTTTCGCTATTGGGGCCTGTCCATTTACCACGCCGAATTGCAAGTGGCGCCCGGCTTTGAGCCTGCGCGTTTTGCTCTGCACCGCTTGGCCTTGGGTCTGACCTATACCCGCAGCCTTAAAGGCTTGGCGATTGCCGATCGGACCATCAGCGAAATGCAAACATTGGCCCAACGCAACGGCCAAAGTTGGGAGCCTGCGCGCGTGGCCTCATGGCAGCGTCAATTGCGTGCCCTGATCCCCGATGTGCAAGCGGGTGACCGAATCACCGGCGTGAACCAGCCCATGCAAGGTGTCGCCTTGTTTTTGAATGAAGTCGCCCTCGGCACGGTTCAAGGTGCTGACTTCGCCGAGCTGTTTTTTGGCATTTGGCTGTCCTCTCAAAGTCCGCAGCCCACCATGCGTCAAGCTTTGCTGGCCCTATGAACCATCACATGCACCCCGCCGCGCGGTTCACGGAGCCCGGTGCTTGGCGTTGGGGCGTGCGCTACGGCGCCATGGGCTACCCGCTGGCGTTTGTGGCACTGCCGCTGTACGTGCTGCTGCCCAACCACTACGCGGTGGTGCTGGGCGCGCCCTTGGCCGGTTTGGGTGCGGTGCTGCTCGGCACGCGCGCGGTGGATGCCGTCATGGACCCGTGGATTGGGCGCGTGTGCGACCGCGGCTTTGAGCGCAGCGCCCAGTGGGTCTGGGCCTTGGCGGCCGTCTCGGCGGTGTTGATGTGGCTGGGTTTGTGGGCCTTGTTGTTCCCACCCGAAGCGGTGCGCGTGGCCGGCACGGGCGCGCTGTTGGCCTGGGCCACCGGGGGTTTGTTCGTGACCAGCACCGCCTTCAGTGTGGCCACCGTGGCCCACCAATCGTGGGGCGCACGTTTGGGCGGCAACGAAGCGCAACGCGCGCGGGTGGTGGCTTGGCGCGAGGCCTTGGCCTTGCTGGGGGTGGTGACCGCCTCGATCTTGCCGAGCTTGGCCGGCTTGCCCGCGCTCATGGGGGTGTTTGCCGCCGCCTTGGTGTTGGGGCTGTGGGCGTGGCGTTGGGCCAACCCACCCGCGCCCACGGCCGCGCAGTCTGTGGCCGCGTCCATGGCCGCATCGCCTTGGCGTCACCGCGGCTTTTCGCGTTTGATGCTGGTCTTTGTGGTCAATGGCACGGCCAGCGCCATTCCAGCCACCTTGGTGCTGTTTTTTATCCAAGACCGTTTGGGTGCCGAGCCCGTTTGGCAAGGCGTGTTTTTGCTGTTGTACTTTTTGGCGGCGGCCCTGTCCATGCCGCTGTGGGCCCGCGCCGCTGGGCGCTGGGGCTTGGTGCGCAGTTGGCTGCTCGGCATGGGCTTGTCGGTCGCGGCCTTTGTGTGGGCCGTGACCTTGGGGACGGGCGACACTTGGGCCTTCGCGGCCGTTTGTGTCGGCTCTGGTCTGGCCTTGGGGGCCGACCTGACCGCGCCCAGCGCTTTGCTCAACGGCGTGATCGACGACGTGGGCGAACGCGGTCGCAGCGAGGGTGTGTTTTTTGGGTGGTGGAATTTGGCGACCAAACTCAACCTGGCCTTGGCCGCGGGCTTGGCCTTGCCACTGTTGTCGTGGCTGGGTTACACGCCAGGCGCCACCGACCCGCAGGCCTTGCAAACCCTGACCATCGCCTACAGCGTGCTGCCCTGCGCGCTCAAGGTGTTGGCGGCGGCCCTGTTGTATCAATGGTGTGTGCGCACACCGCTGGTGGGCGCACCCCGTGTCCCACGTTCAAGGAGTGAACCATGAAAAGACGTTTGTTGTTGACCGGGGCCGTGGCCACCGGCGCGGTGTTGGCCGGTTGCGCGAGTCCGCAGGTGCAGGACTACGCGGCCGAGAAACCCGTCTTGAATTTGCGCGAATATTTCAACGGCACGCTGGACGCACACGGCGTCTTCACCGACCGCAGCGGCCGTGTGGTCAAGCGGTTCACCGTGCTGATGGTCTGCACCTGGACGGGCAACCAAGGCGTGCTCGACGAATCCTTTGTTTACAGCGACGGCAGCACCGAGAAACGCATTTGGCGCCTGACCGACCTGGGCGGTGGCCGCTACAGCGGTCGCGCCGACGACGTGGTCGGTGAGGCCCAAGGCCAAACCCAAGGCAACGCGTTTCGTTGGGGCTACACCTTGGCTTTGCCGGTGGATGGCCGCGTCTGGCACGTGGACTTTGACGACTGGATGTACCTGATGGACCAGCGCGTCATGCTCAACAAAGCCACCATGAGCAAATGGGGCGTGCGTTTGGGCGAGGTCACCTTGTCGTTTTACAAGCGCACACCATGAGCGCCGCGACCCGACCCAGCCTGTGGCGCAGCGCCAACCCACCGCTGCGCGACTGGCGTGGCCTGCGCGTGTGGGTGGTGGGCGCGTCCAGTGGCATCGGCGAGGCCTGTGCCGACGCGTGGTGGCACGCTGGTGCGCACGTGACGGTCTCAGCGCGCCAAGCCGATGCGCTGCAACGTTTCGTGGACGCGCACCCCGCCGCCGAGCAGCACCATGCGGTGCGCGCAGAAAGCTTAGACGTGACCGACCTGGCCGCCTGCCAAGCCGTGGCCGAGCGCGTGCTCGCCGCGGGCGCCATCGACCTGGTGTTGTTTTGCGCCGGCCACTACAAGGCCATGCGCGCCACCGCCATGGACGTGCCCGACATCGCCAAACACAACGCCGTCAACTACATGGGCGCGGTGCACTTGAGCGCTGCGGTCGTGCCGGCACTGCTGGCGCAAGGCCACGGCCACATCAGCTTCATCAGCAGCGTGGCGGGCTTTCGCGGCCTGCCCAACGGTTTGGCCTACGGCCCGACCAAAGCCGCGCTCACGCACTGGGCGCAAACCCTCTACATCGATTTGGCCCCGCACGGCATCGGCGTGAGCGTGGTGCACCCAGGCTTTGTGCAAACCCCGCTGACGGCGCAAAACAAATTCAAAATGCCCGCCATCATCACGCCCACCGAAGCTGCGCAGGCCATGATGGACGACTGGGCGCGTGGCGTGTTTGAGATCCACTACCCCAAACGCTTCACGCGCGTGCTCAAGGTCTTGCGCTGCTTGCCGCACCGCTTGTACTGCTGGATCGTGCTACGCGCCACCGGACTCTGAACATGAACACCACCGAACACAGCCGCGCCACCATCGAGCGATTGGTGGCCTTCTACAGCGAGCTGCAGCCCGAGCACTTGGTGCAAATCGAGCAGCTGTACACCGCCGATGCCCGCTTCAAAGACCCCTTCAATGAGGTTCAAGGTGTGGCGGCCATTCGCGGCATTTTTGAACACATGTTTCACCGCTTGGACCGCCCGCGCTTTGTCGTGACGCAACAAGTGGTCGATGAAGACCGCGCGTTTTTGGTGTGGGACTTCCACTTTTCGTTCCGCGGCGACACCGCCCCGCGCACCATCCGAGGTGGCTCTTTTGTGCGCTGCACGCCCGACGGCCGGGTGAGCGAGCACCGCGACTACTGGGACGCGGCCGAAGAGTTGTACGAGCAAATCCCCGTGCTCGGGGCCGTGATGCGCTGGCTCAAGCGCCGGGCCAACCGGGCTTGAGCGGGGCCTGCCTCAAGGTGGGCAGGTGTCGATGAAGCTTTGGCGTTGCGCCAACTTCTCATGCAAGCGCGCCAGATGGGGGTGGGCGCTGCGCCAGTCCAGCTGGGCAAAGCGGAAGTCCAAATAGCCCAAGGCACAGCCCACGGCCACGTCGGACAGGCTCAGGTGCACGCCCGAGCAAAAGGGTTTGTCGGCCAAACCACGCTCCATGGCGGCCAAGCTGGCGTGGATTTTGTCCATCTGACGGTCGATCCACGCCGAGCACCGCTGCGCGTCGGTGCGGCCGGCCCAGGTGGCTTCTAAACGGGCGGCGATCGCCGCGTCAAGCAAACCATCGGCCAAGGCTTCCCAAGTTTTCACTTCGGCGCGTTCGCGACCCGAGGTGGGAATGAGCTTGCCCACAGGGGACATGGTGTCGAGGTATTCGGTGATGACGCGCGAGTCGAACATCGCCTCGCCGCCTTCCATGATCAAACACGGCACCTTGCTCAAGGGGTTGGCGGTGCTGATCGAGCTGTCTTTGGACCACACGTCCTCTTCAACGAATTGGAATTCGAGCTTCTTTTCTGCTAGTACGACGCGCACTTTGCGCACATAAGGGCTGGTGAGGGAACCGATGAGTTTCATGTGAAAAACAGGCTGTTGCGATTCGTTCATTCTAGTCACCTTCTACAATGCACCCATGTCTTCACAAACCCCCTCCAACCCCGCTTTGTCGGCCGTGGCCGCCCTCTCGCCGCTCGACGGCCGCTACCACAACCGCTTGGGCGCGCTGCGCCCGTTCATGAGCGAATTGGGCTATATGCACCGCCGCGTGCAGGTCGAAATCGCATGGTTCATTGCCCTGTCCGACGCGGGTTTTGCCGAATTCAAACCTCTGACGCCTGGCGCGCGCACCTATTTGCTCAATTTGGTGAAAAACTTCAACGCCGACGACGCGCTGGCCATCAAAACCATCGAGAAAAAAACCAACCACGACGTCAAGGCTGTTGAGTACTGGATCAAGTCCAAGTTCGAGGCGCGCCCCGAACTCGAAAACGCCGCCGAATTTGTGCACTTTGCGTGCACCAGCGAAGACATCAACAACACCAGCCACGCCTTGCAACTCAAGGGCTCACGCGACGAAGTCTTGCTGCCCGCGCTCGACGGCATCATCGACACCTTGCGCACCATGGCACACCAGTTCGCCGATGTGCCCATGCTCAGCCGTACACACGGCCAAACCGCCAGCCCCACCACCGTGGGCAAAGAATTCGCCAACGTGGTCATGCGCTTGCGCACCGCGCGCGAGCGCATCGCCGCTGTGGCCCTCAAGGGCAAGATGAACGGCGCGGTGGGCAACTACAACGCCCACCTCAGCGCTTGGCCCGACTTCGACTGGGAGGCTTTCAGCCAACGCGTGATCGAAACGCCCGAACCGCTGGGCTTGGGGCTGAGTTTTCAGCCCTACAGCATCCAGATCGAGCCGCACGACTACATGGCCGAGTTGTTTGACGCCACCGCACGCGCCAACACCATCCTCATCGACCTCTCCCGCGACATCTGGGGCTACGTCAGCTTGGGCTACTTCAAGCAGCGACTCAAGGACGGTGAGATTGGTTCGTCGACCATGCCGCACAAGGTCAACCCGATCGACTTCGAAAACGCCGAAGGCAATTTGGGCTTGGCCAATGCTTTGCTCAAGCACCTGTCGGAGAAGTTGCCAATTTCACGCTGGCAGCGCGACCTGACCGACTCCACCGTCCTGCGCAACATGGGCGTGGCCATGGGCTACGCGGTGCTGGCCTACCACTCCCTGAGCGTGGGCCTGGGCAAGCTGGAGATCAACGAAGAGCGTTTGGCCGAGGACTTGGACAAGGCATGGGAAGTGTTGGCCGAGCCGATCCAAACCGTCATGCGCCGCTATGGCGTGGCTGGCGCGTATGAAAAGCTCAAGGAGGTCACGCGCGGCAAAACCGTCAACGCCGCGGACCTGCACGCGCTCATCCGCAGCTTGGACATCCCCGATTCTGAGAAGACCCGTTTGCTGGCCATGACGCCGGCGAGCTACACCGGGCAGGCCAGCGCTTTGGCCAAGCGGGTCTGAAACCCACACGCCCGATGCTTCACAGGCCCTTCGGGGCCTGTGTCATTTCCAGCGCACCGGTTCGATGTCGATGTGGTGATCGCTGTTGGACAAACTGAGCACTCCCTCTTGGATGGTGGCTTGCAACTGCATGCTGCGCTCGGCCAGCTGGCCCAAGGCCACCGTGGACTCATGAGGGATGCGCCAGACCTGCAATTTGTCCAAGCGCACCAGCTTGCTCTCGATGCCACGCCACCACACCTCGGCGGCCGAGCCAAACGGATAAACCATGACCGCGTCGGCTTTTTGGCAGGCCTTCATGATGGGTTTGTCTTCAGGCTGGCCCACCTCGATCCACAAACGGCGCAAGCCCGTGAAGTCGGTCAAGGAGACATCCGGGTCGTTGGGGTCGGAGAGTCCCGCGCCAAACGCCAACACACCGTCGCCTTGGCACACGCTTTGGAGTTGGTGCGCTTGCAAGGCCAAGGCGACCAAACGGATCATCATGCGCTCGTCGGTCTCGCTGGGGTGACGCGCCAGGGTCAAAGCGTGGTCGGCGTAATAAGCGTGGTCGATGTCGGCCACCGACAGCTGCACTTTAAAAATCGTGGATTTGAGGGCCATGCCGTGGGTCAATCGTTGGGAGCGGAAGGGGGGGTGCCAGCGGCTCGTTCGGCGTAGCGGTTGAAGCGCCAAGCGCTGGCCTCGGTGGTGATGCGGTGCCAAGTGATGCGTTTTTCGCTCGGTCCCATTTCGGTCCAGCGCTGCACCTCATCAAAGGTGCGGCCACAGCCTTTGCACATTTCATCGCCTTGGCTGGTGGAGCAAATCGCGATGCAGGGTGTGTCGGGGGTGGTGTCGTACCACGCCAGCCACGCATCCCAAGCCGCGCTGGGCATACCGGCTTCATCGACCCAGTCTTCGCGGTAAATCACCATCCAAGCGTAAACCTCGGCCAAGGCTCGGGTGGGCGCAGGCAGGGACACGCCATCGGGCGAGGGGCTGCGGCTGCGCCAATGGTTGATGGCCGATTCGATGTCGGTGATGTGGATGGCGGGCATGAGGGGATGGCTGAATCGGGCCTTGATCATAGCCACAGTGCTGAACCCCTGTCAGGTGCTGGGCAACGCGCGCCGCATCAATCTTCGCGCTGGGACTCTTTCAAGCGCTCGGCCACTTGGCGCAAGCGGGTCTCGACGATGACTTGCTCCCACTCGTCTTGCCCGCTGCCTTTGATGGCCCTGGCGGCCTGCAGCCGATCCAAGCCCCCTTGGAAATCCATCACCGCCACGCGCGACTCGGCCTCGGCCCGCAATGCGGCCACGCGCTGGCCTTGCTGCCACTGCACCTGCGACAGCAACTGCCAAGCCAAAGCGTCGCGGGGGTGTTGCACCACCCACCCACGCAAGCGCTCGGCCGCCACCGCCCATTGGGCCAAGGCCATGTGGGCTTGCACGCCCCAGAGCACGGTGGCGCGGTCGCTGTGGGTCAAGGCGCGCTGAGCGTGGGCCGCCCAATCGGCTCGGGTGTCGGCGTCGGCCACCCAAGCGGGCGACATGAGCATTTCCACCAAGAGGTTGTTGGCCACGTTGGCCAGCGGTGTGCCCGCGAGATCTTGCGCCAAGCCCCTGGCTTCCTTGACCGCCACCGCATGCTGGCCCAAGCGGTGGGCGCTGAGGATGGCGCGCACCCGGCTCGCGGCATTGGCCTGCGGTTGTTGGCCCAAGCGCAACCAAGCCTGCCAGCGCTCAGCGCTGGATTCGGCCAGCACCCCGGCGCGCGCGGCCATGACCGCGTGCAAGCCCTCGGGCGCCACCCACGTGGGTGCCAAGGGCACCGCGGGCAAACGGTTGCGCATATCGGCCATGCGCTCATCCGACAAAGGGTGGCTGCGCAAATACGGAAAGGCACCGGTGTCGTTGAGCCTGGAGGCTTGGTAGAGCTTGCTGAACATGGTCACGAAGCCTTGTCCATCCAAGCCGGCTTGCTCCAGGATCGAAAAGCCAATGCGGTCGGCCTCGCGCTCCATGTCGCGCGAGAAACCCAGCTGCGACTGCACGGCGGCGGCTTGCCCGCCGACGATGACCGCATTGGCCACGTCCACATTGGCGCTGGCGCTGGCGGCCAAGACACCCAAAATCATGGTGCCCAAAAGCCACGGCGACTGTTGGTCTTGGCGCGCAATGAGCCGTGCGATGTGGCGCTGCGACACGTGGCTGAGCTCGTGCGCCATCACGCTGGCGATTTCAGGGGCACTGTCGGTGGCGGCGATCAGCCCCAAATTCACACCCATGTAACCACCGGGCAAGGCGAAGGCGTTGATGCGTTTGTCTCGCGAGATGACCAGCTCCCACGCAAAGCGCTGGGCCAACTCGGGACCGATGTCGCCGCGTTCTTGTGCGGCTTTGAACAAGGGCTGCCACAGCAGTTGCAGGTAGTCGCCGAGCACCGGGTCGTCGATGTAATCGGGGTCGCGGTAAATGCTTTGCGCGATGCTATCGCCCAAGCGCCGCTCCTTGGCAATGGGCATGCCCTGCTCGTCGCCCAAGCTGGGCAAGGCGGGTTGGGCCATGCTCAAGGGTGCCGCCAAGGCACACAAAACCACCCAGCGAAAACGCCACGGGCTGGGAGAGGTGTTCGGACTCAAACGTTGCATTGCCATATGATGCCTTGATTACCCCGGTGTTCAGCGACGCAAGGCGCCTTTTTCATGACCCACAGCCAACCCTTGACCCATTTCGATGCCCACGGCCAAGCCCACATGGTGGACGTGTCCGACAAAGCCGCGACCCGCCGCAGCGCCACGGCGCAAGGCCGGATTCGGATGCTGCCCGAGACCCTTCAGCTCATCGAACAGGGCAAGGCCAAAAAAGGCGATGTGCTGGGCATCGCGCGCATCGCGGGCATTCAAGCGGCCAAAAAAACCAGCGACCTGATCCCGTTGTGCCACCCGATTGCCTTGACCCGCGTGGCGATGTCGTTTGACATTGAGCCCGCCACGCACAGCGTCTTGTGCCACGCCACCGCGGAATGCACCGGCCCCACCGGCGTGGAAATGGAAGCCCTGACCGCCGTGCAAGTGGCCTTGCTCACCATCTACGACATGTGCAAAGCCGTGGACCGCGGCATGACCATCACCGACGTGAGCTTGCTGGAAAAACACGGGGGCAAGAGCGGCAGTTTCGTAGCCGAGAAGTCGCCACTGCCACCGGGTTTGGGTGGCAACTGAACGCAACGCCCAAACCGAAGGGTTTAGTTGATGAAGATCAAGCTTTGCTTGCCCCCGGCGGCCCACAGCAGCTCCATGTGAAATAGCATGAAGGTGGTTGAAACTTTTGTGATGTGACGGGGTTTTTTCTTGGTTTTTTGATCTGGAGAGACACATCTAAACAAACCTAACGTTACATGATCAACAGCCTTTCGGATCTCGACACCTTGATAGCCCAAGGTGCGGCATTGGTGTTCATTGAGACCTTGGAGGATGCCAGGATTCTTCATCACGTTGAAGCTTTGGCGCATGAACGGCAAACCCCCTTGTTCATGTGGAATGCGACGGGCGCGCTGACGTGCTCACCCCCATTGGAGCACTCCCCACAGCCCAAGGGCATCCAGGAGGCTCTTGCTTATGTCAAAAGTGACGTTCACGCGGGCTTGGTCGTCATCCTGGATCCGCAACCCCACCTCAAAGACCCTGCAGTCTTGCGCCTCCTGATCGATTTGGCAGAGGACCAGCAAAGCCCATCGCGCACCGTGATGCTGGTCGGTGACCACCTTCAATTGCCTGATCACTTGAGGCGAGTGGGCAAGTACTTCACGCCACCGTTCCCCGACAGCGAACTCATCCGTGAGATTTACTACGAAGAAGTCTATCGATGGCTGTGGGAAGACCGTGGGCGCAAGTTCATGAAGCCTGGCGACATGGAGGACAAACTGGTCAGACACCTGGCCGGATTAAACGAAGAAGATGTGCGCCGACTGATGGCGGAGAGTATCCGTGACGATGGGCGGTTGACGCTGATGGACCTGAAGCGGATCCTCAATTTCAAAAGAGAAAACTCCGGCAAAGATGGGCTGATTGAATTTGGCATTGAGACACAAGGCCTTGACCTCGTCGGTGGACTCAACCACCTCAAACGTTGGCTGGAATTGAGGCGCGCCACGTTCACGGGAGAGCTCACCGACCAGGGAATTGACCCACCCAAGGGATTGCTGCTTTTGGGCGTGCAAGGAGCGGGCAAAAGTTTGGCCGCCAAGGCCGTGGCGGGGAGTTGGCATGTGCCTTTGATGCGCTTGGATTTTGGCAACCTGTACAGCAAGTGGCTGGGCGAATCAGAACACAACCTCAAAGAGGCTTTGCGCCAAGCGGAGGCCATGGCGCCCTGTGTCTTGTGGATCGATGAAATTGAAAAAAGCGTGGCCAATGGCTCGGGCGACGCCGATGGCGGCGTGTCACGCCGGATTTTGGGCAGCCTGTTGACTTGGATGAACGAGCGACGCGCCAAAGTTTTCCTGGTGGCCACCGCCAACGATGTGTCCCGACTACCCCCCGAGTTGCTCCGAAAAGGCAGGTTTGACGAGATTTTCTTTGTGGACCTGCCAAGTCAGGCGGTTCGACGGGATATTTTTGCCATTCACTTGGGCAAGCGCCATTTGGACCCGCGTTTTTTTGATCTCGGCAACCTGGCAAGAGCGAGTGAAGGTTTTTCGGGCTCAGAAATCGAACAGGTGGTCATTGACGGTATGTACCGCGCATTGGGCGCGCGAGAAACCCCGGGCACAGAACACATGCTCAAGGAGCTGTCGGTGACAAGCCCCCTGTCGGTGGTCATGCATGAGAAGGTCGCGTCATTGAGGGCGTGGGCATCTGGCAGGACGGTCCCAGCCGACTAAAACGCGGTTGATGGCGACAGGCGCGAACAGAGGATCAACCGCCGAAGCTCAGGCCGCTGACACGGCAGCTCGATGGCAGGGCCTTGATCAAAGCCTCGTCCGTGTTGGCGGGGCCGCAGTCCCAGCGCGCAATGCCGTTGCTGGCGGCCGTGAGGCCTTGGTTGTCGGCGCCAAATGGCTTGAGGATGATGGCGCCTTGGGGCACAACATTGGTGCTCACGCGCACCGCGCCAGTGGCGTCGGTTTCAATCGCCAACACGTGGCGGCTGGGCGCCGTGGCTTCGCAACCCCAAGCCCCGCTGGCCGGCAGGCTACCAGAGGCACTTTGCACCGCTTCGGTGACGGTGGTTCGGCACGCACTGGCGGCTGTGATGACCTCGGCCATGCGCGCGCGGCGGGTGTAGTCTTGGTAGGCGGGCAAGGCCGCGGCCACCAAAATACCGATGACGGCCAAGACAACCATCAATTCGATCAAAGTAAAGCCACGGGGTGGGTTGCGCTTCATGGGCGACGCTCCGGTTGGTTGATGACAAATGGGGTGAAGATGGCCACGGATTGCTGCCGACCCTTGAGGCGGAACTCGCCCAAGGGCTTCCAATTGACCAGCGGGTTTTGAACGGCGGTGTTGGCACTGACCAAGATGCGGACGCCTTGGTCGGCACATTGGCTTTGCAAACGCTCAGCCACATTGACCGCATCTCCGACGACAGTGTAACTTTGGCGATGGGTCGAACCCATGTCGCCGACCAGCATGGTGCCCGTGTGGATGCCGATGGTGACGCTCAATCCCAACAATTCTGGGTATTTATCGCTGGCGGTTTGAGATTCGATCACGGTCAAGATGCGCAGCGCCGTGGCCACCGCATCGCTGGCGTGGTGGGGATTGGCCTGTGGGGCGCCCCAAAACGCCATGACGCAATCGCCCATGTATTTGTCCACCGTCCCGCCTTGGGCTTCAATGGCATCGGTGATCTCGCTGAGCACATGGTTGAGCAAGTGTTGCAGACGGTGGGGAGTGACGCGCTCAGCCAAGGTCGTGAAGCCTTGCCAATCGCAAAACATCACCGTCATTTCGCGCTCCACCAGCGGGGCTTGTACCGGGCTGTCGGTGGCGCGGCGCATCACCTCCCAGCGCTGCGCCGGAAAATAACGGCGCAGCGATTGCCACACCACGCTGCGCGCCTGCGACTCCAGCGCAAATCCCCACGCCAGTTTGAACACCAGCATCAGCCCCACCATGAGCATGGCGGCGGCCAGCGGCATCACCCATCCCAAGGCCGCCCACACGCCCACCGCGGCGCTGGCGAATGCTATCCAACTGACCACGGCCAACACCCAGGTGCCGCGCCAACCCAAGCGAGGCAAGAACCTAAGCGCCCCGGCAGCCATCAACAACAGGGTCATGGCCACGGCGATTGGGGCAAACACAGGGCGCACCCAAATGCGCCCATCCATCAACGCACTGACCATGTGGGCATGGATCTCCACACCGGGCACGTTGATGCCCATGGATGTGCTTTGTCGGTCCATCAAACCCGGTGCGGTGGCCCCCACCAGCACCACGGCGCCTTTCAAGGACTGACGCGGCAGTCGCCCCTTGGCTATATCGGTGGCAGAGACCTGCTCGAACACCCGACCCGGCGCCCCACGGTAAGGCACCACGAGCCCCGCGCGTTCGCCCAAGCGCCAGCTGGGGTGGTCGCTCTCGACGGGTACAAGGGCTTGGACGGCATTCGCAACACCCCAGGGCATGGTGTGTACCTGCCAAGGCTGCATTTTTTTCCAGCGCCGGTAGATCCCCAAAGCCAGCGCTTCATGCCATTGACCTTCGTGCTCCAGCACCGCGGGGATGGCTCGTACCACCCCATCCGGATCCAGCAAGGCGTTGAAGTGCCCCGTGCTGTTCACCGCGCTGGTCAATACCGCTTGGTTGGCCCCATAGGCCGACCATTGGGTCCAGGCGTTGAGCGGGTGGTGGACCAACGGATCACCCGGCAAACGCGGGCCCAATTCGCCGGTTTGCCGCGCGCTAGCTTCGTTGGTGAAGTACTGGCCCAGCACCACCGTGCGATTCAGCAAAGACTGGGCCAATCGTTCGTCGCCCGGATCGGTTTCAGCAAAGACCATGTCCATACCGACGACCGCGACGCCTTGCTCGTCAAACAAGGCATCGATCAATTCGGCCATGCGTTGCCGCGGCCAAGGCCAGCGGCCCCAATCGGCCAAACTGTTTTCGTCAATCGCAACGATGACGACCCGGTGGTCGGGCCGCTCGGGTGCCGCCAGTTGCACAGCCTGGTCGTGCA
>JBEDCE010000031.1:0-14103 GCA_041176905.1 Pseudomonadota bacterium
GTTTTTGATGGTGGCCGATGTGCGGCTCAACATCACAGCACCACTGCGCTCGGCCTTGGCCACCGTCATTTACCCCCTGCAATGGTTGGTGGTGCAACCAGTGCACCTGATACAAAACGTTGGCCAGTACATGACCACGGTGTACACCGCACAAAACGCTTTGCAATCGGCACAAACGGCGTTGTTGGCCCAATCGGCGCAAGCCAAACAAGTCGACCCCTTGCTGTTTGAAAATGCGCAACTGCGAGCCTTGCTGGATTTGCGCGCACGCGCCGGTAACCAAGCGTTGGCAGCCGATGTGCTGTACGACGCGGCAGACCCGTTTTCGCGCAAAGTCGTCATTGGCCGGGGCCAAGTGCACGGCGTGCAACCGGGCATGGCGGTGATCGACGCAGCGGGTGTGTTGGGTCAAGTCACCCGCGTCTACCCCACGGTGTCCGAGGTGAATTTGGTCACCGACCGAGACCTGGCCATCCCCGTGCTCAACTTGCGCACCGGGGCCCGTTACTTGGCGTATGGGCAGTCGGGCACGGGCCAATCGAGCATGGAGCTTCGCTTCACCCCCAACAGCGCGGACCTCAAGGTGGGTGACCAATTGACCACCAGCGGTGTTGATGGTGTGTACCCGCCCGGTTTGGCTGTGGGTCAGGTGCGCATGGTTGACCAGCGCTCAAATTCGGCGTTTGCCAACATCGTGGTTGACCCCGTCGCCAACACCCACGGCGCCATGCAGGTGTTGGTGCTCGCCCGATTGGGCGAACCTTTGCCGCCCTCGCCCTTGGCCTCACCGGCTGTGCCTGCGGCCACAGGCGCTGTTGGGGGCAAGCCATGATCATGCGCCCCGGTCAGCAGGTCTTGCTGCCCGCCAACCCCGTGTTCATCGCCTTCAGCCTGTTCATGGCCCTGGCCTTGAACATGTTTTTGAATGTGTCCGTTTGGGGCAATGCCGCCTGGCGCCCCGATGTGTTGGCGGTGGTCTTGGTTTTTTGGGGTGTGAGCCAGCCCGGCCGTGTGGGCGTGGGTGTGGCGTTTTTCTTGGGCCTGCTCATGGACATCCACCAAGGCGCTTTGCTCGGGCAGCACGCTTTGGCCTACACCTTGCTGGGGTTTTTTGCAGCGGTCATCCACCGCCGTTTGATGTGGTTTGACTTGGCTTCGCAAGCTGCCCACGTGTTGGGCTTGTTGATGGCCTCGCAGTTGGTGATCTTGTTGGTGCGCATGGGTTCGGGCGGACAGTTTCCGGGTTGGTCGTATTTTCTGGCTCCGTTGTTGGGTGCTGCTTTGTGGCCAGTGGCGCACGCCGTCTTGCTGGCGCCACAACGCCGGGCCCCCAACCCCGACAAAAACCGCCCCATCTGAACGGCCCCATGACCGAGCTGCGCAACGTCGACGCCGAACTGGGGCAATTCCGCACCATCACGGTCGCAGGCGTGTTTGTGTTGCTGGCGTTTGCCGTGCTCGCCAGCCGCATGGTGTATTTGCAGGTGCTGCGGCACGAGGAATTGTTGGAGCAAGCCGAAACCAACCGCACCACCATCTTGCCGGTGGTGCCTCAGCGCGGCCAAATCCTGGACCGCAACGGCAAAGTCTTGGCCACCAATTACTCGGCCTACACGCTAGAGATCACCCCGTCCAAAGTCAAAGACATCAACGCCACCATCGAGGCTTTGTCAACGCTGGTGAACATCGAAGCCCGAGACAAACGCCGCTTCCGTCAGCTGTTGCAAGAATCGCGCTTGTTCGACTCGGTTCCGATCCGCACGCGCCTAAGCGATGACGAAGTGGCGCGCTTTGCCGCCCAGCGTTTCCGATTCCCCGGCGTTGACATCAAGGCCCGTTTGTTTCGGCAATACCCCAATGGCGAAGTGGGTAGCCACGCGATCGGCTACATCGGGCGCATCAACCAACGCGAGAAGGCCGACATCCAAACTTGGTCCGAAGAGGATCAGGCCAACTACCGAGGCACCGAGCACATCGGCAAGCTCGGCGCCGAGGAAAGCCACGAACGTCTGCTCCACGGCATCACGGGCTTTGAGCGGGTCGAGACTTCGGCGGGCGGGCGCGCCGTGCGCTCCTTGGCCAACCAGCCGTCGGTTTCGGGTTCGACCGTGGTGTTGACCATTGATGTGCGCTTGCAAAAATTGGTGGAGGACATGTTCGGCAATCGCCGTGGGGCCTTGGTGGCGATTGACCCACGCAACGGCGACGTACTGGCCTTTGTCAGCAAACCCACCTTTGACCCCAACCTGTTCGTCGACGGCATCGACGTGGACAACTGGCGCGCCCTCAACGAGTCGCTGGACAAGCCCTTGCTCAACCGCGCCTTGCGTGGCACCTACCCACCGGGCTCCACCTACAAACCGTTCATGGCCTTGGGCGCTTTGGAAACCGGTACGCGCAACGTCAACACGATCATCAACGACCCCGGCTACTGGATGTTCGGTAGCCACCGCTTTCGCAGCCACGGCGCGTCCGGATTGGGTCCGGTGGACTTGAACAGCAGCATCGTCAAGTCGAGCAACACCTATTACTACTCGCTGGCCAACGAAATGGGCGTGGACACCATCCACGACTTCATGAAACCGCTGGGTTTTGGTCAACTCACGGGCATCGATGTGGGCGGCGAAGTCCGCGGCGTCTTGCCCAGCCAAGCGTGGAAGCGCAACAGCTTCAAAAACCCACAGCAAAAACGCTGGATCCCGGGTGAAACCATTTCCTTGGGCATCGGGCAGGGCTACAACACCTTCACCATGCTGCAGTTGGCCCACGCCATGGCCACCTTGGCCAACCAAGGCAAAAAGCACACGCCCCACATCACCGCCTCACTGCAAGACCCCGCCACGGGAGCGCAGATTAGCCGAATGGTGAGCACGCCCATCGATTTGGGCTACAAACCCGAGCACGTGCAAGCGGTGCTCCAAGCCATGCACGGTGTAACGGTCGAAGGCACTTCAGCGCGTGTGTTTGCTGGCGCAGCCTACCGAAGCGGTGGCAAGACGGGCACAGCCCAGGCTGTGACCATTGGTCAAGGTGAACGCTACGATGCCGGCAAACTCTTGGAGAGCCAGCGCGACCATTCGCTGTACGTGGCCTTTGCCCCGTTGGAGGCGCCGCAGGTGGCCTTGGCGGTGGTCGTGGAAAACGCGGGCTTTGGTGCGGCGCACGCCGCCCCGATTGCGCGGCGCGTGTTCGATTTCCTGCTGACCGATCAATACCCCAATGAGCAAGACATGGCGGCCGTGCGCTTGGGCCAGGCCGCGACCCCGATCGGCAAACCGCTCAAGGCCAGCGACATGCCTTGGCCCCCCAAAGACTTGCCGCCAGTCACCACGCCTTAAGTCACCGGTCGCACCCAGGCGTCCCACCCGGTTTTGAGGATCAGGGCGCCCACCACCAACATGAACACCACGCGCACAAAACCGCTGCCGTGTTTGAGCGCCAAGCGCGTGCCCAACAAGCTGCCGATCACATTGGCCACGGCCATGGCCAAGGCCAAATGCCACCACACGTGGCCTTTCCACGAGAACAAAATTAAGGCCGCCAAATTGGATGCGGTGTTGATGAGCTTGGCGCTGGCGCTGGCGTGCAGGAAATCAAAGCCCATCCAACGCACAAAGAAAAACACCAAAAAGCTGCCCGTGCCGGGACCAAAAAAACCATCGTAAAAACCGATCACACCGCCCAAGAGCGAGGCTGCCCATTGCTGCTGCCTGCCCGCAAAGCGCGGCTGGTGTTCCCGACCCAACGACTTCTTGGCCAAGGTGTACAGCAGCAAGACCACCAGCACCGCCGGCAAGACCCGGCGCAGCCACTCGGGCGAGACCTGCGTCACGCACCAAGCACCAAACATCGAGCACGCGAAGGCCGTGGCGGCCGCTGGCAGCAGCGCGTTCCAAGGCATTTGCACACGGTGGGCGTACTGCCATGTGGCCGCCGCGGTGCCCCAGATGGAGGCGCTTTTGTTCACACCAAACAGCGTGGCTGGCGTGGTGGTGGGGTAGACCGCGAACAGGGCGGGCAACAAGATAAGGCCGCCGCCGCCGACGATCGAATCAATAAAGCCGGCGAAGAACGACGCCACGGTGATCAATAACAAATCCATGGGGAGATTGTCGCTGTTGGTGGGGGTGCCCCAGCAGGGCATGAAAAAAGCCGGCGCAGGGCCGACTTTCTTGCGGGGATCACCGCGCTCTTGTGGCGCTTGTGATCATCACTGGACAGGTGTCTCCTCTGTCGCTCACGGTCTGCAAACCACAGGGCTTTGCAAGATTGCATTCAATGTAGTGGCCAATCCCAGCCAGGGCCATCGGGGCTTTCCCTTGGGGGTTTTCACTGACCGCGGCGCATCCAACCCGCCACCTTCTCAGCCAACATGAGCGTGGGGCTGTTGGTGTTGCCGCTGGTGATGGTGGGCATGGCGCCGGCATCGACCACGCGCAAGCCCAGCACCCCGCGCACGCGGCAATGGCTGTCGAGCACGGCCATGGGGTCGCTGTCGCGGCCCATTTTGGTGGTGCCCACCGGATGGAAGATGGTGCTGGCAATGTCACCGGCCAAGCGGGCCAGTTCCTCATCGCTCTGGTACTGCGCGCCGGGCTTGAACTCCACCGGTTGGTAAGGAGCCAGCGCGGGTTGCGAGACGATGCGCCGCGTCACGCGCAAGCTGTCGGCGGCCACTTGGCGGTCTTGCTCGGTGCTGAGGTAACGCGGCGCAATGGCCGGCGCATCCTCGGCACGCGGGGACTGGATGCGCACGTGGCCACGGCTGGTGGGGTTGAGGTTGCACACACTGGCGGTGAAGGCGGGAAACAGGTGCAGCGGCTCGCCAAACGCGTCCAAGCTCAGCGGCTGCACGTGGTATTCCAAATTGGCGTGGATTTGGGACGGATCGCTTTTGGTGAACGCCCCCAACTGGCTGGGCGCCATGCTCATGGGACCGCTGCGCTTGAACAAGTATTCCAAGCCGATGCGCGCCTTGCCCCACCAGCTGCTGGCCAACACGTTGAGGGTATCGGCCCCTTGAATTTGATAGACGGAGCGAATTTGCAAATGGTCTTGCAGGTTCTCGCCCACACCGGGCAAATCGTGCTGCACCGCCACGCCCGCGGCCTGCAGCACCGCGGCCGGGCCGATGCCCGAGAGCTGCAGGATCTGCACCGAGCCGATGCTGCCGGCGCTCAGCACCACCTCGCGCGCAGCCGAGACCGTCACGGTTTCAGCGCCACGCCGCACCGCGGCACCGGTGCAGCGCTGCACCCCATCGGCGCCGAGCGCAATGCTCAGGCGCTGGACTTGCGACTCGGTCCACACCGTCAGGTTGAGCCGGTGCTGCACCGGGCGCAAAAACGCTTTGCTCGCGTTCCAACGCCAGCCGGCTTTTTGGTTCACCTCGAAGTAGCCCACGCCCTCGTTGTCGCCGCGGTTGAAGTCGTCGGTGGCGGGCACGCCCGCTTGCTGCGCGGCTTGGGCAAATGCTTCCAAGATGTCCCAGCGCAGGCGCTGCTTTTCCACGCGCCACTCGCCGCTGCTGCCGGTGCGGGCGTTGCCGTGCAAAGCGGCAAAGGCGTCGCTGGGTGATTCTGTGTCGAGCCGGTGGTGGTGTTCGTGCGCCTTGAAGTCGGGCAGGCAGTGGTCCCAGCGCCAGGCGTCGTCGCCGATGAGCGCGGCCCATTGGTCGTAATCGCGGGCTTGGCCGCGCATGTAAATCATGCCGTTGATGCTGGAGCATCCGCCCAAGGTTTTGCCGCGTGGGTAGCGCAAGCGCCGCCCGTTCAAGCCCGGATCGGCCTCGGTTTGGTACATCCAGTCGGTGCGTGGGTTGCCGATGCAATACAAATAGCCCACGGGGATGTGGATCCAGTGGTAATCGTCTTTGCGCCCAGCTTCGATCAACAAAACGCGGTGCTGGGGGTCGGCGCTCAAGCGGTTGGCCAAGAGGCACCCGGCGGTACCCGCGCCAATGATGATGGTGTCAAAAGAGGTCGCGCTGCTCATGGAGGGATGATACGGGTGTGCCCGACTAGGGTTTGTCCCAAGCCAAAAAAGCACGGGCGTGCGTCGGTTTGTCTTGGCTTGCGACACAATTCAACCATGACCACATCATCAACTTCTCCCCGCCCTTGGCAAGCGGCCTCCGTGGCCGCCGGTATCCCCACCGAACTGCCTCACCCCCAGCACAGCTCATTGGCCGCCTTGGTGCATGAGCGCTGCGCGCACTTCGCCCAACGCCGCCCCAAGCACAAGGCCTTCACTTGCGTCATGCCCAACGGCATGAACGGTAGCCTGACCTACGGCCAAATCGATGCACTGTCCGATGCCTTCGCGGGTTATTTGCGCAGCGTCTTGGGCTTGCAAGCGGGCGACCGCGTGGCCGTGCAAATGCCCAACAGCTTGGGCTACCCAGTGGCAGCGTTTGGTGTGTTCAAGGCCGGCTGCGTCTTGGTCAACACCAACCCGCTTTACACCGCCAGCGAGATGGTGCACCAGTTCAACGACGCGGGTGTGAAGGCGCTGGTCATCATCGACATGTTCGCCGACAAGCTGCCAGAAGTCTTGGCCAAGACCCAGGTGCAACACGTCGTGCTGACGAGCATCTCCGAGTTTTTCCCATTGGTGCCGCGCGGCATCATCCGTGCCGTTCAAAAGGTTTGGAGCCGTGTGTTGCCGTCCGTGAACGTGCCGCACACTCGACTGAAAACCGCCTTGGCCTTGGGCCGCGACACTTTGACGAAAACGCCAGCGGCCACGCTGTGGCAGCGCATCAGCCCCGACGCCTTGGCGGTGCTGCAGTACACCGGTGGCACCACCGGCGTGAGCAAAGGCGCCATGCTCACCCACAGCAACTTGCTCCACAACGTGCAGCAAATGCTGGCCATGGGCGGCTCGTTCATGAAAGAAGACGAAGAGTGCGTGCTCACGGCCCTGCCGCTGTACCACATCTTCGCGTTCACGGCCAACCTCTTGGGCTTCCTGACGCTCGGCGGGCGCAACATCTTGGTGCCGAGCCCGCGTCCCGTGCAAAACCTGCAGCGCGCGGTGGAGAACTACCCCATCACCTGGATCACCGGCGTGAACACGCTCTACAACGGCCTGCTCAACGAAGAGTGGTTCGTGGCTTACCCGCCCAAACACCTCAAGGCCTCGATCGCGGGCGGTACGGCCTTGCACGACGCGGTGGCCGAGCGTTGGCGCGAAGTGACGAAAACCCCGATCGCCGAAGGCTACGGTTTGACCGAAACCTCGCCGGTGGTGAGTTTCAACCCCTTGAGCGGTGATGTGCGCTTGGGCAGTATCGGAGTGCCTTCGCCTGGCACCGACGTGCGCTTGGTCCTGGACAACGGTCAAGACGCGCCCACCGGTCAAGCGGGTGAAATCTGGGTGCGCGGCCCGCAGGTCATGTCAGGCTACTGGAACAACCCCGCGGAAACCGCCCTCGTCATGAAAGACGGCTGGTTCGCCACCGGCGACATCGGCGTGATGTCGGCCGACGGCTTCTTCACCATCGTGGACCGCAAGAAAGACATGGTCTTGGTCTCGGGCTTCAACGTCTACCCCAACGAAGTCGAAGAAGTGATCGCCCAGATGGACTCGGTTCTGGAAGTGGCGGTCATTGGTGTGCCCGATGCCACCACGGGCGAAGCGGTGCGCGCTTACGTGGTGCCCAATCCCGAGCACGCCGATGGCATTGACGTCACCCAGGTCATTGCCCACTGCAAGCAGCAACTCACCAGCTACAAGGTGCCCAAGCACGTCGAGGTTCGCGATGAGCTGCCCAAGAGCCCGGTGGGCAAAGTGCTGCGCAAAGATCTCAAGGCGCAAGTCGCCGCCGAAACCACACGGAGTTGAACATGGTCACCGAATTTGAAACCAAACTCTTGGGCGCGATGATGATGATCATCATGCTCGGCATGGGCGCCTCGCTCACGTGGCGTGATTTTCTGATTGCCTTTAGAAAACCCAAGGGTGTGCTCGTGGGTTTGCTGAGCCAATACTTGATCATGCCTTTCCTGGGCTTTGCCTTGGCCATGGCGCTGGGCTTGTCGCCCGGCTGGACCTTGGGCCTGATCCTCATGGCGTGCATGCCCGGCGGCACGACCTCGAACATCTTCACTTACTTCAGCAAAGGCGTGTTGGCCTTGTCGATCATGATGACGACCCTGTCCACCCTGGTGGCTTTGGTCATGGTGCCGGCCTTGTTGGTGTTTTATTCCAACGCCGCCGGCTTGGGCAGTGAATTCAAGATCCCCGCGACCAACGTGGCGCAGGTCTTGGTGGTTTTGCTGGTGCCCACGATCATCGGCATGGTCACCCGCAAACTCAACCCCAACGTGGGTGCCACGCTGGAACTGCTCGGCGGCGTCATGGGCATCGCGGTGATTTTGTTCTTGGTGGTGACTTGGATTCCGCGCAACCACATGCTCTTGGCCGCCACCCCTTGGCCGGTGTATTTCAGCGCCATTGGCTTGGGCTTGTTTGGCATGGCTTTGGGCTATTTGTTGGCCCGAGGTTTCAAACAAGACCCCAACCGCAGCCGAACCATCGCTCTGGAAACCGGCATTCAAAACGGCCCCATGGCGGTCTTGATCGTGACCTTGAGCATCACCGGCGCCATGCAACAGGACGTGCTGCTGATTCCCGTGCTGTATTCGCTCTTCATCGTCATCAGCAGCAGCGTGGTCACGGTGTTCTTCCGCCGCATGTCGATCAGCGAATCGCTGGCACGCGATCAGCGCAAGATGGGCAGCGTCATGAACGCTCGCTGAAACGCCTGCCGCTTCAGCCGAAAGCGCGGACGAAAAACACCGCGCTCATCACCAAACCCGTGGCGATCACGCCACGGCGCACCCACAGCACCGGCAAGCGCTTGGACCACCGGGCGCCCCAAAAGCCCCCCGCAGTCGCGGCCACCATCATGGCCAAACCTTGGGGCCACGCGATCACGCCGGCCACCACAAACGCCACCACCGACAACAGCGACAAGACCAAAGAGTTGAGGTTCTTCAATGCGTTGACGGTGTGGATGCGCCCTTCGCCGGTGAGGGTGTAGAGCGCCATCAGCAAAATGCCCAAGCCGCCGTTGAAATAACTACCATAGATCGCCACCACCAGCAAACCCGGTTCGCGCCATGGGCTATCGCTGGTCTCGGCGCCCTGAGCTGATCGGGCCGCCAAGCGCGGACCGATCGCAAACAACACCGTGGCAAACAGCAACAGCGCTGGCACCAAACCCAAAAAAACCGAGGCGGGCGTGACCAAGAGCAACAAAGCCCCCAGCACTCCGCCCAAGGCGCTGATGCCCATCTCGCGCTGCAAGCGCCGACGGGGCAAGGCTTGCAGCTCGGTTTTGAACCCCAAGGTGCTGCCCGCGTAACCGGGGCTCACGGCCAAGGCGCTGGTGGCGTTGGCCACGATCGGCGGCACGCCAGTGAACACCAAAGCGGGGAAGGTCAAGAAGCTGCCGCCGCCGGCCACCGCATTGAGGACACCGGCGGCGAACGCCGCGACCACCAGCAGCAGCCAAGCCGAGGCATCAACGCCAAAGAAGTCCATGGCCTTAGGGCGTGGGGTGAATTTCGGGGGCCAGCAGGCTGCCGTTGCGCAAGCCGCGCACGGTGGACAAGCTCAACCAAAACAACAGCACCGAGGTGACCGCGAGCATGGCCACCGCCAAGCCCTGCATCAGCGCACCGCCGGCTTGGCCCGCCATGGCTTCTGCCAAACGCAGGGTGAGCGAGGTGAACGCCGCGATGGGGAAGGACAAAGCCCAGAACGGCACCGCGAAAGGCTGGGCCACGATGCGTTTGAACAAAGGCAAGAGCCACATCAGCACAAACGCGGCGATGCCCCAGACGGCTTGCACCCCCATCAGCGCCACGTCGTATTGCATCAAAGCCAAACCAATCACCGAAGGCGGCGCCAAGCTGATGAACCACGAGGGCAAGATGCGGTCGGGCAAGGGGCTGTGGCCCACGCGACGCGCCACCAACAGCGCCATCACCACCGGCCAGAAAAACACACCAATGGCCAACTGCATGACCGACCACACCTCATGGCCCAAGGCCACGCCGGCCAAAGGGGCCACCACGTTGCCCACCACGGGGATGAACAACACGGGGGTGATGGAAGGCCACATGACCGCAGGGGGCGTGCCCGGTGCGGGCGCGGCCACCGGCGCCAACCAACGGCCCAACACCCACCAAGTCGCCACCAATTGCGCCACCGAGCCGACCCACCACAGGGTTTCCCACAGCGGGGACACACCCATCAGCGCAATGCCCACCGTGGCCACCAACATGGTGCTCACGGGTGCGGCGGCCACAAAAGCGTGGCGCACGGGGTGTTTGAGGTCTTCCAGCAAAGCCTCGGGGTAGCGCCAAGCGCGCAACACCGATGCGAACAACAAGACCACCAACAGCGCGGCGGCCAACACACCCAAGACGGCAGACACCGTTTCAGCCGCCCCACCGAACAAGGGGGCTGCTCGGTGCCAAGCCAGCGACCAGCCGCTGTAGCCCATGACCAGGGCGAACCAGCCGGGCATCAAAAACTTCAACGGGGTCGGGTGTGTCATTCGTTGTCTTTCAGCAGCACTTACCGTCGGTGCTGCAAGCGATTTTGCTCTCAGGCACACCGAGCTTGCGCAAGATGATGGCCATGGGGCAGAAATTGGTCAGCCCGAATTGGAACAGATTCAAGCCCACGAAGGCCGTGAAGGCCAAGAACCAGCTGTTGACAAACAAGGGGCTGGCTTGCACACCCAGCGCCAAAGAGGTCATGATGAACAAGCCAGCCACCACACGGATATATCGTTCTACGGTCATTTCAAACTCCTAAAAAATCAAACAGAGGCGCTGGCATGGCGGTGACGGTACACCGCGTAATACAACACCGGAATCACCACCAAGGTGAGCAAGGTGGACACCGCGATACCAAAGATCAGCGAAATCGCCAGACCGTTGAAAATCGGGTCGTCCAAAATGAAGAAGGCGCCCATCATCGCGGCCAAGCCGGTCAAAGCAATCGGCTGTGCACGCACCGCGGCGGACTGCACCACAGCTTGTGCAAACGGCATGCCGCGTCGGGTTTCGAGCTCAATGAAGTCCACCAACAAGATCGAGTTGCGCACGATGATGCCGGCCAGCGCGATCATGCCGATCATCGACGTCGCGGTGAACTGCGACTGCAACAAGGCGTGGCCGGGCATGACACCGATGATGGTCAAGGGGATCGGCGCCATGATGATGAGCGGCGTGACGTAGCTCTTGAACTGGGCAACCACCAAGAGGTAGATCAAGATCAAACCCACGCCATAGGCCGCACCCATGTCGCGGAAGGTCTCGTAAGTGATTTGCGATTCGCCGTCCCACTTGACCGCGTACTGTCGGTAAGGGTCTTTGGGCTGGCTGATCCAGTACTCGGCGACTTCACCCGTGTTGGGCAAGGCGGCTTCGGCCATGCGCTTGCGAATCTCGAACAAGCCGTACAGCGGCGAATCCAATTCACCGGCCATGTCACCCATGACGTAGGTCACGGGCAGCAGGTTTTTGCTGAAACGCGGCTGGTCGATCACGCCACGCTCGACCGTGACCAGCTCCGACAACGGCACCATGGCGCCGTTGGCCGCACGCAGCGGCAAAGCCAGCAAAGCGTTCAAACCGATTTGCTGCTCACGCGGCAACTGCAGGCGCACGGGCACGGCGAACTTGGCGTTGCCATCGTGCAGGTAAGCCGCGTCGGTGCCGCTGAGCGCGGTGTAGACGGTTTGTGCGATCACCTGGGCCGGAATGCCCAGGCTTTCTGCGCGCTGGCGCTGGATGCGCAAGAAGGCGCGTGGCGCTTGTTCTTTCATGCTGGTGTCCACACCGACGATGTCGGGCGTGTCGCCAAAGGCCTTGGCCACGCGCGCGGCCAGGGCGCGGCGACCTTCTTCGTCGGGGCCATAGACCTCGGCCACGATGGGCGAGAGCACGGGAGGGCCAGGCGGGACTTCCACCACCTTGATGCGGGCACCGTGGACCAAAGCGATGCGCTCCAACTCGGGGCGGTGGCGCTGCGCGATGGCGTGGCTTTTCTCGCTGCGCTGGCTGCTGTCGATCAAATTGATCTGCAGGTCGCCGCTCTCCGCGTCGCTGCGCAAGTAGTACTGGCGCACCAAACCGTTGAAGGTGATGGGACTGGCCGTGCCGGCGTAACCCTGCACGTTGGCCACTTCGGGCTGTTGGGCCAACCACGCGCTCATGTCTTGCAGGGCCGCGGCCGTGTCTTCCAGCGATGTGCCGGCGGGCATGTCCAGCACCACTTGGTATTCGCTCTTGTTGTCAAAGGGCAGCATCTTGAGGACCACACCCACCCAGCTCGAAGGCACCAAGGTCAGGGCCACCGACACCACCAAAGCCCCCAAGATGCCGTAGAGCAACTGCCAGCGTTTGCGCGGGCTGGCCAGCAAGGGCGTGAGGGTTTTGGTGAAGGTGTTTTGCAAGACCTCGGTGATCTTGCTCGGCGCGGCGTGGGCGTGGCCGTCGGTCTTGGTCAGCTTCAAGGCCAACCACGGCGTGATGGTGAAGGCGATGGCCAAAGACAAGGCCATGCCCATGCTGGCGTTGATCGGGATCGGGCTCATGTAAGGGCCCATCAGGCCCGACACAAAGGCCATGGGCAAGAGCGCGGCGATCACGGTGAAGGTGGCCAAGATGGTGGGGCCGCCGACCTCGTCGACCGCACGCGGGATGATCACGCTCAGCGGCTCGCCCGGCGTGAGCTGTCGGTGTCGGTGGATGTTCTCCACCACCACGATGGCGTCGTCCACCAAGATACCGATGGAGAAGATCAGGGCGAAGAGCGACACGCGGTTGAGCGTGAAGCCCCAAGCCCAGCTGGCAAACAAGGTGGCGGTGAGCGTCAAAACCACCGCCGCGCCCACGATCACCGCTTCGCGTCGGCCCAAAGCCAAGCCCACCAAAATGATCACGCTGCCGGTGGCAAAAATGAGTTTTTGGATCAGCTTGTTGGCTTTGTCGGCGGCGGTTTGGCCATAGTTGCGCGTGATGTCCATGCGCACATCGCCGGGGATCACGGTGTTTTTCAAAGCCTCCAGACGCTCGGCGGCTCCGGCGGCCACATCGACCGCGTTTTCGCCCGGCTTTTTCGTCACGGTGATGGTGACGGCGGGCAGGTTTTTACCGGTCAGGTCGGCGCTGTGGTCGCCGGCTGCGCCGGGCGTGAACCAGACGTAACGCTGCGCGAGTTGCGCGCCGGCTTCCACGCGGGCGACTTCACGCAAATAAATGGGGCGGCCTTGGTGCACACCGACCACGATGTCCCCGACGTCTTGTGCGTCGCGCAAAAACTCACCGGTTTGCACGCTCAGCATGCCGGGCTCGCCCTTGGCGGGGGCGGTGTTGACCACGGTGCCCGACGGCATGGCTTGGTTGGCCGAACCGATGGCCTGGTGCAGTTGCTGCACGCTCACACCGCGTTCTCGCAAGCGGCCGGGCTCGATCCACACGTGCACCGCTTGGCCGGGGCCACCGATGGTTTTGACTTCGCGGGTGCCGGGCACGCGCTTGAGTTCGGTCTCGACGGTGTGCGCCACGCGCTCGAGTTCTTGCGCGCTGGTGCCATCGCTGCCCCACAAGGTGGCGGCCAACACCGGCACGTCGTCGATGCCTTTGGGCTTGACGATGGGCGCCATCGCGCCCAAGCCGCTGGGCAACCAATCTTGATTGGCGTTGAGCACGTCGTACACCCGCACCAAGGCCTCAGTGCGCGGCACGCCCACTTGAAACTGCACCGTCAAGACCGCCACACCGGGGCGCGAGACCGAGTAGGTGTGTTCGATGCCTTGGATTTGTGAGAGCACCTGCTCGGCCGGCGAGGCGACCATTTTTTCCACGTCGGCGCTGGACGCACCCGGGAACGGGATCATGACGTTGGCCATGGTCACGTTGATCTGCGGCTCTTCTTCGCGTGGGGTCACCAGCACGGCGAAGAAACCCAGCAACAAAGCCACGATCGCCAACAAGGGCGTGATGGCGTTGGATTGGAATTGGCGGGCCACCGAGCCTGAAAAACCCAAGGGCTCCAGCGTGGGGGTGGGTTTGAGGG
>JBEDCE010000032.1:0-13717 GCA_041176905.1 Pseudomonadota bacterium
CGCCACCGAGCGCCAACACGGTGTGTGCCCCGCACAGCTGCATCGCATACAAAATGGCCGGGTTGACGCCGGCGCTTTGGTGGGCCGGCGAAGTGGCCACGATGTTGGGCACACCCGCGACTTGCGCGGTGCACACGCTCATGATGGCCGATGCCGCGTGGGCGTAACGACCGCCAGGCACATAGCAGCCGGCCGTGTTGACCGGGATCAGTTTTTGACCGGCCACCAAACCGCTCATCAACTCGACTTCAAACTCGGCCAGTGAGTCCCGCTGTCGCTGCGCGAAATCGCGCACGCGCTGGTGGGCAAAAGCGATGTCCTCGCGCACCGTGACCGGGACGCGTTGGATGGCCCGTGCCATGTCGTCCTCGTCCAGCAAAACCTTGCCGGTGTACCCGTCTAGGTCTCGCGCATATCGCTCCACCGCCTCGCGGCCTTCGGCTTTGATGTCGGCGAGCATGCGCTGCACCGTCTCGCCCGTGGCGGCGTCGATGGTGGCTTGAGATGGTGTGGCTTGTTTGAGGTATTCAACGGTCATGGCGTCTTCTCTTGGGTGGGGCTTTGCAGCGGACACTCGATGTTGAGGTCTGCGTGAATGCTATGGCCGTGTCGCCGCTACCGATAGAGCCATAATGTAATTTCTTTGGCACCAGAACCACAGCAACCCATTCACCATGCGCCCTGCCCATTCCATCACCGACATGTGGGTCAAGTGGCTGCCGCACTTTGAGGGCAGCAGCAGCACCTTGCAGGGTCGGATCAAAGAAATGATGGTGCGCAGTATCTTGGACGGCTGGGTGCCCACTGGCACTCCCATGCCACCCAGCCGCACATTGTCGGCGGCTTTGGGGGTGTCGCGCAACACCGTGTCGCTGGCCTTGCAGCGTTTGGTGGACAAGGGATTTTTGGTGGCCCGCGAACGCAGCGGTCTTTTTGTGAACCCCGACATCTTGTTGGGCCAAGCCGGTCAACCGCCAACGCACGCCGGGGCGAATGACGGATTGAATTGGTCACAGCGCTTGAAAACCGCGGTGGCCGAGCAGCGCAACATCGCCAAGCCCGCCCAATGGCAGGACTTTGCTTACCCTTTTGTGTACGGCCAGTTCGACGCATCGCTCATGCCCTTGACCGACTGGCGCGCAGCCTCTCAGCAGTCGTTGCGCTCGGCCTCGGTTCGCCAATGGTCACAAGACCACGTCGACCGCGACGACCCGGGTTTGATCAGCCAGATCCAGCACCGGCTCTTGCCGGCGCGGGGCATCGTGGCGCAACGCGATCAGATTTTGGTCACCTCTGGCGCACAAATGGCCTGCTACTTACTGGCCCAGGTCCTGATGGACAGCCAAACCGTGGTGGGCGTAGAGGATCCCGGCTACCCCGATGCCCGCAACAACTTTGCCCTGCGCAGCGGATGCGTCAAGCCATTGGCGATCGATGAGCATGGCTTGGTGCCCTCGCGCCGATTGGGTCAATGCAATACGTGTATGTCACGCCCAGCCACCAATGCCCCACCAGCGTGACCATGCCACTGGCGCGTCGCCAAGCCCTGCTGGAGGTGGCCCGGCGCAAAGATGTGGTGCTGTTTGAAGATGACCACGAAAGCGAACTCAATTTTTCTGATCGACCCTTACCCGCGCTCAAGAGCTTGGACACCGACGGCCGGGTGATTTACTTGGGCAGCTTGTCCAAAACACTGGCGCATGGTTTGCGTTTGGGCTTTATCGTGGCCCCACCGACTTTGATCGTGGAGCTGCGCGCCTTGCGCCGCTTGCTGATGCGCCACATCCCGTCCAACAACGCCTACACCGCTGGCTTGTTCATCGCCCAAGGTCACCACGATGCGTCCATTCGAAAACTCAACGTTGTCTACCGCGAACGCCGCCAGGTGTTGATCCAATCCTTGGCGCGATGGTTGCCCGGCTGGACGGTCAGCCAAGCGCACGGCGGTTCGGGCGCTTGGGTGCAAGGCCCCACGGGTTTGGATGCCGCGGACCTGGCCCAAGCGGCACAGTCACGTGGCGTCTTGATCGAGCCCGGCAGCGTTTTTTTTGCCCACCCCACTGCGACCAACAAGCGCTGTTTTCGCATGGGCTATTCGGCCATTCCCAGCGCCGCCATCGACGCGGGTGTGCGCGAGTTGGCACTGGCCTACGAAGCCTTGTGTCAGCGCACCGACACGGCGCGCTGACAGGCCCCCTGTCGGGGGACGAGCTTCAGGCAAAGAGGGTTAGCATTTGATTGACACCAAGGGTCCGTCTGTTTATATTCAATATATGGAAAGCTATTCCAAATAATAGAATGGACAAAACCCTCATCAAAGGTATCCAATTGCTTCAACTCTTGGTTGATTCGGGGCAACCTTGGAGCGTATCGGGTTTGTCCAAAGCGTTGGGCTTGCAGCCCAGCAACGCACACCGCACGCTGCAAACCTGGTGCGCGCTGGGTTTTGTTGCCCAATCCGAACACACTGGCGAATACCACTGCACCTTGAAACTGTTCGAATGGGGCAGCAAGGTGGCCGGTGGCTTTGATGTGAAACGTTTGGCCCGCGAGCACTTGCTGCAACTCGCTTCGACCTCACAGGAAACCATCCATTTGTCGGTGCTGGAAGGTGCAGAGATCGTTTACCTCGACAAGATCGACAGCCCACAACCCGTTCGTGCCTATTCGGAACTGGGTGGCAGGGCCCCCGCACACTGCGTGGCCACGGGCAAGGTGCTGCTGGCCTTTAACAACGCCAGCGCACTTGAGCTCATGCCCAGCCCCTTGGCTCGCCCCACCCCACACACCATCGGCACCCTCAAAAAACTCAAGGCCGAATTGGTCCTGATTCGCGAAAAGGGTTACGCCACCAATTTTGAAGAATGGCGCGAAGGGGTTCACGGCCTGGGTGCCGCCATCTTCGATCGAAACGGCGTGGCCGTGGCGGCGGTGGGCCTGTCGGCACCAGCCAGCCGATTGGACGCGGATCGGGCACAGCAGTTGGGTCTGCTGGTCAAAAAAACCGCTGAAAAAATCACCCGAGCACTAGGTGCCCGCATGGGGTAGCGCACCAGGTGACATTGCCCAAGTCAATCCACCCACACACCAAAACACACCAGGAGACCAAGATGAATTCATGCAAACTGACTACAACGCGGCGGAGCCGACATCGTGGTCAATGACGACAATGACCCCACCTTTTTCCTCACCCGGCCGACTCAAAAAACACTAGGAAGCGCCCCATGAAACCCGATTCAGCACCCACGATGGGCCCCATTGTCGACTTGGTTGAGCGTGCACGTGCTGCGCAAAAAATAGCCAATGAATACACGCAAGAGCGCGTCGACGAACTCGTGTGCGCAGCGGGCTGGGCGATCTTGGAGCCCACAAGAAACCGCGAATTGGCGGCGTTAGCGGTGGCACAAACCGGGGTGGGCAACGAGGCCGATAAGGTGCGCAAAAACCACCGCAAAACGCTGGGCTTGTTGCGCGACCTCAAAGGCGCCAAGTCGGTTGGGGTGATCGCCCGACACGACGACACGGGCATCATCGAAATCGCCCGGCCGGTGGGCGTGGTGTGTGCGGTCACACCTTCGACCAACCCTGGGGCGACACCAGCCAATAAAATTATCAATGCCCTCAAGGGCCGCAACGCGGTGATCGTGGCACCCTCTCCCAAGGGATGGGGCACAGCCCAGCGATTGATCGAGCACATCCACACCGAATTCGACCGCATCGGCGCCCCGCGCGACCTCGTGCAGGTTTTGCCATTGCCCATCAACAAGCAAGCCACCGCCGAGCTGATGGCTTTGTGTGACTTGGTGGTGGCCACTGGCTCACAGGCCAACGTTCATGCGGCCCACACCTCGGGCACTCCCGCCTTTGGCGTGGGGGCAGGCAACGTGGCCGGGATCGTGGACGAAACTGCCAACTTGGCCCAAGCGGCCGATCGCATCGTGCGATCCAAAACCTTCGACAACGCCACCAGCTGCTCATCTGAAAACAGCTTGGTGGTGGTTCAACAGGTCAGGCAAGGCCTCTTGTCGGAGCTGAAATCCCGGGGTGCGCATCTGCTCAGCGCCGAACAAGCCGCTCATTTGCAGCGCGTGATGTGGCCCAACGGCAAGCTGTCGGCCGATGTCATCGGCAAGTCTGCCCAAGTCATTGCTGAGCTGACTGGGTTTGAAGCGTTGGCGCGCCAATCGCCCAAAATCTTGCTGGTTGACCAAGGCAGCCAGGATGTTGGTGCGGCCTTCCCCTACTCGGGCGAGAAACTCAGCCCCGTGTTGACCCTGTACACCGTGGATGATTTTGAGGGTGCCGTTGGCATGGTCGAGCGGATCTACGCCTGGCAGGGAGCCGGCCATTCGGTGGGTTTGCACACCCAACGACACGAACGAGCAAAGGTTTTGGGTGAACGCCTTCCAGTCTCGCGTGTGATTGTTGATCAAGCCCATTGCATCGCCACAGGTGGCAGCTTTGACAATGGTTTGCCTTTCTCGCTCTCGATGGGTTGTGGCACTTGGGGTGGCAACAACTTCTCTGACAACATGAACTACCGCCACTACATCAACATCACCCGTGTGTCGTTGCCGATCCCCGAACGGATGCCCAGCGAAGATGACATCTTTGGTGCTTACTTCATAAAATACGGTGTTGCATGACCATGAGCAGCATTGCCCAACTCATCAACCAGCAAGCTGCTTTAACGCCTAAGGCGGTATATGCCTTGGATGCGGAGCAGGACCACTGCTTGGACCATGCCGATTTACAGTCCAGCTGCGCCGCCATCGTTGGTGTCTTTGAGCGACAAGGTTTGACGGCCGGGGATACGGTGTCTGTCGTCATGCCCAATGGTTTGAACACGCTGCGCGTTTTGCTCGGTGGCATGTGGGGGGGCTACTGCGTGAACCCGGTGAATTTGCTGGCCCAGACCGATCAAATGCGCTACGTATTGGATCACTCGGACTGCAAGTTGGTGGTGGTCAGTCCCGAATGGGCTGACAAGGTTCAAGCCATGCTCAAGGACATTGAACGCCCGATTCAACTGCTGATCACCGAGCCCACCCTACAACCCTTGCCCGGTGAAGCCGCGTTGTGCGAAAGCGCTTTCAAACAGGCGTTGCAGACGTCACTTGAGCAAGTCACGCCACAGCACACGGCGCTGTTGATGTACACCTCTGGCACCACGGGTGTTCCCAAAGGGGTGGTGCTGACCCAAGCCCAATTGGCGCACAACGCGATGTCGATCGCGGCCGAGCACCAACTCACGGAGAGCGACCGGGTGTTGGCTGTCTTACCGCTCTACCATATCAACGCGTTTGTGGTCACCATGCTCACGCCCTTGGCCTGTGGTGGCAGCTTGGCGCTGACCGCCCGATTTTCGGTGGGGCGTTTTTGGACACAAGTGGCCGCCACGAAATGCACTTGGATCAATTTGGTGCCCACCATGGTGTCCTACCTCTTGGAGCACGACACGCCCGACACATCGATCACGGCGGGCTTGCGATTTTGTCGCAGCGCCTCGGCCTCTTTGCCACCGGAGCACCTGCAGGGATTTGAGAAAAAATTTGGTTTGGGTGTGATCGAAACCATGGGGTTGACCGAAACGGCCGCACCTGCGTTTTCCAACCCATTGCAGTCCAGCAAACGCAAACTGGGCTCGGTGGGCAAAGCCTCGGGCTGCGAAGCGCGTGTCGTTGACCCCAACATGCAACCCGTTCCCGACGGCACCACCGGCGAGATGGTGATCCGGGGTGGCAACGTGATGTTGGGCTACTACAAAAACCCCAACGCGACCGAACAAGCATTGACACCCGACGGATGGTTGCGCACCGGAGATTTGGGCCACCGCGATGCAGACGGTTTCTTCTTCGTCACCGGCCGCATCAAAGAACTCATCATCAAGGGCGGTGAGAATATCGCGCCGCGCGAAATCGACGAAGTGCTGTTGCGCCACCCTGGCGTTTTAGACGCAGCGGCGGTGGGTATTCCTGACCCCCACTACGGGCAAGAGATCTTGGTCTGCGTGATTGCCCGCGAGGGGCATTCGGTGACCGATGCCATTCTGCGCGAGCACTGCATCCCGCTCTTGGGTCGGTTCAAAACCCCGAAGTATTTCTGTGTGGTTCAAGACCTGCCCCGGGGTCCCTCAGGCAAGGTGCAAAGGCTGAAGTTGCCGAACTTGCCGGAATGCAAGGTGCTGCTTGGCTGATCTTTCCCTCATCGAATGGGCGTATTTTTGCGTGGTCGTTTTTATTGGCGGGGTTGCGCGCGGATTTTCCGGTTTTGGATTTTCTGCTTTATGCGTCTCAGGGCTGTCCTTGGTGCTTTCGCCTGCCCAAGTGATTCCGCCGATCTTTATTTTGGAAATTCTGGCAAGCCTTACCTTGTTGCGTCAGGCCATTAAACAAGCCGATTTTTCCTGGCTCAGTTGGCTGATGTTGGGCAACGTGCTTTGTATTCCGATGGGTATTGCGCTGCTCAATTTTGTTCCAGAAAGCTATTTGCGCTTGCTCATCGGCTTGATTTTGGTGGTACTTGTCGGCGCGCAACTTCGCGGTCTGCAATGGCATGGCGCCCCTACGCGCTTGCTTCGTTTGCTCACGGGCTTGGCTTCTGGGCTGGTCAATGGCTTGTCTGCGATGGGCGGCTTGGTGGTAGCGGCCATGATGAGCGCCACGCCTTTGCCTGCCATGGCCATGCGCGCAACCTTGGTGCTCTTATTTTTCTTTGGCGACTTGTACGCTTTGCTGTGCGCTGCGGTCATGCCCGTCAGCACCGAAGTGGGCGCGCCCCTGCTTGGCTGGAGCGCGTTGACCATGGCCTTGTTCATGGCCGTTCCCATGGCCGGCGGCATGTTGGTCGGTCAGCGCTTTTTTACCCGCTCCACACCACAACAGTTCCGTCGCTTGGTGTTGCGCCTGCTGATGTTGTTGGCCGTTATGACGATTGCCCGCTCCCTCTTCCAACTGATTGGCAGCGCAGGTTAAGGTAAGGATTGAAATTTAAAAAAGCAGGGAAAGCCTTGAAGCGGCAAACGCTGCCGGTGCAAAGTCAGCACGAGTCGTGGAGCGATTCGCGCGCAGCCACCAACGCAAGAAGGGCAGCCAGACGTTCAAAACAAATTTCATGCTGGCATTTTCTCCTAGGGATAAACCCGTAACCGCATTCTGATGCAGTGACACCTACCGCAGGTTTTTTGACACCGACTTTGGAATGATTACCAATGAAAAGTGCACCCAATTGCGCCTTGGGGTAGCAACATTGAAGTGCAGTTTATGCAGGTTAACTGGCACTATCAAGGCATTCAACTGGCTCTACTCCCAAACGAAGCCAGCGTACAAACTTATCAGCTCATGCGTAAATGTTGTGTGAGCAGGCGTAGCATGAGTTCCCATCGATACGCTCATTTTTTAATTGAAAGACCCTTATGAAAAAATCTGTTCTCCCCGTTCTTTCGAAAACTCTGGTCGGCTTGCTAGTGGCTGTGGGTATGGTCTCCGCTTTTGCGCAAGCAAAAAAGGAAGTCACATTTGCGCACCAAGACATGTTGGTCCCATTCCAAGCCATCATTGAATCAGGTGAGCTTGAAAAAGCCACCGGATACAAGATCAACTGGCGCATGATTAACGGTGGCGGTGATGTCATCAAGGCGATGGCATCAGGCGATGTCCAGATCGGACAAGTAGGCTCAAGCCCCTTGACTGCTGCTGTGACACAAGGACAAGACATCAAGTTATTTTGGATTTTGGATGACATCGCCAATGCCGAAGCGCTGATTGCGCGCAACGGAAGCAACGTGAACTCCGTCAAGGATCTGAAAGGCAAAAAAGTCGCTACTCCGTTTGTTTCTACTGCGCATTACCAGCTGATGGCAGCGATGAAACTTGAGGGTTTGACCGCTAAAGATGTGAATGTTATGAACTTGAACGGCCCAGCCATTGCTGCTGCCTGGGAGCGTGGGGATATTGATGCTGCCTTTATTTGGGACCCTGTTCTCTCCAAGATCAAGGCCAACGGTAAATCAATTGCAAGTTCTGGCTCGATTGGTCAAAAGGGATACCCCACTTTTGATGGTATCGCTGTCAATTCAAAATGGGCTGCCGAACATGAAGGGTTTATGGTTGCCATGGTGAAAGCATTGAATAAGGCAGATACCGAGTACCGTAAAAACAAAGCTTCTTGGAACGTGAACACTCCGCAAGTCAAGGCCATTGCACGTGTGACCAAGGCAGACGTGAAAGATGTTCCTCCGGCAATGGCGCTCTACGTTTTCCCAACCGCCGCTGAACAACTTGGCCCCAAATGGCTGGGTGGTGGCGCAGCAAAAGCCATGGCTGAAACCGCCTTGTTTTTAAAAGAGCAAAACCGTATTCAGGAAGTTAAAGCCGACTACTCTGTTTTTGTGACCGACGCTTACGTTAAAAAAGCGATGGCTAAATAAGCCAACGGCTTTTTTAAGCCAACAAGGGGCGACTAAAGATAGTTCGCCCCTTTTTTTGTTTAAATTCTTTTGACACAGACATGCCTACATTGAACATCAAGGACTTGACCTTAAATTACGCCGTCAAAGGCGGAACGTTACAAGCGCTCGCTCCTGTCAACATGACCATGCGCGACGGGGATTTTGTCGTTGCCTTGGGTGCCTCAGGTTGCGGTAAAACGACGCTGCTCAATTGCATAGCCGGTTTTTTACCCCCCTCTTCAGGTGAAATTTTGCTGGATGGCCAGCCGGTCGTAGGCCCTGGCGCAGACCGTGGCGTGGTCTTTCAAAAGCATGCTTTGATGCCTTGGCTTAATGTGCTCGACAACGTGGCACTTGGCTTGCGCTTGAACGGCGTCAACAGTGCCACACGCAACCGTATCGCCTTGGAAAAGCTCGGCCTCGTGGGCTTAGAAGCTTATGCCGAACGCGCGGTGTACGAACTCTCTGGCGGTATGCAACAGCGTGTGGGTATTGCCCGCGCTTTGGCAAGTGACCCCGCTGTTCTATTGATGGACGAACCCATGGGCGCGTTGGATGCCTTTACCCGGGAAACGGTTCAAGAAATTTTGTTGCGCGCTTGGGTGCAGTCCAACAAGATGGTGTTCTTTATTACCCACTCGGTAGAAGAAGCCTTGTTTTTGGCGACCCGCTTAATTGTGATGAGCCCCAGCCCCGGTCGCATCACCCACACCTATGACAACGTTCCGTTCTCGCGTGCGTTTTTATCCCACGGCGATGCGCGCAAAGTGAAGTCAGAACCCGAATTCATCCGCATGCGCGAAGAAATCCTTGCCATCATTCACAACCGTGAGGCCGCCCATGTCTGATTCAAACTCCACCCCCAGCACATCCACTCCACTTAAAACCAGCGCCTTCAAAGTGCCAGGTGAAGGGCCAAGTGCACTCATCAGTATCGCCACCGTGACGACCCTATTGGTTTTATGGTTTGTGTCAACCAATATGGGGTGGATCAAACCCTTGTTTTTGCCCTCGCCCCAGGCCACCTTCCAACAGTTTTACGAATATCTGACTGGCGCAGCTAACGATAGGCCTTTGTGGGAACACTTTGCTGCAAGTATGTTTCGCGTATTTACTGCTTTTTTCTTGGCCTGCATTGTTGCTATTCCTCTTGGAATCGCAATGGGCATGTCGCGGATATGGAAGGGGATTTTTGATCCCCCCATTGAGCTGTACCGGCCTCTGCCCCCACTGGCTTATTTGCCGCTCATCATTATTTGGTTTGGGATTGACGAACTGCCAAAGATCCTGCTCATTTTCTTAAGTTGCTTTGCGCCTTTGGCTATGGCTGCACGCTCCGGTATGCGAAGCGCCTCCCAAGAGCAAATGAACGCGGCGTACTCCATGGGCGCGTCTTACGGTCAGGTGATCCGACATGTCGTCCTTCCTGCCGCGATGCCAGAAATTTTGGTGGGCATGCGTGTTGCCGTTGGTTTTGGCTGGAGCACATTGGTGGCCGCTGAAATGGTGGCAGCTAATGTGGGCTTAGGTCAAATGGTCTTAAACGCCTCTAACTTTTTACGCACCGACATCGTTGTGATGGGCATTATTGTGATCGGTGTTGTTGCTTACATGTTTGACTTGCTGATGCGTTGGGTTGAACAAAAAGTAGTTCCATGGAAAGGCAAGTCCTAACCAATCACTTGACTTGACTTTGAGTGCACAGTACTCAAGCCAGCAACTGCAGTTTGCGCCGGGGCGTGCCCCGTGCGCGGGCCAGCGCATCCATCGCCAAGCCCAAGGCTTTGATGCCTTCCGAAATTTGCTCTGCAGCGATCGATGACAAGCGCAACCGAAAGTACGGGCAGGGGTAAGGCGGTTTCATAAAAAAGGCTTCGCCTGCTTCAATCAAAACCCCATGCTCACGCGCAATCAATGCCAGTTCTGCGGAGTCCACCCAGTCCGGCCCACGTACCCACACCGAAGCACCGCCTGAAGGCAAGGTAAATTCAAAATCGGGCAAGTACTTGGCCAAAGCCCGCGCCACCAGAGACATGCGCTCTTGCATGGCGTGATTCACACGCCGGGCGTGGGCGTCGTGGTGACCCAAGGAAAGGAACAACGCAAACGTATGCTGCAAAAAAGCGCTGGGGTGGCGCACCATCGCGTGGCGCAACTCCCTCAGTTCTGCAATCAGGGCGCGAGGCGCCACGATGTAGCCCAGTCTCAAGGTGGGCGAGAGACTTTTAGAGACCGAGCCCACATAGATCACCCGCCCCACTTTGTCTAAGCTCTTAAGCGCAGGCATCGGATCGCCTTCGTACAGATTTTCCGCTTCGTAATCGTCTTCAATCACCACAAAATTTTGAGCCTCGGCTTTTTTCAGCAACAGCTTGCGCCGCTCTAAGCTCAGCGTACTGGTCGTGGGGCTTTGGTGCGACGGCGTCACAAAAACATAGTCCACCGCTGGCATCCGCTCCACCACCAAGCCTTGTTCGTCCACCGCCACAGGAACACAGCGCGGATGGCGCAAAGCAAAACTGTTGCGGGCGTGGGGATGGCCCGGCTCTTCTATGCCGACGCGCTGGCTTTCATCAAATAAGGCTTCGGCCAACAAGTAGTAAGCGTGCTGGGCACCCACCGTGATGAGAATTTCTTCAGGCAAGGCGAACACACCTCGCTTGGGCAGCAAGCGCAAACGTATTTGTTCTATCAACTCGGGCACGTCACTGAGTTCAAAGTCGGGCGTCCAATGCGGCAGGTGCGACCGCGCCAAACTGTGAACGCAACATTCCCGAAACGCTTCGGAGGGAAATAATTGCGGGTCGTAAGTTCCATACACAAACGGATAAGCGTACTTGCGCCACTGATCTGGCTTGGCCAGCGTGCGTTGATCAGCCAAGGAGCGCAGCACACGGGTAGACCAATCCGGCGGCGCTTTGGATGCAACGGCTTGGGCTTGGGGCGACTCGGTTTCGCGCCCGGTATCCATGGCTTGCGGTGCATGGGTGTTTTGAGTCACAAATACACCGCTGCGGGGTCGGGACTCAATAAAACCATCGTCAATCAACTGGGCATAAGCTGCTGTCACGGTATTGCGGCTCAAACCCAAGACTTTGGCCAACTCTCGTGACGATGGCAACAAGGCCCCAACGGGCAATCGTCCATCCAAAATCGCTTGGACGACGGACAAGCGCAGGCGCTGTTGCAAAGGCAAGGCAGGTTGATCAGGCAAAGCAAAAAGGCTTTCCCATTGGGCGTCTTTGGTCCGGTGCAGGGTGCTCATGGTCCTGTGAAGTATATGCAGAGCCAGACCGTTGGATCCAAGGTGGCTCCAATACAGGTCCAGTTCCCTTTTTAGCGCCAACGCGTCCGCTGGCTTGACTGAAACCCCTGATCTGGCTCTACCACACTGGCCCCAAAAACTCTATCCTTTAATGCTTATCTTTCCCATTGGAGCCGCCCTTGTCCCACGCCCCCATTACCGAAGCCACCTTGGCTGCATTCAGCGACGCATGGAACCGCCACGACGTGGATGGACTCATGCAATTCATGAGTGATGACTGCGTCTTTATGACCGCGGGTGGTCCCGATGCGTGTGGCGCCCGCCACGTCGGACCCGATGCCGTTCGCAAAGCGTTTGCTGGCGCATGGGCCGCTTTGCCGGATGCCCATTGGAGCAACGGCGTGCACTTTGTTCAAGGTGACTTTGGCGTATCGCAGTGGACTTTTACGGGGACCGCCGCTGACGGCAGCCGTGTGGAGACGGACGGCGTTGATATTTTCACGTTTAAGAACGGGAAAATCACTGTGAAAAATGCGTTTCGTAAAGCGCGGCCCAACTTGCCCGCTTCCAAATAACCACCAAGGCACTTTGCCATGCTGACTTCTAGCCCACCGCAGTCCACCCGCTACGATCCCCAATACGACCCCTTGGTCGCAAAATCGCCGGGGGCAGGCCGCGATTACGCGCCCACGTATTGGGTTGCCAGCGCAGGCCAAGCGCCGCAAGACGACGGGCCGATTCAACACGACATCGATATCGACGTTGTGATCATTGGATCGGGGTCCACTGGCATGTCAACGGCGCTTTATTTGGCGCAAGACCATGGCATTGCGGCTGTGGTTTTAGAGGCCAACCAAACCGCGTGGGGCTGCTCCAGTCGCAGTGGCGGTCAGGGTCAAAACGCCAACGGTCGATTGTCACGTTCGCAATGGATCGAGCGCTGGGGTTTGGATGTGGCCAAGCGCTTGGACACCGAGGTCCGCATGGGCTTCGAGAATTTCCGCCAGCTGACCCAAGAGATCGACTGCGAAGCGTTTGACGGTGGTCACCTCTACATGGCCCACCGCCCCGAAAAACTGGACTACCTGCGAGAGATGACCCGCGTGCGCAACGAGGTGTTTGGTTACCGAACGCGCATGCTCAGCACCGATGAGGTGCGTGAACAGTATTGCGATGAGCGTGAACACGTGGGTGCCATGCTGGAAGAAGAAGGTGTGGGCATCCACCCTTTGAAATTCACCTTTGGTTTGATGCGCAAGGCGCGCGAGTTGGGCGTAAAAGTTCACCCCGCCAGCCCCGTGCAAGGTTGGACCACCATCAACGGCGTGCACCACCTGCAAACACCCGGTGGTGTGGTGCGGGCCAAGCGCGTGGTGGTGTGCACGGGTGGCTACACGGGGCAACAACTCACGCCCGTGTTGAAAAACAAAATCTTGCCCATCTTGTCGAACTCGGTGGTCACGCGTGCGCTGACCGCCGACGAGTTGGCCGCCTGCCACTTCCAGTCCAAGACTTTCATGACCGACACGCGCACGCTGCGCTTTTATTACCGATTGCTGGAAGGCAACCGCTTGCAATTGGGCAGCCGCAGTTCGATCACGGGTGCCAATGCACAAGCCCCCGAACACCTCAAGTTATTGACCGACGCCATCGCCCGCAAATTCCCGCCCTTGGCGGGCATTCAAATTGACTACTCCTGGTGGGGCTGGGTCGACGTGAGCCACGACATGATGCCGCGCATCACCCGGCCCGACCCAAAAGAGACCGTGTGGCACGCCTTGGGCTATGGCGGCAACGGCGTGGCGTCATCCACTTGGGCGGGCAAACGCATCGCTCAGCGAGTCGCCGGCAAAGATGGCGACGACGAGGTGTTCAACCTGCCCATTTACAACTCGCCCTTGGAATACCCCAACGTCTTGAACATGGTTCGATCCGAAGCCTTTGCCCCGTTCCGGCGATTCGGTCAGTATTTCCTGTACAAGTGGTACTGGATGCGCGACGAG
>JBEDCE010000033.1:0-13514 GCA_041176905.1 Pseudomonadota bacterium
ACAAAACTCACGTCGTCGGGCAGCCCTTGGGGTTGTGAAGGCCCCAAGCTGCCCACCACCCAACCCAGCGCGGCCGCGTGCAGCGCCACCGACCAAGCCAAAGCCCAACGACCGGATCGCGTCAGGGACATGCACAAGGCCTGGTTGGTGAGAAAATATCAGCCATCGCTAATATTAAACCCGCAGGAGACCCCATGACCCTCACCCGTTTGACCGCCACCGTTTTGGCGAGCGCCGCGCTCTTGGTCGCGCCCATGGCCCACGCCGACAACAAGGCCATCGCCACCGATGAGATGGAAGCGTATTTGGAGTTTGTGGACTACGGCGGCGGCGTGATATTTGCTGAGCAGATCCCCAAAGACGAGTGGCCCAAGATCATGGTCATCGACGCGCGCGACGCCGGCCAATTCGCCAAGGGTCACATCCCTGGCGCCATCCACATGGACTGGCGTCAGGTGCTGGCCAAGCGCAACACCATCCCCAAAAACAAATCGGTGCTGATTTACTGCAACACGGGCTCCTTGTCGGCTCAGGCCGGTTTTGCCTTGCGCGTGGCGGGTTGGGACAACGTGCGCATCTTGCAAGGCGGCATGGAAGAGTGGAAGGCCAAGGGCGGTTTTGACGCCGCCGCCAAAGCCACGTCACCGGCCAAACACTGATGCTCCAACGATTCGTCACAACAACCAAACCGGTATGAACACACCTCGCCAACACCTTCGCTCTATTGCCCTGATGGGTTGGCTCTTGTTGGGGGCTGGGTCGGCGCTCGCCGTGGAGGTCGTGTTCAAAGCCGTGGCCCCTGCTGTGTACGCCTACGTGGGCGACACCGAAGGCCGCACCTACGAGAACGAAGCGCTCAACGCCAACTTCGGTTTGGTGGTCACGCCGCAAGGCGCGGTGTTGATCGATCCGGGGGCGAGCTTTCAAGGGGCGCGGCAAATCGCCGCAGCGGCCCAAAAAGTGACGACGCAGCCCATCCGATGGGTGATCAACACCGGCGGCCAAGACCACCGCTGGTTGGGCAACGGTTACTTCCAAGCGCAAGGCGCCGAGATCATCGCCCACGCCAATGCCCAGGCCGACATGAAAACACGTGGCCCCGCGCACCTCAAAGCCAACGCGCCGGTGCTCAAAGACAAGATGGCCGGCACCGAGATCGTCTTGCCCACCCGTTGGCTCCAAGACGCCGACACCACCCTGAACTTGGGCGGCACCACGCTGCAGGTGGTGCACCGCGGCGGTGGTCACACGCCGGGCGACAGCTTGGTGTGGCTGCCCCAAAGCAGCGTGGTGTTCACCGGCGACGTGGTGTACGTGGACCGCATCTTGGGCCTGCACCCCGTGAGCAAAACCAAGACTTGGGTGGCCTCGTTTGAAGCGCTCGAAGCCTTGAAGCCCAAGATCGTGGTGCCCGGTCACGGCCAAGTCACCACCTTGGCGCAAGCCCAAAAAGACACGGGCGATTTGCTCAAAGCCCTGCGCGCGCACATGGGCCAAGCGGTGGAGGCGGGCACCGACATCAGCGCCGCGGTCAAAAGCTTTGACGCCCGCCCGTACCGACACCTCCAGCACGTGGACGTTTGGCTGCCGCAGCTGGCCAACTTGACGTACCTGGAGATGGAACAGGAGTGAGCAGCGCCCGACCCACAGGCCCAGCGCTGAGGGTTAGGGGAATTACTTGAACTTGTAGTGGTCGCGGTTGAGCACCGCGGCCACGGCCGTCACTTCTTCGGGGAACATCTGCAAGTTGAGCATGCTGTTGCATTGCTCGACCATGCCGCGCAGCAAGCCCGCGTTGTTGATGCGGCCCGCGGGTTTGTAGATGGCGCTGCCGTCGCCGCCTACCTTGGTGGCGTGACATTGCGAGCATTTGTTTTGCTCGATGAGTTGCTCGCCCAGCTTGATGTCAGCACCTTTGTAAATGTCTGCGCCTTGGGCCCACGCGCTGGCGCTGAACCAAGCACCGGCCACGAGCAACACCGACAGGGCCAGCCAGCGAAGGGGGCGTGTGGCGGTCGAGCGCAGGGCCTTGGCTTGGGAGTGGCGTTGGTTCATGGTGGAGCTCCTGTGTGGGTTGAAGGTTCAAACATTGTGCCGATAAATGGACGGTCTTGCAGACCTCAGCGATGTGTACTCGAGTTGGGCCGGTGATCAAACAGCCACTGTTTGAAGGCCTGTGCGGCGGGTGAGAGGCGCTTGCCGCGGGGGTAGACCACCTGCCAGCGCCGAATGAGTGGAAAGCCTTTCACATCGAGTTGCACCAATTCGCCCAGCGCCAATTCCGAGACCACGGTGGTGGCCGAGAGCACGGCCAGACCCAAGCCACCCGCCACGGTTTGTTTGATGGCCTCGTTGCTGCCCACTTCCAAGCGGTTGATGGCGTTGAAGCCCTGCTCGGCAAAAAACCGTTCCATGGTCAAGCGGGTGCCAGAGCCGGGTTCGCGCAAGATGAAGGGCTCTTGGCGCAAACGCGCCGGGTCGATGCGGCGTTTACCAACCAAGGGGTGACTGGGCGGGGCCACCAAGACCAATGGGTTGTCTGCAAAGTCCTCGGAGACCACATCCATGTGTTGTGGAGGCTGGCCCATGATGTAGAGATCGTCCTGGTTGCTGGCCAAGCGCTGCAAGAGGTTTTCTCGGTTGCCCACCACCATGGCCACGTCGATGCCGGGGTGTGCCGCACAAAAGCCACCCAGCAATTTCGGCACGGTGTATTTGACCGTGGTCAGGATGGCCAACTTCAAACTGCCGCGCTCCATGCCTTGCAAGGCCGAGAGGTCCTCGCTGAGCAAATCCAAGCGCTGCGCGATGTCCTGACAGGCCTGTGCCAGTGTTTTTCCGGCGGCCGTCAAAAAGATTTTTTTCCCTAGCTGCTCAAACAAGGGTTGGCCCACGGTGTCCGCGAGTTGCTTGACTTGCAGCGACAGCGTGGGCGGCGACAGGTGCAGGGCCTCGGCGGCGCGGGCAAAGCTGTTGTGCTCGGCCACGGCTTGAAAGATGCGCAGCTGGTGCAGGGTGGCGTGTCTCAGGTTCATGTTTTATAAAAATAAAAGATAACAGTCTAAACATTTTACTTTTACTTAATCATGATCGGGGCAAAAATCCGCTCCACAGAAACATTCCACCTGTTCATTTTTTTTCAACCGAGGAGCACAACGCATGGCCACCAAAACCTACAACGCCGGTGTCAAGGAATACCGCAGCACCTACTGGGAACCCCACTACTCGCCCAAGGACACCGACATCCTGGCCTGTTTCAAGATCACGCCTCAAGCGGGCGTGCCCCGCGAAGAAGTCGCCGCTGCGGTGGCCGCCGAATCGTCGACTGGCACTTGGACCACGGTGTGGACCGACTTGCTCACCGACCTGGACCATTACAAGGGCCGCGCTTACAGAATTGAGGACGTGCCGGGCGACGACACCTGTTTTTACGCCTTCGTGGCCTACCCCATCGACCTGTTCGAAGAGGGCTCCATCGTCAACGTGTTGACCTCCTTGGTGGGCAACGTGTTCGGTTTCAAGGCGCTGCGCGCCCTGCGCTTGGAAGACGTGCGTTTCCCCATCGCTTACGTCAAAACCTGTGGTGGCCCACCCGCCGGTATCCAGGTCGAGCGCGACCGCTTCAACAAATACGGCCGCCCCTTGCTGGGTTGCACCATCAAACCCAAGCTGGGCCTGTCGGCCAAGAACTACGGCCGTGCCGTGTACGAATGCTTGCGCGGTGGTTTGGACTTGACCAAGGACGACGAGAACGTCAACAGCCAACCCTTCATGCGCTGGCGTGACCGTTTTGAATTCGTCGTGGAAGCCTGTCAAAAGGCCGAGCGCGAGACCGGTGAGCGCAAAGGCCACTACCTCAACGTGACCTCGCCCACGGTAGAAGAAATGTTCAAGCGGGCCGAATTTGCCAAGGAGCTGGGCGCGCCGATCATCATGCACGACTTCTTGACGGGGGGCTTTACCGCCAACACCAGTTTGGCCAACTGGTGCCGCGACAACGGCATGCTGCTGCACATCCACCGTGCCATGCACGCCGTGCTCGACCGCAACCCGCACCACGGCATCCACTTCCGCGTTCTCAGCAAGTGTTTGCGCCTGTCGGGTGGCGATCACCTGCACTCGGGCACCGTGGTGGGCAAGCTCGAAGGCGACCGCGAAGCCACCTTGGGCTGGATCGACATCATGCGCGACAGCTTCATCAAGGAAGACCGCAGCCGCGGCATTTTCTTTGACCAAGACTTCGGCTCCATGCCCGGCATGTTCCCCGTCGCCTCGGGCGGCATCCACGTCTGGCACATGCCCGCACTGGTGAACATTTTTGGCGACGACTCCTGTTTGCAATTCGGTGGTGGCACCTTGGGTCACCCATGGGGCAACGCGGCCGGTGCTTGCGCCAACCGCGTGGCGGTCGAGGCCTGCGTCAAAGCGCGCAACGAGGGCGTGGCCGTTGAGAAAGAAGGCAAAGCCGTGCTCAGCGAAGCCGCCAAGCACTCGCCCGAACTGAAGATCGCCATGGAAACCTGGAAAGAAATCAAGTTCGAATTCGACACCGTCGACAAGCTCGACATCGCCCACAAGTGATTGAACCCATTATTGTTAGGAGCCACTCATGCAAGACTACACCTCACGCCTGTCCGACCCCGCCAGCCGAAAGTTCGAGACTTTTTCTTACCTGCCACCCATGACCGATGCGGAGATCCGCAAGCAAGTGGAGTACCTGGTCAAGAAAGGCTGGAACCCCGCCATTGAGCACACCGAACCCCAGTACCTGATGGACTCCTACTGGTACATGTGGAAGCTGCCGATGTTTGGCGAGACCGATGTGGACAAGGTTTTGGCCGAAGCCGCTGCTTGCCGTAAAGCCAATCCGGACAACCACATCCGCCTGATTGGGTACAACAATTTCACCCAATCGCAGGGAACGGCGATGGTGATTTACCGCGGCAAGACGGTCTGATGGTTTAACCTCCCGCGCCGCGCCCTTCAGCGTGGCGCGGCAGGCCAAAAGCAAGAACGGAGACGAGAACATGAGCGAGCCACTCGACGCCTACCGCGTCAACCAAGAGCCGTATTACCGCCCCGTGGCCGACGAAGTCGAGCTGTTCGAAGCTGCTTATTCGGTGCGCATGCCTATGATGCTCAAAGGCCCCACCGGCTGTGGCAAAACGCGGTTTGTGGAGCACATGGCTTGGAAGCTGAACAAGCCCCTGATCACCGTGGCCTGCAACGAAGACATGACCGCCAGCGATCTGGTCGGCCGGTTCTTGTTGGACGCCAACGGCACCCGTTGGCAAGACGGCCCTTTGGCGGTGGCCGCGCGACATGGCGCCATCTGTTACCTCGATGAAGTGGTCGAAGCACGGCAAGACACCACCGTGGTGATCCACCCCTTGACCGACAACCGCCGCGTCTTGCCCTTGGAGAAAAAAGGCGAGTTGGTGCAAGCCCACCCCGATTTTCAAATCGTTATCTCGTACAACCCCGGCTACCAAAGTCTGATGAAAGACTTGAAGCAGTCGACCAAACAGCGCTTTGGTGCGCTGGACTTCAACTACCCCGAACACGACATCGAAACCGAAATCGTCGCGCACGAGACTGGTGTCAGCGCCGAGGTCGCGGCCAAACTGGTGGGCATTGCCGAGCGTGCCCGCAACCTCAAGGGCCATGGTCTGGACGAAGGCATTTCCACCCGCATGTTGATCTATGCGGGCAGCTTGATTGCCCAAGGTGTGGCCGCACAAGCCGCTTGCCGAGTGGCCTTGGTGCGGCCGATCACCGACGACCCCGACATGCGCGATGCACTGGACGCGGCTGTAGCGACCTTCTTCTGAAACAGGCCAGCCCATGTCGGTGCACCTTCAAGACCACGCCGAATGGGTCGAGCAGCTCGACCCGACGTCTGTTGCCTTGCTCACCCACACTTGGCCAGAGGCCACCAAGGTGTTTTCGGCCAGAGGCCTGGACAACTACGTCAAAGGCGCGGCCGCTTTGCGCGGCTTGGGGCGCGGCCATGAGTTGGTCAATGCTTGGATCGATGGTGCGCCCCAGGTGGCCAAAGAGATTGGCGAAGACGTGGTCGGTGAGCTGGCCACCACCGCACTCATGCTGGCCTCCAAAACCTCGGGTTCGGTGATCGAGTTGGTGCTGGCCACCGCGCCAACCGCGGCCAAGCGATTGGCCGACGCAGCGCTCTTCATGCAGTACCTGCAGTTCCTCAACACCTTGGTGTCGCAAGCGCCGCGCGGCTTGCGGCCCATGCTGGGCCAGCTCGATGCGCTGTTGGGTCAGCTGACCTTGGGGGGCTTGCGCCGCTGGGCCATGTGGGGAGCACAAGCCCACCGCACCGCATTTGAGGCCCAAATTGCCTACTTCGGGTTGCAGTCCAAAGAGTCTTTGGCCATGCTGCAACAAGAGCGCAAAGGCACCTTGTTGGTCGATGTGCAGCGGCGCATCAACATGTACCTGCGCGCCTTGTGGGGCCGCGATTTTTTCATGCGCCCCACCGCCGGTGACTTTGAAAACCGGGAAGGCTTGCGCCCCTTCATCGAGGACTATTTCATCCACTTGCCCGACGCCTTGGACGCCGTGCAAGGCAACGATGGCCTGGTGGACGCCACCCAGCTTTACCGCGCGGCCTGCGCGCACGCCGCGGCCCACGTGGTGTTCACGCGCCAGCCGATTTCGGCCGAATCGCTCAGTCCTTGGCAGATGGCCTTGGTGGCCTTGGCCGAAGACGCCCGGGTCGAAGCCTTGGCGGTGGCACGTTTTCCGGGCATGCGGCCTTTGTGGGCGCAGTTGCACACCACCCCCGCCACGCAGCAGGCCACGGCGGGGGATTGGATGGCGCGCATGGCGCGGGCGTGGATCGACCCTACGTACGACGATGCCCACCCTTGGATTGCCCAAGGCCGTGCCTTGATGGCCGAAGCCATGCCGCGCCTGCTGGCCCAACCCCACGACCACAGCGCAGCGTGGGACATCGGCGTGCAGTTGGCGCACAGCTACCGCGAGCTCACGCAAGGCCCTGCCTTCGCTCCCCGAACCGATGGCCAAGCCGCCGTCTACCGCGACGACAACCGCTATTTCTGGGCGTTTGATGGCTACGACTTTGAGCGTTCGGTCGCTGCGGGTTACGAGCCGCTCCAGCAGGTGCGCAAGCAAGTCAGCCTGATGGAATTCGTCAACGAGCTGGAAGTGGAGGGCGCGGGCGACGACGCGCAAGAAGTCTGGGTGCTGGGCACCGAGCTGTTCCCCTATGAAGACCTGGGCGTGTCCTTCAACGAGAGCGAAGGTCGTGAACCCGTGCTGGCGCCCGTGCATTACGGCGAGTGGGACCACATGATCCAGCTCGAGCGCCCCGCTTGGGCCACGGTGCAAGAGCGTCGACCGAAAGCGGGTGACCCGACGCTGATCGATGGCATCTTGAGCGAGCACCGCCGTTTGATCGGTCGCATGAAATTCATTTTGGATGCCATGCAGCCCCAAGGCGTGCAGCGCATGCGCAAGCTTGAAGACGGCGACGAGATCGACCTCAACGCGGCGCTGGCATCGGTGATCGAGATGCGCATGGGCCGCCAGCCCGACCCGCGCATCATGATGCGCAGCGTGCGCAAAACCCGCGACATCTCGGTGCTGGTCTTGCTGGATTTGTCGCACTCCACGAACGACAAGGTGGCGGGGCAAGAGCAGACCGTGCTGGACCTGACCCGCTCGGCCTGCGCTTTGTTGGCCGATGCGATCCAGAAGGTGGGCGACCCGTTTGCGATCCATGGTTTTTGTTCGGATGGCCGCCACGACGTGAACTACTGGCGCTTCAAAGACTTCGACCAGCCCTACGACGACTTGGCCAAGGCCCGCTTGGCGGGCATGCAAGGCCAGTTGTCCACCCGCATGGGTGCGGCCATTCGGCACGCCACCGCCGCGCTCAAAGCCCAGCGCAGCAGCAAAAAATTGTTGCTCGTCATCACCGACGGCGAGCCCGCCGATGTGGATGTGCGCGACCCGCAGTACCTGCGCCACGACACCAAAAAAGCCGTCGAGGCGGCCGCTCGAAATGGTGTGAGCACCTATTGCATGAGCTTGGACCCCAGAGCCGATTCATACGTTGGTCGCATTTTTGGCGAACGCCATTACCTGGTGGTCGACAAGGTCGAGCGCCTGCCCGAAAAACTCCCCGTCCTGTATGCTGGACTGACCCGTTGAACAGGACCCCGACATGAGCATCATCCAAAGCCGCACCAAAACCTACAGCGGCATCGACCACGAAGAACACCACGGCATGACCATGACCGGCCGCATCATCCGCGACGCTTGGGTGTTTGGTTTGTTGCCCGAAGGCGATGGCTTTGCTGGCAAACACGCGGGCGATTTGCAGCGGCTGTTTGAGGCCGTGCACGCCGCGTGGGAGCCCTATGGCCAGCTGCCCAGCCGCTTGCCGCCCGAGTTGGCCGTCAAGCACGCCCGCATCCACGACGAGGCCTTGCAACGCGCCAAAGGCATGGGTTGGGATGCCGAGCTCGGGGATGATGACTGAGTGGGTTGGCGTTGATTTTTCAGCGCTTGGCTGGGAATGGCATGTGGGCGCCGTATTGCTGGGCCAAATGGCTTTCGGCGTTTTCGAGCATGAAATAGCGAAAAGCCTCTGCCGCAGGGGATAACATTTTCGACAAGGTGTGAACCACATTCCACGCGCGCACGATGGGTGTACCCTCCACATCGAGCACGGCAATCAAGCCATGTTCAAGCTCCAGCCCCAAGGTGTGCAGCGACAAAAAGCTCAGGCCCATGCCGGCCATGACGGCTTGTTTGATGGTTTCGTTGCTCGTCATCTCCATCACGACGCGTGGCTCCAGGCGCTGTGAGTTCATGAACTTTTCCATTGCAGCGCGGGTGCCCGAGCCGCGCTCGCGCAAGATGAAGCTGTACGGCCGCAGGTGCTCGGTGGTGGGGTGCCCCACCTTGAGCAAGGGGTGATCGGTCGGGGCGACAAACATGTGCGGATGGGCGGCAAAGGGCTCGGCCCGTGTGGCCAATTCGGTGGGCGGGCGGCCCATGACGGCGATGTCCACCTCGTTGCCTTGGAGCATCTGCACCAGCTGTTCGCGGTTGCCCACCACCAGTTTGATTTCAATGCCGCTGTGCTCTTGGCGGAACTGCGCCAACAAGCGCGGCAAAAAGTATTTGGCCGTGCTGACCATGCCGATGGTCAGGTTGCCCACCTCCAGGCGCTGTAAACGGGCGGCGGCGTCTTCGGCATCTTTCAGGGTGGCGAGCATCTTTCGGGCGTAGACCAGCATGTACTCGCCGACGGTGGTCAAGGACACCTGGCGCCCTTGGCGATCGAACAGCGGCAAGCCCACATGGCCTTCCAACTCTTTGACTTGCATGGTCACCGCGGGCGGGGTGAGGTGCAAAGCCTCGGCCGCACGGGCAAAACTGAGGTGTTTGGCGACCTCAGTGAAAACCCTAAGCTGACGGAAGGTGGCGTTCTTCATTCAGTTAAACCTTAACTCATTATCAAGTAATCGTGAATTTACCTTATTTAAGCCATTTCTTATAGTGACCCTATGGCCGCGAAAGTGGTGTGGTTTTTTTGTAGGAGATGGCGATGCTCAAGGCTTTGATTTTTGATGTTGACGGCACCTTGGCCGATACCGAGCACGCCCACTTGAAAGCCTTCAATCAGGCCTTTGCCCAAGAAGGCTTCGACTGGCATTGGAGCGAGCCCGAGTACACCGAATTGCTCAACATTTCGGGTGGCAAAGAACGCATGTTGCACCACTGGCGTCAAGTGGAGCCGAACATGAAAGAGCTCCAAGCGGGCGCCATGGCCGAAACGGTGGAGCGCTTGCACCTGGTCAAAACCGCGTTCTACGAAGCCGCTGTGCGCAACGGCGAAGTCAGTTTGCGCCCCGGCGTGTTGGCTTTGATGCAAGAAGCCCGCGAGCAGGGCCTGCAATTGGCCATCGCCACCACGACCTCGCCGGCCAACATCGCCGCTTTGCTGTCGGCCGCCATCGGTCCCGATTGGCGCACCCATTTCTTGGCGGTGGGCGATGCCTCGTCTTCGCCGATCAAAAAACCCGACCCTCAGGTGTACCGACAGGTGCTGAGCGACATGGGCTTTGAGGCCAGCGAATGCGTGGCGTTTGAAGATTCGTCCAACGGCTTGCGCGCCGCCAACGCCGCGGGTTTGAAAACCGTCATCACCCCCAACCCCTTCACCGAACACCACGACTTTCGCGCCGCCTGGCGCGTGGTCCCGGACTTGCGTCAAGCGCGCTTGATTCAGCTGCGCCGTTGGTTCGATCAAGCCTGAACGATTGTTAAGAAAGACCTGCCATGAGCAACATTCGCCTTGCCCCCTCCATTTTGTCGGCCGACTTTGCCCGTTTGGGTGAAGAGGTGCGCGCCATCGAAGCCGCTGGTGCTGACATGGTTCACTTTGACGTGATGGACAACCACTACGTGCCCAACCTGACCATAGGCCCTTTGGTGTGTGAAGCGATCCGCCCGCACGTCAGCATCCCCATCGATGTGCACCTGATGGTCGAGCCCGTGGACGACCTCATCCCCATGTTCGCCAAGGCCGGCGCCAACATCATCAGTTTCCACCCCGAGGCCAGCCGCCATGTGGATCGCACCGTTCAGCTCATCAAGTCGCACGGTTGCAAGGCCGGCTTGGTGCTCAACCCCGCCACCAGCCTGAGTGTGCTCGACCACGTCATGGACCGCTTGGACCTGATCTTGCTCATGAGCGTGAACCCGGGTTTTGGCGGTCAGTCTTTTATTCCCAGCACCTTGGGCAAGTTGCGTGAGGTGCGCGCACGCATCGACGCACACGTCGCTGCCGGAGGGCAGCCCATTTGGCTCGAGGTCGATGGGGGTGTGAAGGTCGACAACATCGCCGACATCGTCGCCGCGGGCGCCGACACCTTGGTGGCGGGCAGTGCCGTCTTTGGTGCACCGGACAACAACGGTGGTTACACCACCGTCATTAAACAGTTGCGCCGCAACGCGGCCAGCGCTCTTTGATTCTCTATTTTTGCCCTGTTGAAAGCCTTGTATGCCCTTGTCCAAACGACCCACTTTGACCCAGTTCTTGATCGAACAACGCCGCCGATACCCCAACGCCACTGGCGACTTCAACGCCTTGATTTTGAACGTGGCGTTGGCCTGTAAAGCCATCGCGCGAAGCGTCTCTCACGGTGCACTGGGCGACATGTTGGGCAACCACGGCGATGAACAGACCAGCATCAACGTGCAGGGCGAGACACAGAAAAAACTCGACGTCATCAGCAACGATATCTTCATCAAATCCAATGAGTGGGGCGGTCACTTGGCGGGCATGGCGTCCGAGGAAATGGACGGTCCGTACCCCATCCCCAAGACCTACCCCCAAGGCAAGTACCTCCTGGTGTTCGACCCCTTGGACGGGTCGAGCAACATCGACGTCAACGTCAGCATCGGCACCATCTTCAGCGTCTTGCGTGCGCCCCAATCGGTGATCGATTCGGGCCGTGAAGTCGTCAGCGAAGACTTCTTGCAACCCGGCGCTCAGCAAGTGGCCGCGGGTTATGCCTTGTACGGCCCCACCACCATGTTCGTGCTCACGGTGGGCACGGGCGTGCATGGTTTCACCTTGGACCCCAACTTGGGCGAGTTCAAGCTGACCCACTCCAACATCCAAATACCGGAGGACACGCAAGAGTTCGCCATCAACGCCTCCAACAGCCGCTTTTGGGAGCAACCGGTCAAGCGCTATGTGGACGAATGTTTGGCGGGCAAGACCGGTCCTCGCGCCAAAGACTTCAACATGCGCTGGATCGCCTCGATGGTGGCTGAGGCGCACCGCATCTTGATGCGTGGCGGTGTGTTCTTGTACCCCCGCGACACCAAAGACCCGACCAAACAAGGCCGACTGCGCTTGCTGTACGAAGCCAACCCTATCGGCATGATCATGGAGCAAGCCGGTGGCCGCGCCAGCTCGGGCCGCGAAGCGATGTTGACGGTGCAGCCCACCGAATTGCACCAGCGCATCGGTTTGGTGTTTGGCTCGAAAAACGAGGTCGAGCGCATCGAGCGCTACCACCACGAACCCACCCAAGCCAAAGACGACAGCACCCCCTTGTTTGCCGAACGCAGTCTGTTTCGTGACTGAGCGCTAGGCCGCCACCCCATAACAAACTCCAGGAGACCCTCATGTCCGTCAAGCACCCCATCATCGCCATCACCGGTTCGTCCGGCGCGGGCACGTCCACCGTCACGCGCACCTTTCAAAACATCTTCCGTCGCGAAGGTGTGACCGCCGGCATCATCGAAGGCGACAGCTTTCACCGCTATGACCGCAAAGAGATGAAGCTCAAGGCCGCTGAGGCCGAGAAAGCTGGCAACAACAACTTCAGTCACTTCGGCGCAGATTCCAATCTGTTTGGTGAGATTGAAAGTTTATTTAAAACCTATGGTGAAACTGGGCAAGGCCGTTGCCGCAAATACCTGCACAACGCGGAAGAGGCGGCGCCTTACCAACAAGACCCCGGCACCTTCACCCCTTGGGAAGACCTGCCCGCGAACACCGACATGTTGTTCTACGAAGGCTTGCATGGCGCGGTGGTCACGCCCGAGCACAACATCGCACAACACCCCGACCTTTTGGTCGGTGTGGTGCCGGTCATCAATTTGGAGTGGATCCAAAAGCTTTACCGCGACAAAAACATGCGCGGCTACAGCGCCGAGGCGGTCACCGACACCATCTTGCGCCGCATGCCCGACTACGTGAACTACATCACCCCGCAGTTCCAGTACACGCATGTGAATTTCCAGCGTGTGCCCATCGTGGACACCTCCAACCCCTTCGTGGCCCGCGACGTGCCCACGGCCGACGAGAGCATGGTGGTGATCCGTTTTGCCAAACCCAAAGGCATCGACTTCCAGTACCTGCTCAACATGATCAACGGCTCCATGATGAGCCGCGCCAACACCATCGTGGTGCCCGGCGGCAAGATGGAATTGGCCATGCAGCTGATCTTCACGCCCTTCATCTGGCGAATGATGGAACGCAAGAAAAAAGCTTCTTGATTCAGTAACAAGGAAATTAGATGCAACACCCCACCCCCGCCATGGCCCGTCAGATGGCCAATGCCGTTCGCATGCTCGCCGTTGATGCCGTGGAAAAAGCCAAGAGCGGTCACCCCGGCGCGCCCATGGGCATGGCCGACATCGCCGAAGTGCTGTGGAACCGCCACCTGCAGCACAACCCCACCAACCCGCAGTGGGCCAACCGCGACCGTTTCGTGCTCTCCAACGGCCACGGCTCCATGCTGATTTACGCTTTGCTGCACCTCACGGGCTACGACCTGCCCATGAGCGAGCTCAAGAACTTTCGCCAGCTGCACAGCAAAACCGCCGGTCACCCCGAAGTGGGCATCACCCCCGGCGTGGAAACCACCACCGGCCCGCTGGGCCAAGGCATCACCAACGCGGTGGGCATGGCGCTGGCCGAGAAGCTCTTGGCG
>JBEDCE010000034.1:0-13074 GCA_041176905.1 Pseudomonadota bacterium
TGATGGGCGACGATGCCTTTGGTATCAACCGTGCCACCATTGTTCGTATGGTCGACGAGGTGGCTGAGGTCACTCGCATGGGTGTCCAGGTGGCGGTGGTGATTGGTGGCGGCAATATTTTCCGCGGTGTGGCGGGCGGCTCTGTCGGTATGGACCGTGCCACGGCCGATTACATGGGTATGTTGGCCACGGTCATGAACGCCTTGGCTTTGGCCGATGCCATGGACAAAGCGGGTCTGACCGCACGTGTGATGTCGGCCATTGGTATCGATCAGGTGGTTGAGCCTTACGTGCGCCCCAAAGCCTTGCAGTACCTCGAAGAGGGTAAGGTCGTGATTTTTGCTGCCGGCACGGGTAACCCCTTCTTTACCACCGACACCGCTGCAGCACTTCGCGGTGCCGAAATGGGTGTCGAGGTGGTGCTCAAGGCCACCAAGGTTGATGGTGTGTACACCGCCGATCCCAAGCTTGACCCCAGTGCCACCCGTTACACCAGCATCAGTTTTGATGAAGCCATGGCGAAGAATTTGCAGGTCATGGACGCCACCGCTTTTGCTTTGTGCCGCGACCAAAAGTTGCCGGTCAAGGTATTTTCGATTTTTAAACCCGGTGCTTTGCGCAGCGTCGTTTTGGGCGCAGACGAAGGCACGCTGGTGCATGTCTGATCCTCAGGGGTTGGTGTTTTTATTTCAGGAGTGGGTATGAGCATTGAAGAAATTCGCGCTGGCGCAGAGCACAAAATGCTGCAGTCTATCGACGTGTTCAAAAACAGTTTGAGTCGCGTGCGCACGGGACGCCCCAACCCGGCCATGCTCGATGTGGTGCAGGTTGACTATTACGGCTCCATGGTGCCCTTGTCGCAAGTGGCCAACCTCACCCTGATCGACTCGCGCACCATCGGTGTGGCACCATGGGAAAAAGGCATGGGTGCAAAAATTGAAAAAGCGATTCGCGAGTCCGATCTGGGCTTGAACCCCTCGTCGCAAGGTGACTTGATTCGTGTGCCGATGCCCGCCATGACCGAAGAGCGTCGCAAAGAACTCACCAAGGTCGTGCGCAGCGAGGGCGAGAACGCCAAAATCATCGTGCGCAACCAACGCCGCGATGCCAATGAGGCCATCAAAAAGCTGGTCAAAGACAAGCTCGCGTCTGAGGACGACGAGCGGCGTTCACAAGAAGACATTCAAAAACTGACCGACCGCATGATCGCCGAGGTCGACCGTTTGGTGGCCTCCAAAGAACAAGACATTCTGGCCGTTTGAGCCAAACCATGTCGACAACGCCACCCCCCGATTTGCCGCGCCACGTCGCCATCGTCATGGATGGCAACGGTCGATGGGCCAAAAAGCGGTTTTTGCCCCGGGTAGCTGGGCACAAACAGGGGGTTGAGGCTTTGCGTAAAACGGTTCGGCATTGTCTGGACCGCGGTATCGGTGTGTTGACGGTGTTTGCTTTTTCTTCCGAAAACTGGTTGAGGCCTGCCGACGAGGTGGGAGCGCTGATGGAGTTGCTGGCGCTGGCCTTGACCCGAGAGGTGCCCCAGCTTCATGCCAATGGCTTGCAGTTGCATTTCCCCGGAAAGAAACACGGCTTATCGCCTCGCATCGTGCAGGCCTTGCAGGACGCAGAAGACGCCTCGGCGAACAACCAACGTTTGGTGCTCAATGTGTGCTTCAACTATGGTGGTCGTTGGGATATCGTTGACGCGGCTCAGCGCTTGGTCGCTTCGGGCGAGCCGATCACGGAAGAGAGCCTAAGTGCTTACACCGCCTTGGCCCATGTTGGGGACCCCGATTTGGTGATTCGCACCGGCGGCGAGCGACGCATCAGCAATTTTTTGTTGTGGCAAAGTGCATACAGCGAGTTTTACTTCTCCGACGTCTTGTGGCCCGACTTTGATCCCCAGGCCTTGGACGAAGCCTTGAACGACTTCGCTCAACGCGAACGCCGTTTTGGCAAAACATCCGAGCAAATCGAGCTAGACCGCAAGCCCCATGCTTAAACAACGCATCATCACCGCAGCCTTGTTGTTGGCCGTCTTTTTGCCTGCGTTGGTGTTTCCTTCACCTTGGTTTTTTGCGGCATTGACCTTGGTTCTGATCGGTGCTGCGGGTTGGGAGTGGGCGCGCATGCAAGGCGCGCTGGCTGCCATGTCGGTAGCTTCTGGGGTGGCTGCTGCGCTGACCTTGTCGGCGCTGATATGGGGCGGTCTGGATGTGCCTTGGGGCTTGGTTTGGTTGTTCGCTGCGGCCGCTTGGGTGCTTCTGTCGGTGTGGATGTTGGCGCGTGGCGTGAGCGCTTGGCTTGAGTGGCCGCAAGGGATGCGCCACGGTTTGGGCTTGGCCTTGATTGTGTTGGCTGGCGCGGCTTTGTGGCAGGCGCGATTGCAAGGCTGGGTGTTTCTTCTGTCGATCTTGGTACTGGTCTGGACAGCCGATGTGGCGGCGTATTTTGGTGGCAAGCGTTGGGGTCGTCGAAAATTGGCGCCAGCGGTGAGCCCCGGCAAGACCTGGGCCGGGGTATTCTCTGGCTTCGCGGGGGTGTTGCTGGTGTCAACGACTTGGTTGCTGTGGGAGTCTGTGAGCCCGGCGAGCAGCCCCAGTTTGTTCGCCCGATTGTGGTTGTTGGGCCCCGCGCTGGCCTTGCTGGCCTTGGTTTTTTTGACCGCTATGGCGGTGGTGGGTGATTTGGTGGAGTCCTTGGTCAAGCGCAGCGCGGGCATCAAAGACTCCAGCGGATTGCTGCCGGGACATGGCGGCGTCCTCGACCGGGTGGATGCGTTGCTGCCTGTGTTGCCCTTGGCCATGATGCTGGTAAGTTGGTGAGATCACGATGAACAAGACTACCCTCACGGTTTTGGGCTCCACCGGTTCGATCGGGACGAACACCTTGGATGTCGTCTCTCGGCACCCCGAACGTTTTCGCATCTTTGCCTTGACGGCATCGAGCCAAGTGGATGCGATGCTGGCCCAGTGCCGCGCTTTTGCCCCACGTTACGCGGTCATGTCGCGCCCAGACGCTGCGCATGACTTGGCCCAACGCGTCAAAGCCGAGGGACTGGCCGTGGAGGTCTTGTCCGGTGAACAGGCGCTGTGTGAGGTCAGTGCGCACGCCGAAGTGCAAGTCGTCATGGCTGCCATCGTCGGGGCCGCGGGTCTGGCACCCAGCCTAGCAGCAGCGCGGGCAGGCAAACGGTTGCTGCTGGCCAACAAGGAAGCGATTGTCGTGGGCGGCTCGATGTTCATGCAGGCCGTGCGCGAGGGTGGGGGCGTGCTCCTGCCGATTGACAGCGAGCACTCAGCCGTTTTTCAGTCTTTGCCCGAGGACCCCGGCACTTGGTCCGCTCGGGTGAGCAAAATCATCTTGACGGCGTCGGGTGGCCCGTTTCGTACACGCGACCCCAAGACCATGCCCCAAGTCACGCCGCAAGAGGCTTGCGCTCACCCCAACTGGAGCATGGGGCGCAAGATCTCGGTCGATTCGGCCACCATGATGAACAAAGCCTTGGAGGTGATCGAGGCGCACCATTTGTTTGCGATGGCACCCGAACAGATCGAGGTGGTGATTCACCCACAAAGCGTGATCCACTCCATGGTGGAATTCCGCGACCGTTCGGTCGTTGCCCAGCTGGGCACACCCGACATGCGGGTGCCGATTGCTTATGGCCTTTCATGGCCCCAGCGCATCGAGTCGGGTGCTCAAGCCTTGGACTTTTCAACCTTAAAAGCCCTCACTTTTGAGGCGCCGGATCCACAGCGTTTCCCGGGTTTGGGGTTGGCTTGGCAAGCGTTGGCTGGGCCTTTGGGCACCACCGCGGTGCTCAACGCCGCCAACGAGGTGGCCGTTGCTGCATTTTTGGATCAAGGCCTGCGCTTTGATCGCATCCACGCGGTCAACGAACAAACCCTAGCGGCTGTTCTGCCCAATGCCATGGGCGGAGTGGACGATCTCATGGCCTTGGACGCAGCCGCTCGGCGCGTGGCCGAGTCTTGCGTGGCCCAGTGGGTCCGTTGACATGACCACCTTGCTGGCCTTCATTTTGGCGGTCGGTGGCTTGATCGTCATCCACGAATACGGTCACTACCGCGTGGCCGTGGCGTGTGGTGTCAAGGTGCTGCGGTTTTCCATTGGCTTTGGCAAGCCCTTGCTGCGCTGGCAACGCGACCCCAACGCCACTGAGTTCGTGTTGTGCGCGCTGCCTTTGGGTGGGTATGTGCGCATGCTCGATGAGCGAGAAGGTCCTGTGCCGGTGGATCAGCAGCACTTGTCCTTCAATCGGCAGCGTTTGCGCAACCGAGCCTTGATCGTGGTGGCGGGTCCGATGGCCAATTTGTTGACTGCCGTGGTGCTTTATTCGACCGTGGCTTGGATGGGACAGGCCCAATCGGTGGCGCAGTTGTCTTCGCCAGCCCCAGCATCGCTGGCGCAGCAGGCGGGTTTGCGCAGTGGCCAATGGGTGCAGCAAGTCGCGGTGGGTGAGGAGCCTGCCCAAGCGGTGGCGTCTTTTGCCGATTTGCGTTGGGCCATCACCCAAGCGGCTTTGAATGGGCAAGACCTGCGCTTGTGGGTGGGCAACAGCCCCAACGCCACCGGCCAAGAGGTCTTATTGCCCTTGGCGGCCTTACAAGCCCGAGAAGCGGATGCGGTTTTGTTTCAACGCATCGGTATCGAGGCGCCTTTGAGCGCACCCGTGATCGGGTCATTGGTAGCGGGTGGGGCGGGCGAAAGGGCTGGGCTGCTCGAGGGCGATCGCGTCCTCTCGGTCAACGATTCGCCGGTGCTCGACGCGCAAGACCTTCGTCACCGCATCCGACGCGTGGACGATCTGGTTTCATCGGTGCCCCTGCCTCAGCGCTGGCGCGTGGAGCGTGGGGGTGTGACCTTGAACCTGTCCGTGACACCTGAGGTGGACACCAGTGTGATGCCACCACGTGGACGTATCCAAGCCTACATTGGCGAGCCATCGCAGACCCTTTGGGTGAGCCATGGGCTTTGGTCTGGCATGGCCCAAGGGTTGGAGCGTACCTGGGACGTGTCTTGGATGAGCTTGCAAATGTTTGGCCGCATGCTCATCGGGGAGGCTTCTCTGAAAAACTTGAGCGGACCACTGACGATTGCCGACTACGCCGGTCAGTCGGCGAGTTTGGGTTTGAGTGCTTATTTGGTGTTTGTTGCGCTGGTCAGCGTGAGTCTGGGGGTGCTCAATTTGCTGCCCTTGCCTGTCCTCGATGGCGGGCACCTGATGTATTATCTTTGGGAGGCTGTCACTGGCCGTGCCGTCTCAACAGCGTGGTTGGAACGCTTTCAGCGCATGGGAGTGATGGCCTTGTTGGCCTTGATGTCCGTGGCCTTGTTTAACGATGTGGCCCGACTTTTGGGCTGAACAAACGACCTCATGAAATTTCAATACACCGCCTTTGCCCGTGCTTGGCGCGCCTCTTGGTTGATGGGCGCTTTGATGGCTTTGCCATCCTGGGCTGTTGAGCCCTTTGCCTTGAAAGACATTCGCGTCGAAGGTTTGCAGCGCATCGAGCCTGGGACCGTGTTCGCCTCTTTGCCGTTTCGCATTGGGGATACCTTCACCGACGACAAAGGCACCGCCGCCATTCGCTCTTTGTTTGGCTTGGGTTTGTTCGCCGACGTTGGCTTACAGATCGAAGGTCAGGTGTTGGTCATCACCCTGCAAGAGCGTCCGAGTGTGGCCGACGTCTCTTTTTCGGGCATCAAAGAGTTTGAAGCCGAAGTTTTGAAGAAGGCGCTGCGCGACATTGGCTTGGCCGAAGGCCGTGCGTTTGACAAATCTTTGGCCGATCGTGCTGAACAGGAGCTCAAGCGCCAATACCTCAACCGCAGCATGTACGCCGCCCAAGTGGTCACCACGGTGACCCCGGCTGAGCGAAACCGTGTGAACCTGAACTTCAGTGTGGTCGAGGGTGATGTGGCCAAAATTGAAGCCATTCGCATCGTGGGTGCTCAAGCGTTTTCCGAGCGGACCCTTCGCGACCTGTTCAACTTGGACACCGGCGGCTGGTTGAGTTGGTACACCAAAGCCAACCGCTATTCACGCGCCAAGTTCAACGCCGATTTGGAAACCTTGCGATCCTATTATTTGACCCGAGGCTTTCTGGAGTTCCGCATTGATTCCACCCAAGTGGCCATCTCGACCAACAAAAGCGAGATGGAACTGACCATCAACATCACCGAGGGCAATCGGTTCGTGGTCTCTGCCGTGGAGCTTCAGGGCGACTTTTTGGGCAAGGACGACGAGTTCAAATCGATGGTTGCGGTCCGTGTCGGACAGGCTTACAACGACGAGGACGTGTCACAAACCGTCAAAGCATTCACCGAACATTACGCCAAATTTGGTTATGCATTCGCCCAAGTGCAAGCCACGCCGCGCATCGATCGTTTGAGCAACCGTGTGGTCTTCGTTTTGCAAGCGCAACCCCAGCGGCGGGTTTATGTTCGCAAGATCAACGTGGCTGGCAACAACAAAACCCGCGATGAAGTGGTACGCCGCGAGTTTCGCCAACTAGAGGCGGCTTGGTACGACGGGGACCGCATTCGACGCTCGCGTGACCGCGTTGACCGTTTGGGCTTTTTCACGGAAGTCTCCGTAGAAACCGAGCCTGTGCCAGGCACAAACGATCAGGTGGATTTGACGGTCACCGTGATGGAAAAACCCACGGGCAATTTGTCTTTGGGTGCAGGCTACTCGCAATCCGAAAAGTTGTCGTTTGTGGCCGGTATTCGCCAAGAAAACGTCTTCGGCACGGGTAACTATTTGGCCTTGGACGTCAACACCAGCGACTTCAACGAGCAGGCGGTGCTCAGCACCACCAACCCCTATTTCACGGCGGACGGTGTCTCGCGCACTTTCGATTTGTCATACACCACCAGCAGCCCGCTCAATACCCAGGGCGAGGGGTACCGACTGATCACGCCAAGGGCCGCGGTGCGTTTTGGTTTTCCATTGAGCGAGAGCGACACCATCTTTTTGGGCGCTGGTGCAGAACAAACACAGATTGAAATCAACACCACGACGGGTTTGCCCGTCGCGTACAGGAATTACACCGATGAATTCGGCACGCGCAGCACCGCCTTGCCTTTGACCTTGGGTTGGGGGCGTGATTCGCGCGACAGCGCCTTGGTGCCCAGTGAGGGGCGTTTGCAGCGACTCAACGCCGAATGGAGTGTGGCTGGTGATGTGCGTTACCTCAAAACCAGTTACCAATTCCAGCAGTACATACCGCTGAGCAAAAAATACACCTTGGCCTTCAACACCGAGTTGGGTTGGGGTCAGGGCGCCAGTGGGAAAGCATTCCCCCTGTTCAAGAATTTTTCTGGTGGTGGTCTCGGTTCGGTCCGCGGATTTGAGCAGGGCTCTTTTGGCGGGCGCTCCAACACCTTGGACGTCAATGGTCTAGAAACGACCAACTTCATCAATTTGGGTGGCGACCGCAAAGTTCAGTTCAACGCGGAATTCATCACGCCGTTCCCGGGCGCTGGCAACGACAGAACCCTGCGTTTGTTCGGATTCTATGATTTGGGTACCGTCTTGGGTGATGTCAATGGCGTTCGTCAAACCTTTGCATCAGACGAATTTCGCTCATCGGTGGGCTTGGGTTTGAGTTGGATTTCGCCGGTTGGGCCGTTGCGTTTTGCTTGGGCCAAGCCCATACTTAAAAAAGAGGGCGATCGCCTTCAAAACTTTCAATTTCAAATCGGGACATCGTTCTAATGAACTCCATGCTTAAACCCTTGTTGGCTGCTGGTCTGGGCTTTGCCTTGGCCCTCACGCCCGTTTTTGCCCAAGAGCTGCGGGTCGGCGCTGTGAATGTTGACCGATTGATGCGAGATTCCGAACCCGCCAAGGCCGCCACGGCCAAGTTGCAACAAGAGTTTGCCAAGCGCGACCGCGACCTCAAAGCCGCTGGTGCGGAGTTTCAAGCCGCTGCTCAAAAATTCGAACGCGATGCACCTACCCTGTCCGAGTCGCAGCGACTCACATCCCAACGCCAATTGGCCGAACAGGAGCGTGATTTGCAGAGACGCCAGCGCACCTTGCAAGAGGATTTGGGTCTGCGTCGCAACGAAGAGACCCAAGCGCTCATCGAGCGCATCAACCGCAGCATCCAACAGGTTGCGACCGCTGAAAAATACGATCTGATCGTTCAAGAAGCGGCCTACATCAACCCCCGCTTGGACATCACCGAAGCGGTCATGAAGCGCATGGCCAGCGGTAAATGATGGGGTTTTTCGCGTGGTGATGGTCACTTTGGCTTCGCTGGTGGCGGCCTTGGGTGGTCGCTTGCAGGGTGATGGCCAAGTGAAGGTCACGCGCTTGGCGCCCCTGGAGACGGCCGATCCTCAGGCTTTGTCTTTTGTGTCTCACGCGCGATACGCCTCGCGCATCGCCACCACACAGGCGGCGGCCCTGATCGTTTCACCCGCATTGGAGGCCACAGCGGCTGAGCGTGGCCCCTGCATCGTCACCGACGACCCCTATTTGTATTTTGCGCACCTCACGCAGTGGTGGCGAGCGCAGCAACGACAATCCCAAACACCGACCATCGACGCCAGTGCGAGCATTCACTCAGCGGCCAAGATCGGCTCGGGGGTGAACATCGGGCCTTTTGTTGTGGTGCAAGCCGGAGCTGATGTGGGTGATGGCGTGGTCTTGGGTGCCCACACCGTGTTGGGCTTGAATGCCCGCATTGGTGCAAACAGCCGTTTGGCCCCCCACGTGACCGTCGGCGACCATTGCAGTTTGGGAGAACGTTGTGTGGTGCATGCGGGTGTGGTGATCGGTGCCGACGGCTTCGGCTTTGCGCCGCACCAAGGCCAATGGGTAAAGATCGAGCAGCTCGGTGCGGTTCGCATCGGCAACGACGTGGAAATTGGCGCCAATACCTGCATCGACCGCGGCGCGCTCGACGACACCGTGATCGAGGACGGTGTCAAGCTCGATAACCTGATTCAAATCGGACACAACGTGCGCATCGGCGCCCACACGGCCATGGCCGGTTGTGTCGGGGTGGCCGGTAGCGCCACGATCGGTGCGCATTGCACGGTGGGTGGCGGTGCGGTGGTCCTGGGCCATTTGCAACTCGCCGATCGGGTGAATATCTCTGCCGCATCGGTGGTCACGCGCTCGATTGCGCAGCCCGGTCATTACAGCGGCATCTTTCCCATCGACGACAATGCGAGTTGGGAAAAAAATGCGGCTTCGCTCAAGCAGCTCAACCGCTTGCGCCAACGCCTCGCTGCCTTGGAGCGGTCCTTGCCTTCCAATCAATCAACACCTTCAGAACCATGATGGACATCCACGAAATCCTCAAACAACTGCCGCACCGCTATCCGTTTTTGCTCGTTGATCGCGTGCTGGAGGTGGAGAAGGGCAAGCGCATCAAGGCCTTGAAAAACGTCACCATCAACGAGCCGTTTTTTGTGGGTCATTTTCCGCACCGCCCCGTCATGCCCGGCGTCTTGATGCTCGAAGCCATGGCGCAGGCCGCAGCCCTCTTGGCTTTTGACACCTTGGGCGTCACGCCCGACAACAAAACGATTTACTATTTCGCGGGCATCGATGGTGCGCGTTTCAAGCGCCCTGTGGAGCCGGGTGATCAGTTGGTCATGGACGTGAGCTTGGAGCGCATGAAGTCGGGTATTTTTAAATTCAAAGGCACCACGCGCGTGGGCGACGAGATCGCTTGTGAAGCCGAGTTGATGTGCACCATGCGCACCATCGCTTGATCGGAAGGAACGCGCTGTGTCCTTGATTCACCCCACGGCGGTGGTTGATCCGCAGGCCCAGATCGACGCTACGGTCACGATCGGCCCCTACACCGTCATCGGCCCGAACGTGAGGATTGGTGCGGGCACCACCATCGGTGCGCACTGTGTGATCGAGGGTCACACCACGATGGGTTGCGATAACCGGATCTTCCAATTCAACTCCTTGGGCGCGATTCCACAAGACAAAAAATACGCGGGTGAACCGTGTGAGCTGGTCATTGGTGACCGCAACACCATCCGTGAGTTTTGCACCTTCAACATTGGGTCTCCCACGGGTGGCGCCATCACGCGTTTGGGCAACGACAACTGGGTCATGGCCTATGTGCACTTGGCCCACGATTGTTTGGTGGGTAACCACACGATTTTCGCCAACAACTCGCAACTCGCGGGCCATGTGGTGGTCGACGACTGGGTCATTTTGGGCGGCTTTACCGTGGTGCACCAATTTGTGCGCATCGGTGCTCACGCCATGACGGCGATGTGCTCTTTGCTGTTTGCCGATGTGCCGCCCTATGTGATGTGCCAGGGCCAACCCGCGGGGGCGCGCTCGATGAACTTCGAAGGTTTGCGCCGCCGCGGCTTTGGCCCCGAGCGCATATCAGCGGTCAAAGCCATGCACAAAGCCCTGTACCGCGACGGCCTGACCTTGGCGCAATCGTGCGAGGCCATTGAGGCCATCAAAACCAGCACCCCCGAATCAGCTGCCGATGTGGATGCGATGCTGGCTTTCTTGAAGCAGTCGGCCAGCAGCCAGCGCGGCATCGTGCGCTGAGCACAGGCCATCACCGTGGACCCACGTTTGTTTGCAATGGTCGCCGGGGAAACCTCTGGCGATCTCTTGGCGAGTTTGCTCTTGCAGGGCTTTCAGGCGCGTTGGCCGGGCCTGCGCAGCGCAGGTATTGGCGGGCCTCGCATGGTCGAACAAGGGTTTGAGGCTTGGTGGCCGAGCGAAAAACTCGCGGTGCGTGGCTACTGGGAGGTGCTGCGTCACTACCGCGGCATCGTGGGCATTCGGAAAGAGCTTCGTCGGCGTTTGCTCAGCGGGCCCCGTCCAGACCTCTTCATGGGTGTCGATGCGCCCGACTTCAACCTTTCGCTGGAGGCCGATCTCAAAGCGCAGGGTGTCAAGACGGTGCATTTTGTCTGCCCTTCGATTTGGGCTTGGCGTCCCGATCGGGTCCACACGATTCGCCAAAGCACAAACCATGTTCTGTGCATTTTTCCTTTTGAGCCCGAGCTTTTGGCGCAGCACGGCATCGCCAGCACCTATGTGGGCCACCCTTTGGCAAGCACCATCCCCATGCAGCCCGATCGGGCCGCAGCCCGCGTCCGCTTGGGTCTCTCGATCGAGGATACCGTGGTGGCGATACTGCCGGGTTCACGTGTCTCTGAGGTTCAGTACCTCGCACGCGTGTTTTTTGAAGCGGCGGTTTTGGCCTTGCGCGAGCGCCCCGATTTGAAGTTTGTGGTCCCGGCCATTCCCGGCCTGCGTGCGGCCATTGAAGCCGCGGCGCGTCAAGCAGGTTTTGAGCGCTTGGCCTCGGCCTTGCTCATCGTTGACGGCCAGTCGCACGCGGTGTTGGCGGCCTGCGATGTGACCCTGATCGCCAGCGGCACCGCGACCTTGGAAGCCGCGCTCTTCAAGCGCCCAATGGTGATCGCCTACAAAATGAACGCCCTGTCGTGGCAGATCATGCGGCGAAAACAATTGCAACCTTGGGTGGGCTTGCCCAATATTTTGTGTGGTGAATGGGTGGTGCCCGAGTTGTTGCAAGACGCGGCCACCCCGCAGGCCTTGGCACAATCGGTGTTGGCTTGGCTCGATGCGCCCGAACGAACACAAGCCTTGGCCCAGCGTTTCACCGACTTGCACCAAACCCTCACCCGCGACACCGTTGCGTTGTCCACCGATGCGATCCAAACCGTTTTGGCGCGCTGAACAAGCGCCTTTGGCATGGTACACGCCGGGCTTGGTGGCCGGTGTGGATGAGGCTGGTCGTGGGCCCCTTTGTGGGCCGGTGGTGGCCGCTGCGGTCATCCTCAACGACAAGATGCCCATCGTGGGCTTGGCCGACTCGAAAAAACTCACCGCTTTGCGTCGCGAGCGCTTGTACGACGAGATTTTGGCCAAAGCGCTGTGTTGCAGCATCGCTCAAGCCTCGGCGACCGAGATCGATGAACTCAACATCTTGCAGGCCACGATGTTGGCCATGCAGCGTGCCGTGCAAGGCTTGCGCCTCAAGCCCAACAAGGTGCTCGTGGATGGCAACCGATTGCCTCGGTTGGATGTGTTGGCTGAAGCGATCGTGGGCGGTGACGCGGTGGTGCCTGCCATTTCGGCCGCCTCCATTTTGGCCAAGGTCACGCGTGACCGTTTGCTCATGGATTTGCACCAAAAACACCCCGGTTATGGCTTTGACCGCCACAAGGGTTACGGCACTGCTGAGCACCTCGCGGCCCTCCAGTCCTTGGGCCCTTTGTCGGAGCACCGCAGATCCTTTGCCCCGGTCGCTCAAGCCTGGTTGGCCGTGCGCTCCCCAACTTGAGCGCCTGTCATGACCGAACCCAGTCCCATCACCTCCAAAGACAATCCCTTGCTCAAGCAACTGCGCTTGTTGTCCAGTGACAGCACGGCCTACCGAAAAATCGACCGTGTTTGGTTGGAGGGCGATCACCTGTGCCGAGCGCTGCTCGATCGCGGGCAAGTGCCAGAGATAGCGGTTTTTACCGAGTCGCACTGGCCACAAGCCGACGAGCGCTTGCGCCGCGCAGCACCGGTGGTGCACACCGTGCCCGATCGTTTGATGGCCACGGTCAGCGGTTTGGAGTCGCCTGCGGGCATGGGTTTTGTTTGGCGCTTGCCCGAGGCCCCAACCTTGCTGTCCGATGTGCCCACGGTGGTCCTTGACCGTTTGCAAGATGCCGGTAACGTGGGCTCGGTTTTACGCAGCGCCGCGGCGTTTGGTTTTCGCCAAGTGCTGGCCCTGCGCGGCACTGCCGCCTTGTGGTCGCCCAAGGTGGTGAGGGCGGGCATGGGGGCGCATTTTGGCCTGCGTTTGATCGAGTCCTTGTCGGTCGAAGACCTCCAAGGCCTGCAGGTGCCCTTGGTCTTGACCAGCTCACACCAAGGCGATTGGCTGCACCAAACCCAGCTGCCTTGGCCCTGCGCTTGGGTGTTGGGCCACGAGGGGCAGGGCGTGGGAGAGGCCTTGGCCGAGCGTGCCTCCCGCTGGGTGCGCATCGGCCAGCCCGGCGGAGAGGAGTCGCTCAATGTGG
>JBEDCE010000035.1:0-13022 GCA_041176905.1 Pseudomonadota bacterium
ACCTTCTTGGATGAACATCTTGGCGTAGTCACCGTTTTGGATGCGCTTCAAAGCGTTGCGCATGGCTTTGCGGGACTCTTCGTTGATCACTTCAGGACCGGTCACGTACTCACCGAACTCCGCGTTGTTGGAGATCGAGTAGTTCATGTTGGCGATGCCGCCTTCGTAGATCAGGTCGACGATCAGCTTCAACTCGTGCAAGCACTCGAAGTAAGCCATCTCAGGGGCGTAGCCAGCTTCGACCAAGGTCTCAAAACCCATCTTCACCAATTCCACCGCGCCACCGCACAGCACGGCTTGCTCGCCGAACAGGTCGGTTTCGGTTTCTTCTTTGAAGTTGGTCTCGATGATGCCAGCCTTGCCGCCACCGTTGGCCATGGCGTAGGACAGGGCCAAATCACGGGCCTTGCCGGACTTGTCTTGGTGGATGGCAACCAAATGGGGCACGCCGCCGCCTTGGGTGTAGGTGTTGCGCACGGTGTGGCCAGGGGCCTTGGGCGCGACCATCCAGACGTCCAGGTCGGCGCGGGGCACGACTTGGTTGTAGTGAACGTTAAAGCCGTGAGCAAAAGCCAACGAAGCGCCTTTCTTGATGTGAGGGGCCACGTTGTTGTTGTAGACCTCGGCGATCATCTCGTCGGGCAACAAGATCATGACCACGTCCGCGGCCTTGACGGCGTCGTTGACTTCCATCACGTTCAAGCCGGCTTTGCCGACTTTGTCCCAAGAAGCGCCACCTTTGCGCAGACCAACCACGACTTTGACGCCGCTGTCGTTCAAGTTTTGTGCGTGGGCATGGCCTTGGCTGCCGTAGCCCAGGATGGCGACGGTCTTGCCTTTGATCAGGCTCAGGTCGCAGTCTTTGTCGTAGAAAACTTTCATTTTTAGCTCCGGTTGAAATCAGGGGTGGGTGGGTGTTAAACGCGCAGTATTCTCTCACCTCGGCCGATACCACAGGCGCCGGTGCGAACCGTCTCCAAAATGGCGGTGCGGTCGATGGCTTCCAAAAACGCGTCGTTTTTGCTTTGGTCGCCGGTGAGTTCGAGCGTGTAGCTCTTGTCGGTCACATCGATGATGCGGCCTCGGAAAATGTCGGCCATGCGCTTCATTTCTTCGCGCTCTTTGCCCACCGCGCGGACCTTGACCATCATGAGCTCACGCTCGGTGTAAGGTCCTTCGGTCAGGTCCACGACCTTGATGACTTCGATCAAACGGTTGAGGTGTTTGGTGATTTGTTCGATGACTTCATCGGACCCATTGGTCTCGATGGTCATGCGCGAGAGGCTGGGGTCTTCGGTCGGCGCCACGGTGAGCGACTCGATGTTGTAAGCACGGGCCGAAAACAACCCCACCACGCGGGACAAGGCCCCGGCTTCGTTTTCCAGCAAGACAGCAATGATGTGTTTCATGGGATTCCTCTTCTCTGAGCCCTCCCCTGCGCACGGTAATGCGCAGGCTTGGCTGCAAATAGATTCGTCAAAAAGGAGCTCACCCCAAAGGGCGAGCCAAGGAGTTTAGAGGTCTTCAGATCCAAGCAACATTTCGGTGATGCCCTTGCCCGCTTTGACCATGGGGAAGACGTTTTCAGACGGGTCGGTGCGAATGTCCAAGAACACCGTGCGGTCCTTCAGACGTCGGGCTTCGCGCAAAGCGGGCTCCACATCTTCGGGTTTCTCCACCAGCATGCCCACATGGCCATAGGCTTCGGCCAACTTCACGAAGTCGGGCAAGGCGTCCATGTAGCTGTTGCTGTAACGGCCTTCGTACTCAATCTCTTGCCACTGGCGCACCATGCCCAAGTAGCGGTTGTTGAGCGACACCACCTTGATGGGGGTGTTGTATTGCAAGCAAGTCGACAGCTCTTGAATACACATTTGCACCGAACCTTCTCCGGTCACGCAGTAGACCTCGCTCTCGGGTTTGGCCAGTTTGATGCCCATGGCATAAGGAATGCCCACGCCCATGGTGCCCAGACCACCGGAGTTGATCCAGCGACGCGGCTCATTGAACTTGTAGTACTGGGCCGCCCACATTTGGTGCTGACCGACGTCGGACGTGATGTAAGCATCAGCGTCCTTGGTCATGTTCCACAAGGTTTCGATGACCATCTGGGGCTTGATGACGTCGGGGTTGCTTTTATCGTAAGCCAAGCAGTTGCGCGAACGCCAACCTTCGATGGTCGCCCACCAAGCCTGCAGCGCTTGCGCGTCGGGTTTTTGCTGCGACTCTTTGATCATGGCGATCAGCTCGGTGAGCACGTCTTTGACATCGCCCACGATCGGCACATCCACCTTCACGCGCTTGGAAATGCTGGAAGGGTCGATGTCGATGTGGATGATCTTGCGTTCGTTTTGCGCGAAATGCTTGGGGTTACCAATCACACGGTCGTCAAAACGGGCGCCCACGGCCAGCAACACATCGCAGCTTTGCATGGTGTTGTTGGCCTCGATCGTGCCGTGCATGCCCAACATGCCCAAAAACTTGGGCTCGGTGGCGGGGTAGCCGCCCAAACCCATCAGGGTGTTGGTCACGGGGTAACCCAGCATGTCGACCAAGGTGCGCAACTCGTTGGTGGCGTTGCTCAGCAGCACCCCGCCACCGGTGTAGATGTAGGGGCGCTTGGCGCTGAGCAAGAGTTGCAGGGCCTTGCGGATCTGGCCACCATGGCCTTTGCGAACCGGGTTGTAGGAGCGCATCTCCACCTTGTCTGGGTAGCCCAGGTAAGGGGTTTTGTTGAAGGAGACGTCCTTGGGGATGTCCACGAGCACGGGGCCAGGGCGGCCGCTGCGCGCAATGTGGAAAGCTTTTTTCATGACCTCGGCCATGTCGCGCACGTCTTTGACCAAGAAGTTGTGTTTGACGATGGGTCGTGTGATGCCCACGGTGTCGCACTCTTGGAAGGCATCCAAACCGATGGCCGCCGTGGGCACTTGCCCACTGATGATGACCATGGGGATGCTGTCCATGTAGGCGGTGGCGATGCCGGTCACGGCATTGGTGGCGCCGGGGCCAGAGGTGACCAAGCACACACCGACATCACCGGTGGCGCGAGCGTAGCCGTCAGCGGCGTGCACCGCCGCTTGCTCGTGGCGCACCAAGATGTGCTGAAACTGGTTTTGTTTGAAGACCGCGTCGTAGATGTGCAAAACAGCGCCGCCGGGGTAACCCCAGACGTATTTCACGCCCTCTTCTTGCAAGGCCTTGACGAGGATTTCTGCACCGCGCAATTCGGGGTGCTGTGGAGAGGGGGACGCGGCAGCCGCGCTGGCGATTTCAGCTTTGTTGATTTCCATGATGAACCTTTTGAGAATTTCTCTAACGAAAAACCTTGGGTGCCCCTTGTGCCAACCCTTGTGGGGCGGACTCGGGACTTAAGACCAATGGACATGGGCAGAACAATAAATCCGCCGGACCTTGGCCCGTTTGCCGTTTTGATTTCAAATGCAACTCGCATTATGGCACGGTGCGACAATCTCCCCCCATGAACGCACCGACAGCCTCACCCTCAACCGCACCCGCCACACCCTTGGTGATCCCGACATTGCCTCGCCGCTTGGCCTGCTGGCTCTACGAAGGCATGCTGCTTTTTGGCGTGGTCTTCATCGCGGGGTATTTGTTTTCGACCTTGACACAAACCCGCCACGCCTTGGACAACCGCCACGCACAACAGGCGTTTTTGTTCTTGGTGTTCGGCATTTACTTCACTTGGTTTTGGTCCAAGGGCCAAACCCTGGCCATGAAGACCTGGTTCATCCGCGTGGTGGATCGAGAAGGCAACACCATCAGCCAAGGTCGAGCGCTGGTGCGTTACTTTTTGTCTTGGATCTGGTTCTTGCCGCCCTTGGCGGTAGGGGATTACTTCAATTTACCCGGGGGTGAGATCACGGTCTTGACCATAGGCTGGGTTTTGGTGTGGGCCTTGCTGGCGCGTTTCCACCGCGAACGCCAGTTTTGGCACGATGCCTGGGCCGGCACGCGCTTGGTGCACCACCAGCCGCCTGAGCCACCCAAACGCAAAAAAACCAGCAAGCCCACATGAGAGGGCCCGCTTTTTCTTTGTGTGTTTACTGCGGTTCACGCCCCGGCGTTGATCCCCAACACGCCGCGGCGGCTCAAGCCCTCGGCCAATGGATCGGCTCGCATGGTGGTCAGTTGGTCTACGGTGGCGGACGCAACGGTTTGATGGGTCTGACGGCCGAAGCCACACGCCACAGCGGCGGGCGCGTGGTCGGTGTGATCCCAAGCTCCTTGGTGGAGCGCGAATGGGCCAACCACGACTGCGATGAACTCTTGGTGGTCGAGACCATGCACGAGCGCAAACGCATCATGGCCGAGCGCAGCGACGCTTTCATGGCCCTGCCCGGAGGCATTGGCACCTTCGAAGAGTTTTTTGAGGTCTGGACTTGGCGCCAGTTGGGCTACCACGACAAACCCGTGGGCCTGCTCAACTTGGGCGGCTATTACGACGCGATGCTGACGTTCTTGAACGGCTCGGTACGCGAAGGCTTCATGAACGACTCTCAAATGGACCTGATTCGGGTGGACACCCACCCGATCCCACTGGCCGAGCAATTGGTGCAAGCCGCAGGCTGCGCACCCAAAGGCATCAGCCCACAGGTCTGAAGCTCAAACCGCGGATTCGTCTTGCTCGCCGGTGCGGATGCGGATCACGCGCTCCACCGGTGTGATGAAGATCTTGCCGTCGCCAATCTTGCCAGTGTGGGCTGCCTTGATGATGGCCTCCACGCAACGGTCCACATCGTCGGTCTTGACCACCACCTCCAGCTTGACCTTGGGCAAAAAGTCCACCACGTACTCAGCACCGCGGTAGAGCTCGGTGTGGCCTTTCTGACGGCCAAAACCTTTGACCTCGGTCACCGTCAAACCCGTCACACCTTGTTCGGCCAAAGCTTCGCGTACCTCTTCAAGCTTGAACGGTTTGATGACGGCGGTGATTTGTTTCATGCGAGGGACTCCATGGGGCAAACGAACAGAGAGAAAAAATGTACCACGGGGGCCAAGTCCCAGCGTCACGCTCGGTATTGGCTGGTGATGGGGTAGCGCCAATCTTTGCCAAAGCTGCGGTGGGTCACGCGCACGCCGATCGGCGCTTGACGGCGCTTGTACTCGTTGATGCGGATGAGGCGTACCACTTGCGCCACCGCCTCAGCGTCAAAGCCTTCGGCCACGATGCTGCTGGGGCTCAGGTCGTTTTCCATGTAACGCTCAATGATGGCGTCGAGTACCTCGTAGGGCGGCAAGCTGTCTTGGTCTTGCTGATCGGGGCGCAACTCGGCGCTGGGCGGACGGGTGATGATGCGCTCGGGAATGGGTTGTGCGCCCGTACCAAAAGGATCGTGCTCATTTCGCCAGCGGGCCAAACGGAACACCGCCGTTTTGAGCACATCTTTGATGACCGCAAAACCACCAGCCATGTCGCCATACAGCGTGCAGTAGCCGGTGGCCATCTCGCTTTTGTTGCCGGTGGTGAGCACCAAAGCGCTGAATTTGTTGGACAAGGCCATGAGCAGCGTGCCGCGGATGCGGGCTTGCAAATTCTCTTCGGCGGTATCGGCGGGCAACCCCGCGAAGTCTTGCGCCAATGCCGACTGCAGCGCCAAGAAAGTCGGCTCGATACCGATTTCGTCGTAACGCACACCCAAGCGCTGCGCCATGTCGCGGGCATCGATCCAAGAGATGTCGGCCGTGTAAGGCGACGGCATCATGACCGTGCGCACGCGATCGGGGCCCAAGGCATCCACCGCGATGGCCAAGACCAAGGCCGAATCGATGCCCCCGGACAAGCCCAGAAGCACACTAGGGAAGCGGTTTTTTTGCACGTAATCGCGCACGCCCATGACCAGCGCACGCCAGAGGTCTTCATCGGCATCGGGGTGGGGCACCACGGTCGACGGCAACGGGCTCAAGCGGCCCTCGTGCAAGACCCAAGACACCGACATCAAGGCCGTTTCAAACGCTGGCGCACGGGCCACCACATGGCCCTGAGCATCGAGCGCAAAACTGCAGCCGTCGAACACCACCTCGTCTTGACCGCCCACCAAATGGGCATAAACCAGCGGCACCGCCACGGCGCGCACCCGCTCAGCCAAACGCTGCTCGCGCTCGGCACCTTTGCCGCCGTGAAACGGCGAGGCGTTGATCACCGCCAGCAGCTGGGCGCCGGCCGCACAAGTGGTGATCACAGGCGCGTCGAACCAAGCGTCTTCACAAATGAGCAGGCCCACCCGCACCGATTGCCCTTGGCTGTCAAACACCTCAAACACAGCATCACCCTGTTCAGGCACGAAGTATCGGCGCTCGTCGAACACCTGGTAGTTGGGCAACTCGCGTTTGCCATAGGTCAAGGTGGTTCGACCTTCATTCAGCACACTGGCTGCGTTGATCAGCGCGGGCACCGAGACGCTGCGGTCTTTGGTGGCGGCCACCGATGTGCGTTGCGGGTGGCCCACGACGATGTGCAAACCGCTCAGCCCTGCGGTCTGCAAGGCGATGGTTTTCAGGGCATCATCACATGCGTCCAGAAAACTGGGGCGCAGGTAGAGGTCTTCGGCCGCATAGCCGCTCACCGCCAGTTCGGGCGTGAGCAAAACTTGGGCGCCTTGGGCGTGCGCGGTGTGCGCGGCATCGATGATTTGGCGGGCGTTGCCCGCCGTGTCGCCCACCACCAAATTGAGTTGGGCCACACAAATGTTGAGCGTCATGGAATTGGCCAGCGTCGCTGAAAAAGGCAAACAAAATTGACTGCAACGGATTATGTCACCCGGGTGTTGAACTCACCGCTGGCCATCAATGCCGAGGCTTGGGACGCGCTACTCGCCCAAAGCCCCACGCGCAGCCCGTTCATGCGCCACGCCTACTTGGCTGCCCTGCACCGCAGCGCCAGTGCCTGCGCCCAGACCGGCTGGCAAGCGCAGTTCATCACGCTGTGGCAAGGACCCACATTGGTGGCGGCCTGCCCGCTCTACCTCAAGAACCACTCCCACGGCGAGTACGTGTTCGACTGGGCTTGGGCCCGCGCTTATGCCGAGCACGGCTTGGATTACTACCCCAAGGCCTTGGTGGCCGTGCCTTTCACGCCCGTACCGGGACCTCGCCTGTTGGCGGTGGACGCGCAAGCCCGTGCGGCCTTGGTTCAAGCGCTCTTGCAACACATGCGCCAAGAAGAGCTCTCGTCCCTGCACCTCTTGTTCGTCTCCGATGAAGACGCCCAAGCCTGCCGCGACGCCGGCATGGCCATGCGCACCACGGTGCAATTCCATTGGCACAACCGCGGTTTGTCGCCCTACGCCGACTTCGATGATTTTTTGGCGCAGTTACAGCAAGACAAACGCAAAAAAATTCGCCAAGAGCGGCGCAAAGTCCAGGATGCTGGTGTGCGCTTTCGCCGCATCGAAGGCGCCCAGATCAGCGCCGACGATTGGGCGTTCTTTCTGCGCTGCTACCAACAAACCTACTTCGAACACGGCAACGCGCCCTACCTCACCCCCGCGTTTTTTGAAGCCATGCGCACCGAGATGGCCGAACACTGGCTGCTGATCGTGGCCGATCGCGAAGGACATGACATCGCCGCCAGCCTCATCGGTATCGACCACAACAGCCGTGTGGCCTATGGGCGCTATTGGGGCGCGTTGGAGCGGGTCGATTGTTTGCATTTCGAGGCTTGTTACTACCAAGCCATCGAATGGTGCATCGAGACGGGCTTTGTGCGCTTCGAAGGGGGTGCCCAAGGCGAGCACAAACTCGCGCGCGCCTTGCTGCCGGTGAGCACCACCAGCGCACATGCGGTGGCACACCCGGGCTTTGAGGAAGCGGTGCGGCGGTACCTCGAACGCGAAGGGCTGGGTCTATCGGGCTATTTGGCCGATCTTCAGGACCGCAGTCCGCTCAAAGCCGCTTGAGTGCATCGAGGTCCCACCAAAGCCCGGCACCTTCAAAGGTGAACTGCAACTGGTGGCTCAGGCCTTGGTTTTGTTGTAAGCCGCGATGCCGTCCAGGATTTCCTTGTGGGCGGATTCTTTGCCTTCCCAGCCCAGCACTTTGACCCATTTGCCTTTTTCCAAGTCTTTGTAGTGCTCAAAGAAGTGGGCGATCGCGTTGCGGCGCATCGCGTTCACATCCGAGATGTCTTGCCAGTGGTCGTACATCGGCAAAATTTTGCTGGTTGGCACAGCAACCACCTTGCCATCCACACCGGCCTCGTCTTCCATCATCAAAATGCCCAAGGCTCGGCAGGGCACCACCACACCAGGGTGCAAGGCGTAAGGGGTGATCACCAACACGTCCACCGGGTCTCCGTCGCCAGACAGGGTTTGGGGCACGTAACCGTAATTGGTGGGGTAGTGCATGGCGGTGGTCATGAATCGGTCCACGAACAAGGCACCGGTTTCCTTGTCCACTTCGTACTTGATCGGGTCGGCGTTCATCGGGATTTCGATGATCACGTTGAAGGTCTCGGGTGCTTTGCTGCCGGGGGTGACGTTATCGAGGGACATCTTGCAGGTCTCGGGGTGAAAAGTTAAAGAAAAACGAGGATCACTAGGGATTAACCCCCATTTTACTTTCACAAGGCTTGCGCAAATCGTGATCCATCCTCTTTAATGTGCCGTTGGCCAATCGTTCTCCGGTTTCGGTGATCGAGGAAGCAACGCCATGGAGGGGTCTCCAGTGCGTTGCCCCTCTGTTCAGCGACAACCATCGAGGAGTACAACGATGACAGGAAATTCAGCGCTCATTCTGGCGCTCGTGTGTGGTTTGATTGCCGTGGCTTACGGCATTTGGGCCCGAGGGTGGATCCTTTCTCAAGATGCCGGCAATGCCCGGATGCAGGAAATTGCAGCGGCCATCCAGGATGGTGCTGCGGCCTATCTGGCCCGGCAATACAAAACCATCGCCATCGTCGGCGTGGTGCTGGCCATCCTGATGGCCATCTTTCTGGATGGCATCACCGCCATCGGCTTCGTGATTGGGGCGGTGCTTTCGGGCGCTTGTGGCTTCATCGGCATGAATGTGTCGGTCAAAGCCAACGTGCGCACGGCCCAGGCCGCCACCAAAGGGATTGGCCCGGCGCTGGACGTGGCGTTTCGGGGTGGTGCCATCACCGGCATGCTGGTGGTGGGCTTGGGTTTGTTGGGTGTGTCCGGTTTTTACTGGTTTTTGGTGGGCAACGGCAACCTCACGCCCGACAAAAATCTGGCCACCTTGCTCAACCCCCTGATCGGCTTTGCCTTCGGCTCCTCGCTGATCTCGATTTTTGCCCGACTGGGCGGCGGCATTTTCACCAAGGGCGCTGACGTGGGGGCCGATCTGGTGGGCAAAGTGGAAGCGGGCATTCCCGAAGACGATCCGCGCAACCCCGCCGTGATCGCCGACAACGTGGGCGACAACGTGGGCGACTGCGCCGGCATGGCTGCCGATTTGTTCGAGACGTATGCCGTGACCTTGATAGCGACCATGGTGCTGGGGGCCTTGCTGATTTCGGCGGCACCCGGTCAGGCCGTGCTGTACCCGCTGGCCTTGGGCGCGGTGTCCATCATCGCCTCCATCATTGGCTGCTTCTTCGTCAAGGCCTCTCCGGGCATGACCAATGTGATGCCTGCGCTCTACAAAGGCTTGGCCATCTCGGGCGTGCTGTCCTTGATCGCCTTTTACTTTGTCACCACCTGGTTGATGCCCGACAACGCCTTGGGTGGTAGTGGGGCGCAAATTCGGCTGTTTGGGGCTTGCGCGGTCGGTTTGGCGCTCACCGCGGCACTGGTGTGGATCACCGAGTTCTACACCGGCACGCAATACGCCCCGGTGCAGCACATCGCGCAAGCATCGACCACCGGCCACGGCACCAACATCATTGCCGGTTTGGGCGTGTCCATGCGTTCCACCGCCTGGCCCGTGATGTTCGTCTGTCTGGCCATCTGGACAGCTTATGCGCTGGGTGGCTTGTATGGCATCGCCATTGCAGCCACCTCCATGCTGAGCATGGCCGGCATCGTGGTGGCGCTGGACGCTTATGGTCCCATCACCGACAACGCGGGCGGCATTGCCGAAATGGCCGAAATGCCCAGCAGTGTGCGCGAGATCACCGACCCGCTGGACGCCGTGGGCAACACCACCAAGGCCGTGACCAAGGGTTACGCCATTGGCTCGGCAGGCTTGGCCTCGCTGGTGCTGTTTGCCGACTACACGCACAAACTGGAGGCCTACGGCAAGGCCATCAGCTTTGACTTGTCCGACCCTCTGGTGATCATTGGCCTGTTCATCGGCGGCCTGATCCCCTACCTGTTCGGGGCCATGGCCATGGAAGCGGTGGGCCGCGCAGCAGGCAGCGTGGTGGTCGAAGTGCGTCGCCAGTTCAAGGAGATCCCCGGCATCATGGAAGGCACGGCCAAGCCCGAATACGGCAAAGCCGTTGACATGCTGACCACGGCCGCCATCAAGGAAATGGTCATTCCAAGCCTGTTGCCCGTGGTGGTGCCGGTGCTGGTGGGCCTGATCTTGGGCCCCAAGGCTTTGGGCGGTTTGCTGATGGGCACCATCATCACTGGCCTGTTTGTGGCTATTTCGATGTGTACCGGCGGCGGCGCGTGGGACAACGCCAAGAAATACATCGAAGACGGCCACCACGGCGGCAAGGGCTCAGACGCCCACAAGGCAGCCGTGACCGGTGATACGGTGGGTGACCCTTACAAAGACACCGCTGGCCCGGCCATCAACCCGCTGATCAAGATCATCAACATCGTGGCGCTGTTGATCGTGCCGCTGGTCATGCAGTTTCACGGCACCTGATCTTCTTTGCAAGCTTTGACAGGGGCCCGCTTCGGCGGGCCTTTTTCATGGCCTTCACTGGCTTGTCATGAGCGTGAACGGGTGCGTTTGAACTGTTAACGGACACAGTGACTGACGCATAATGAGCCCATGTCCGAACGTGTGATTCCCTTGGTCGATCAGCGCTCGCGCTTACTGAGCGTGAGTATTCCCGACGTACCTGTTCCCGCCCAAGGCCTGCTGATCGATGCCTTGCAGCGTCCCTTGCGCGACCTGCGCATCAGCGTGACCGACCGCTGCAATTTTCGCTGCAGCTACTGCATGCCCAAGGGCGTGTTCGACAAAGACTACCCCTACCTGCCGCACAGTGAATTGCTCCGCTTCGAAGAAATCGAACGGCTCACCCGCATCTTCATTGGTCACGGTGTACAAAAAATCCGCCTCACGGGCGGCGAGCCCTTGCTGCGCAAGCACCTGGAAGTGCTGATTGAGAAATTGGCGGTCCTGCGTACCACCGAAGGGCAGCCACTGGACATCACCTTGACCACCAACGGCTCGCTCTTGGTGAAAAAAGCCGCCGCGCTCAAGGCCGCTGGACTCAAACGCGTGACCGTGAGCCTGGACGGTTTGGACGATGCGGTGTTTCGGGCCATGAACGACGTGGACTTTCCGGTGGCCGATGTGTTGGCCGGTATTGAAGCCGCTCAGGCCGCGGGGCTGGGGCCGATCAAAGTGAACATGGTGGTCAAACGCGGCACCAACGAAGACCAAATCGTGCCCATGGCCCGGCACTTCAAAGGCACAGGCATTGCCCTGCGCTTCATCGAATACATGGACGTTGGCGCCACCAACGGCTGGCGCATGGACGAGGTGATGCCCAGCGCCGAAGTCTTGGCGCGTTTACAAGCGCAATGGCCCATGGTGGCCTTACCGCCGAGCTCACCGGGTGAAACCGCCCAGCGTTGGGCTTACGCCGATGGCGAAGGTGAAGTCGGCTTCATCAGCAGCGTCACTCAGGCGTTTTGTGGCGACTGCAACCGTGCTCGCCTGTCCACCGAAGGCCGTTTGTACCTGTGCTTATTCGCCACGCAGGGGCACGATGTGCGCTCGCTCATTCGCAGCGAGTTCAGCGACGAACAGGTCGCCAGTGCCATTGGCGCGATCTGGCAAAACCGCGACGATCGCTACTCGGCCCTTCGCGCCAGCCTGCCACCCGATGCCAGCGGCTCAGGGCGCCGGGTGGAAATGAGCTACATCGGCGGCTGACGTGGGCGTTTGGCACCTGGGTCCGCGCTCCATCACGGCCATGGTGTTGGCCGGCGGGCGTGGCAGCCGATGGGGTGGGCAAGACAAAGGGCTCATTTGCGTCGACCAAGCACCCTTGGCCTTGATGGCGTTGCAACGCTTGCAAGCGCACCCCCACGAGGCCTTGGCCGGCATGGCCATCAACGCCAACCGACACACCGACACCTATGCCCAATGGGGCTGGCCAGTGTGGCCCGATGAAGACCCCGAGGCGTTCAAAGGCCCCTTGGCGGGGTGGCAAACGGGTTTGCGCCAGTGCCCCACGCCGTGGCTGCTCAGTGTGCCCTGCGACACGCCCGACTTTCCCGTCAACTTGATCGACACCTTGGTTCAGGCCCAGCGCCAAAGCCACGCACCCCTGGCCGTGGCCGCCAGCCGCCACGCGGATGGGCTGAGAACACAAGCGGTGTTTGCGCTGCTGCACACCGATCTCTTACCGAGCTTGGATGTTTATCTGAACCAAGGGGGTCGTCGAGTGGCCGACTGGTGCGAAGCGCAAGGGCCGGCTTGGGCCATTTTTGATGACAAAGACCCCAGCTTGGATGCCTTTGCCAACCTGAACAGCGCGGACGAAGCGGCCCAGCGCCAGAATGGGCGCCAAGCGCGATCAACCAAACCCTAGGACTTTCGACGCGAGAGCAAGGTGTACATGGTTGGCACCACAAACACCGTGAGCAAGGTGCCCACGCTCATGCCGCCCACAATAACCCACCCGATTTGCTGTCGACTCTCAGCCCCCGCGCCACTGGCCAAGGCCAAGGGAAGCGCGCCAAGCACCATGGCGCCCGTGGTCATCATGATCGGGCGCAAACGCAAGGCTGCCGATTGGGTGATCGCCTCGCGCACCGCCAAGCCTTGTTCGCGCAACTGGTTGGCGAACTCGACGATCAAGATACCGTGTTTGGAGATCAGCCCCACCAAGGTGATCAGGCCAATTT
>JBEDCE010000036.1:0-12864 GCA_041176905.1 Pseudomonadota bacterium
TAGCTTTTTTCGGCCGACAAATACACGTTGCGCGCCACCTGCATCGTGATGGTCGAAGCACCTTGGCTTCGGGCCTGTCCCAAGTTGGCCAAGCCTGCACGAACCATGCCGCGGTAGTCCACGCCGTTGTGCTCGAAAAAACGGGCATCCTCGATGGCCAAGACCGCGTTGATCATCACAGGCGGTATCTCTTTGATGGGCACCAAGTTGCGCCGCTCTTCTCCGAATTCGCCCAACAAATCACCCTCGGCGCTGAAAACACGCAGGGGCAATTTGGGCTTGTAGTCGATCAGGTTGTCGACGTCGGGCAAATTGGGGTAAGCGACAGCCAAGGCAATACCGATCACGGCAAACAAGACCCCAGCCGCCGCCACACCCAAGAGCACCAAAGACATCAGCAGACGCCCCAATGTCCCCAGCGGGCTGGGGCCGTGGCTGTTGCCAGAAGGCTTGTTTTGGGGGCGTTGGGTTGGGCTGGGTGACATGCGGGCAATCGTGACGAATCGTTCATTATAAAAAGCCGCCTGCTGCGCGACTTGGATACAGCTGTGCGAAGAAATCCACTTCACTGGCCAGAGATTGTGCCCCCCAAAGCCCCGTAGGGCAGACAAACGCCGCAAGGGCGATTGGAATGCAAGTCATGGGCGCTGACCGTTCAGCGTCAAGGAGCACCTCATGAAAGCCTGGTCGTCGGTGGTGGGACGTTGGCGTCGCTGGACACAGCGCCATTGGGCGTTGGGCGTGGACGACAATGGGCCGGTGGTGCGTTGGGTGTGCTTGCGACACCCGAAAGGTGGACCTTCTGAGTGGGTGGGCGCTGGCCAGTGGTCCAAAGAAACCGCCACAGGCCGATGGGGGCAGACCCTTGAAGGCTTGCCGCTGGCTTTGGCCTTGCCCACCCGTGCGGTCTGGGAACGAAATCTGGTCTTGCCGCATGCATGTCGTGAGGACGACCACCCCACTTGGGCCCAATCGCTTATGGCGCAGGCCATGGGCTTGCCCATGACGGATGTGGTGGTGGACTGGGGGCGAGAAATGGGCTGCGGCTCGGACGCGTTGATGTGGGTGGCTGGTGTGAGGACGTCGGTGGCGCGTGGTCGAGAGCAATGGGCACAAGCACAAGGGGCACCGTTGCGGATTTTGGATGTCCAATCTTTGGCTTTGGAGCGTGTGCTGTGCGCCAGCGTGCAGGGGCAGACGGACCCGATTTGGCTGTGGTGGGCCGGGCGCGACGAAGGGCTTTTGTGCACGGGTTGGTGGCATCTTGGCCAGTGGCACGACCGCCAGAACGTGTCCATTGATCTTCACCATTTGGACCAGATGCCTTCGGCGCTGGTGAGTTTGGTGCGTGCGGCCCAAACCCAAAAACCCGCCTTGTCACGCATGCAGTGGTGGTGGGCGGGTGATGCCTTGGCTGCGTGGGCTGAGCGTTGGGTGGTCGATCCGCCCTTGGCTTGTCGCGCTTGGAACTGCCAAGCCGCACCTTTGCCGTTCGCCAGTCGGATTGAATTCGAGACCCATGCGCCCGCCCATGCGTGGGCCTTGGCACTGGGCTTGGCGATGCACCCGGGGTGGCGTTGATGGACATCAATTTGACCAATCACCGCCAAGCGCACCGACAGCGCCAATGGGCCATCACCCGCTGGCGTTGCGCCAGCGCCGGCATCTTGGGTGTGCTGCTGTCTTTTTTGCCGTGGTCTTGGGAGCGAGCCCAGCGGCAGGTGTGGGCATCGGCCTGGCGGGTCGCACAAACCGATGCCCAAGCCATACAGTCTCGCGAGGCGATATGGGCCAAGCAAACCCAAGTTTGGGCCGTCTGGGAAGCGCAGCGCCAAGCCTGGATGAGGGTCGGGCATGAAAGCCAAACCACGCTGCGCTTGTGGCATTGGTTGGGCACCGCCTCTGTCCATGGTGTTCGTTGGACCCATTGGCAGCAAGAGGGCCAGCGATGGACCGTCTCGGGGGAGGCCAAGGGGCTTGACCAGGTGCGCGAGTGGTTGGTCAGCGGAGACCATCGGCCCACACCGGTGGACCGTGAGGTGGCGGTGTCGCAGTCCCAACAATGGGCCGATGGCCGTATTGGTTTCGTGTTGACTTGGGAGGAGTTGCCATGACATGGGGATCTTGGGTATGGGCCCAGTGGTGCGGTCGTGTGCGGCGCTGCTGGTTACAAGACGCCGCGTGTGTGCGCTGGGGCTTGCCGGCGGTGGTGGCCGTTATCGGTTTTGGTCTGGGTCTGCTTGCATTGGGTTTTGGTGATGCTTTGCAGGCCAAGCAAGCCCAACTGTTGGCCCTGCAACAAAGCAACGCGGCGCAACAAGCCCGTTGGGTTCGAGAAGCTCCGGTGCGCGAGCAGGCGCATGCGGTGCGGGAGTCCGTGCAAGCTTGGCAATCGGCCTTGCGTTGGTCGCAGTCAGCGCCTTGGCTGCAGTGGCCAGAGCATGCGAAAGGTTTGGGCGTGACGCTGCAACGCATCCAGCCGGTATCGGTTCAGACCACGGCGCACCATGTTCAGCACAGGGTGGCACTGGAGGGTGAAGGCAGCTTGCCCAACGTTGACGCGTTTTGGCGTGAACTCGCTCGACGGGGTTGGTGGGTCACACCCTTGAGCATGCGCATGGAGGGTACGCGCGAAGGTTCGGTGACTTGGCAGGCGCAGTGGGCGGTTCACCAAGCCTTGCCCGAGGACCCGTCCCTGCCGACGACCGCAGGGCCCCTGGTTTTTGAGAAGGAGCCTTGGGTCAAGGGCTGGTTGACCGAGGGTGGACCGTCCATCGTGTCGGCCCATGCGGCCGTGCCCGTCGCGCCCGCCGTGAAGTTGGAGGCTGATTGGTCCTTGGCGGGTCAGGACTTTGCCGAACCCAGCGGTGCTGTTGTGCCCATGCCGTGGCCCAAAACCGATTGGGCTCAGATGCGCTTGGTGGGGCGCTGGATGCGTGGGCAGCAGGTTGTGGCCTTGGTGGCGGTCGACGGGATGGTGCACGCAGTGGTGCCGGGGATGCGTCTGGGTCCTCAGCAGCACGAGGTGGTGCAGGTGACCATGGACGGTGTGTGGGTGGCCACGCCTGCGTCGGACGGACGCCCTCGTCGCGTCTTGCATTGGTCCGATGACCAGAGCGGGGGTAAGTCATGATCAGCTTGCGGCAATGGGTGTGGGTGATCTGCTGCTGGTGCAGTGCGAGTTGGGTATGGGCCGTTGAATCGCCACCCAACGAGGGGGTGAGTTTGCAGGTGCAAGATGCCGATGTTCGGGGGGTGTTGCAAGGCTTGGCCGAGGTGCACCCGTTCAATGTGCTCATGTCCGATGCCGTCAAAGGTCGCGTGAGCTTGCGGCTGGATGCGGTACCTTGGCGTCAAGCGGTTGAATGGGTGGCGCAAAGTCAAGGCTTGGCGTGGCGCTGGCAGGGCAACACGGTGTGGATCGGCACACCCGAAGAAATGGTCTCTCGCGACACCTTGCGCTTGCAAGCGGCGCTCGCTTTGGAGGCGGTCGAGCCCCTGCGCACTCAAGGGTTTCGCTTGCAGTACGCCAAAGCCACCGACATCGTGACGCAGTTGCTGCCCCCGGGCGACAAAACCGGGGCTGCCCCGCGCATGCTGTCGGCCAGGGGCAGCGCCATGGCCGAGCCGCGCAGCAACCACATCTTTGTGACCGACACCGATGCCCGACTGCAGCGGGTGGCCGCCTTGATTGCGCAGGTCGACATCCCGGTGCGTCAAGTGATGATTGAGGCGCGCATCGTCGAAGCCGAGGACAGTTTTGGCAAGGCCTTGGGCGTTCGTTTGGGCGCGGGGGTGCCCGATTTTCGGGTGGGTGGTCGGACCCAAGCACGCCTGGGCCCGAACTACGGTTCTCTAACGCCGGTGGAGGGTGAGGCTCCCACTGCGCCATTCGTGAATTTACCCGCCAACCCCAATTCGGCGGCCGCCGCGACCGTCGCTTTGTCTTTGTTTAGTCCGTCAGCGAGCCGATTTTTGAATTTGGAGATCTCGGCCTTGGAGGCCGATGGCAAAGGGCGCATCGTCTCCAGCCCACGCGTGGTCACCGCCGATCAAGTCAAGGCCTTGATCGAGCAGGGCACCGAGTTTCCTTACCAAACCGCCACCGCCAGTGGGGCCACGGCGATTGCTTTTCGCAAAGCCAACCTCAAGTTGGAGGTGACCCCGCGCATCACGCCTGAGGGCCACGTGGTGCTGGACCTGTCCATCAACAAAGACAGCCGGGGCGAGACCACCACCAGCGGTATCGCGATCAACACCAAACACGTGCAAACCCAAGTGCTGATTGAAAACGGTGGCACGGTGGTGATCGGTGGCATTTTTGAACATGTGGAGCGAGAAGAGTTGCACCAAGTTCCGGGCTTGGGCCGGCTGCCGGTCTTGGGGGCCTTGTTTCGATCGCGTCAAACCGTTTCCAGCAAGTCCGAATTGCTGGTCTTCATCACCCCCCGGGTGTTGCACACGCACAGGGCCGAGGTGGGTGGTTGATTGGTGCTATTCTTGAAGGCCTATCCATTTTTTGGGCCGTTTGTGACCTATTTGTGCAGCTTGGTGGGCCTCCCAGGCTCGGGCAAGTCGACCGTCGGTCGGCAACTCGCCCGTCGTTTGGGCTTGCCGTTCCATGATTCTGACCACGCCATCGAAACCCGTTTGGGTTGTTCGATTCGCGAGTTTTTTGAGCGCGAAGGCGAAGATCGCTTTCGCGACTTGGAGTCCGAGGTGCTCGATGGTTTGACCTCGCAGGGCCCCGCGGTTGTCTCCACCGGTGGTGGCGCGGTGTTGAGACCCATCAACCGAGAGCGTTTGCACCAGCGCACCCAAGTGGTCTATTTGCGATCTTCCCCCGATGAGGTGTTTCGTCGCTTGCGCCACGACCGCAACCGGCCCCTGCTGCAGGTCGAGGATCCCTTGCAGCGACTCAAAGACCTGTTTGAGGTGCGCGATCCGCTGTACCGAGAAACCGCCCACTTCACCATTGAAACGGGTCGCCCTTCGGTGGCCAGTTTGGTCAACATGGTGGTGATGCAACTGGAGCTTTCGGGCGTCTCGCCCACGGCCGCTTAAAAATCATGACAACCCCCACCCACCCCCGCGTCGAAGTGGCCATTGATTTGGGTGAGCGCAGCTACCCCATTTGGATTGGCCAGCAGCTCATCGGGAACCCTGCTACTTGGGCCGGTTTGCCCAAAGCCTCAGCGGCCCTCATCGTCACCAACACCACGGTGGCGCCTTTGTATGCCCAACGCCTGCAAGGCGCGCTGGCCAACACCTACTCGAAGGTTCACACCGTGGTTTTGCCCGATGGCGAGAACCACAAAGACTGGGTCACCCTCAACCTGATTTTTGACGCGCTGTTGGGCCAAGGCGCAGATCGGAAAACCGTGCTGTTTGCCTTGGGCGGCGGCGTGGTGGGCGACATGACCGGCTTTGCCGCCGCCTGCTACATGCGCGGCGTGCCCTTTGTACAAGTGCCCACCACTTTGCTGGCGCAGGTCGATTCATCCGTGGGTGGCAAGACCGCCATCAACCACCCCATCGGCAAAAACATGATCGGCGCGTTCTACCAACCGCAACGCGTGGTGTGCGACCTCGACACCTTGCAAACCTTGCCCCAGCGCGAGATGAGTGCGGGCTTGGCCGAAATCATCAAGTACGGGCCCATCGCTGACATGGCGTTTTTGGATTGGATCGACACCAACTTGGACGCGCTGTTGGCGCGCGACCCGAAAGCCTTGGCGCATGCGGTCCAACGCAGTTGTGAAATCAAGGCGTGGGTTGTGGCGCAAGACGAGCGCGAGGGGGGTATCCGTGCGATCTTGAATTTTGGACACACCTTTGGCCACGCCATCGAGGCGGGTCTGGGCTTTGGTGTTTGGTTGCACGGTGAGGCCGTGGGTTGCGGCATGGTCATGGCCTCGCAGCTGTCGCAGCGCTTGGGTTTGGTGGACCAGGCGTTTGTGTCGCGCTTGACGGCGCTCGTTGAGCGCGCAGGCTTGCCCACCGTGGGGCCCAAGCTGGGTTCGGACGAATACCTGCACCACATGCGCGTGGACAAAAAAGCCGAAGCTGGCGAAATCAAATTTGTGCTCATCGACCAGCCTGGGTCGGCCACCGTGCGAGGCGCGCCCGATGCCATGGTGGCACAGGTCATTGACGCGTGTTGTGCCCAATAAGTTGCGGCCAATGACGCCACTTGCACCCTACGCCTGTGACCCTGATCAGTCCCTTGGCCGTCGCCACGCAGAACCCCCCTTGCCTGCTCACGCCTCCAGCGTGCGCAACCCGCACCAGCGCGACCGCGACCGCATCGTTCACTCCACCGCTTTTCGCCGACTGGTTTACAAAACCCAAGTTTTCTTGAACCACGAAGGCGACTTGTTTCGCACCCGCATGACGCATTCGCTGGAGGTGGCGCAGCTCGGCCGCTCCATCGCGAGGGCCTTGGGTTTGAACGAAGACTTGGTGGAAGCCATCGCCTTGGCGCACGACCTCGGCCACACGCCGTTTGGTCATGCCGGCCAGGATGCACTGAATGAATGCATGGCCGAGCATGGCGGTTTTGAACACAACCTGCAAAGCCTGCGCGTGGTGGACGAGTTGGAAGAACGCTACCCCACCTTCAACGGTTTGAACCTCAGTTTTGAGACCCGAGAGGGCATCCTCAAGCACTGTTCGCGCCGAAACGCCGAGCTGTTGGAGCAGCAAGACCCCGCTGGCGTGGCTTCACGTTTTTTGCGTGGCACGCAGCCGAGCTTGGAAGCCCAGTTGTGCAACTTGGCCGACGCCATCGCCTATAACGCTCATGATATCGACGACGGCGTGCGCTCGGGTTTGCTCACGCTGGACCAACTTCAAGAGGTCTCACTGTTCGCGCGTTTTCATGCCCAAACCGTCGCTGAATTTCCTGGCTTGGCCAGCCGGCGCCAGCTGTTTGAAACCATTCGCCGCATGCTCAGTGAGCAGGTCTATGACGTGATATCTGCCACGCGTGCTGCTTTGCTGCGCGTGGCACCCAGCAATGTCGATGAGGTTCGCCGTTCCGAACCGCTGGTACGGTTCAGTCCCGCCATGCACGCCGAGTCTCAAGCCCTCAAATCGTTTTTGTTTCACAATTTGTACCGCCACCCGAAGGTCATGAACAACACCGATGGCGCCAAAGCCATGGTCCATGATTTGTTTGTGCTGTATGTGAACCAGCCCCAAGAAATGCCTGTGGCCTATGCCCAACGACTCAACCGGCCAAGGGCTGTTGCGGATTATTTGGCGGGCATGACCGACCGTTTTGCCAGCCGTGAACATGCCCGACTTCAATTGGGGTCAGAGACCATTTGAGCTGTTGACATGGCCCGACTTCCCCGACTCACCCTGAGTGGCTACCCGCACCACGTGATCTTGCGCGGCAACAACCGTCAAGATATTTTCATGAGCGTGGCCGACCGTGAGTTCATGCTCTCGGTGCTGGCTGAAGAGGCCAAGCAGCACGGTGTCGAGGTGCACGCCTACGTGTTGATGAGCAACCACATTCACTTGCTGTTGACGCCGCAACGCGATCAGGCTTTGCCCCGGATGATGCAGGCTTTGGGTCGGCGTTACGTGCGCCATTTCAACCTGCGACATGGCCGAACCGGCACCCTGTGGGAAGGTCGTTACCGATCGAGTTTGATCCAAACCGAGCGCCATTTGTTGGCGTGCATGGTGTACTTGGACCTCAATCCGGTTCGTGCTGGACTGGTGGCTGATCCAGCCGATCACCCTTGGTCGAGCCATGGCCATTACACCGGCGCGCGTGTCGACAAAACCCTCACACCCCACGCGATGTATTGGCAATTGGGCAACACACCGTTTGACCGCGAGGCTGCCTACACCGACTTGGTTCGTGCCGGGCTACCGGCGAGCCAAGTGGGTGCAATGACCCAGGCCACTCTGAGTGGGTGGGCCTTGGGTGACGAAGGGTTTAAGCGCGGCTTGCAATCGCAGACCGAACGGCGCGTGAGCCCAGGACGGGCGGGGCGACCCTTGAAAATTCCCCAGTCTTGAACTGGCGAAGCCATCGGGTTCAAGCCAATAAAGCCGCCCATTTAATCTGTCCCCAATTTATCGAAGGTTAAGTTGAAGCATTAAAAAATTGGAATCTGACCCCAATTGTTTTACTTGGCGCGTTTGTTGCGCTGCGGTATCCTTACCACCCCGCTGAATTTTTGAGGAATGCGCCATGACCTCGGCTGCCGACAAAGCACAACTGCAATCTCAGGGTTTGTACGACCCATCCAACGAACACGACGCTTGCGGTGTGGGCTTTGTGGCCCACATCAAAGGCCACAAAAGCCATGCCATCGTGGGCCAGGCGCTGAAGATTTTGGAAAACCTCGACCACCGCGGCGCGGTCGGTGCCGATGCCCTGATGGGCGATGGAGCGGGCATCTTGATTCAATTGCCCGATGCGCTGTACCGCGAAGACATGGCCCAGCAGGGCGTGACCTTGCCCGCACCCGGCGAATATGGCGTGGGAATGGTGTTCTTGCCCAAAGAACACGCTTCGCGGCTGGCTTGTGAACAGGAACTTGAGCGCGCCGTCTTGGCCGAAGGCCAAGTGCTCTTGGGTTGGCGCGATGTGCCGGTGAACCGCGAGATGCCGATGTCGCCCACGGTGCGCGCCAAAGAGCCGATCATGCGTCAGATCTTCATCGGTCGCGGCAACGATGTGATCGTGCAAGACGCCTTGGAACGCAAGCTCTACGTCATCCGCAAGACCGCCAGCGCGGCCATTCAAAACCTGCAGCTCAAGCACAGCAAAGAGTATTACGTGCCGAGCATGAGCAGCCGCACCACCATTTACAAAGGCCTGTTGTTGGCCGATCAGGTGGGCACCTACTTCCGCGATTTGGAAGACCCCCGCTGCGTCTCGGCCTTGGGTTTGGTGCACCAGCGTTTCTCCACCAACACCTTCCCCGAGTGGCCACTGGCTCACCCTTACCGTTATGTCGCGCACAACGGTGAGATCAACACCGTCAAAGGCAACTACAACTGGATGAAGGCCCGCGAAGGCGTGATGTCTTCGCCTGTTTTGGGTGACGACCTGAAAAAACTCTACCCCATCAGCTTTGCCGACCAATCCGACACCGCGACCTTCGACAACTGTCTGGAACTGTTGACCATGGCTGGCTACCCCATCAGCCAAGCGGTCATGATGATGATCCCCGAGCCATGGGAAAACCACACCACGATGGACGAGCGCCGCAAGGCCTTCTACGAATACCACGCCGCCATGCTCGAGCCATGGGACGGCCCAGCGTCGATCGTGTTCACCGATGGCCGCCAGATCGGCGCCACGTTGGACCGTAACGGCCTGCGTCCTTCACGCTACTGCATCACCGATGACGACATGGTCATCATGGGTTCGGAGTCGGGTGTGTTGCCCGTGCCCGAGAGCAAGATCGTCCGCAAATGGCGTCTGCAGCCCGGCAAGATGTTCTTGATCGACCTCGAACAAGGTCGCATGATCGACGACGAAGAGCTCAAAGCCGGCTTGACCAACAACAAGCCTTACAAGCAATGGATCGAGAACGTGCGCATCAAGCTCGACAGCTTGCCCGTGGTCACCCCTTTGCCTGAAACCCCCAACGTTGCTTCGCTGTTGGAGCGTCAACAAGCGTTTGGTTACAGCCAAGAGGACATCAAGTTTTTGATGGCCCCTATGGCCATCAACGGCGAAGAGGGCATCGGCTCCATGGGCAACGACAGCCCATTGGCCGTTCTCTCCAGCAAGAACAAGCCGCTTTACAACTACTTCAAGCAGTTGTTCGCGCAAGTGACCAATCCACCCATCGACCCGATCCGCGAAGCGATCGTGATGTCGTTGGTGTCTTTCGTGGGCCCCAAACCCAACTTGCTCGACATCAACCAAGTCAATCCGCCCATGCGCTTGGAGGTCAGCCAGCCCGTGCTGGACTTTGCGGGCATGGCCAAGCTGCGCAACATCGAAGCACACACCCACGGCAAGTTCAAAAGTGCCACCTTGGACATCACTTACCCCTTGGTTTGGGGTCACGATGGTGTGGAGGCCAAATTGGCTTCTTTGTGTGCCGAAGCGGTGGACGCCATCAAAGGCGGCCACAACATCCTCATCATCAGCGACCGCGCGATGGGCGCAAACCAAGTGGCGATACCCGCTGTATTGGCTTTATCGGCCATCCACCAGCACTTGGTGAGAGAAGGCTTGCGCACCACGGCTGGCTTGGTCGTGGAAACTGGCAGCGCCAGAGAAGTGCACCACTTTGCAGTGTTGGCGGGCTATGGCGCTGAAGCCGTTCACCCGTACTTGGCTCTGGAGACTTTGGCCGACCTGAGCAAAGACTTGCCCGCCGATTTGTCCACCGAAAAGGCGACGTACAACTACGTCAAAGCCATTGGTAAAGGACTGTCCAAAATCATGTCCAAAATGGGCGTGTCGACTTACATGTCGTATTGCGGCGCACAGTTGTTTGAGGCTATTGGCATCAACAGCCCAACGGTTCAGAAGTATTTCACTGGCACACCGAGTCGGGTTGAAGGCATCGGCATTTTTGAGATGGCCGAAGAGGGCATTCGAATGCACCAATCTGCGTTCGGAGACGACCCGGTCTTGGCCAACCGTTTGGACGCTGGTGGCGAATACGCTTGGCGTGCCCGTGGCGAAGAGCACATGTGGACGCCCGACGCGATTGCCAAGTTGCAGCACAGCACGCGTTCGAACAACTTCAGCACCTACAAAGAGTACGCCCAGATCATCAACGATCAAAACAAGCGTCACCTGACCTTGCGCGGCTTGTTTGATTTCAAGATCGACCCTTCCAAAGCCATCTCGGTGGACGAAGTGGAGCCCGCCACTGAAATCGTCAAGCGTTTCGCGACCGGCGCGATGTCACTGGGGTCCATCTCCACCGAAGCTCACGCGACCTTGGCGGTGGCGATGAACCGCATCGGCGGCAAGTCGAACACGGGCGAGGGGGGCGAAGACCCTGCGCGCTACCGCAACGAACTCAAAGGCATTCCGATCAAGCAGGGTGATACCTTAAAGACCATCATCGGCGACGATGTGGTCGAGGTTGACATGCCCTTGCAAGCCGGTGACAGCCTGCGTTCGCGAATCAAGCAAGTGGCCTCGGGCCGATTCGGTGTGACGGCCGAGTACCTGTCTTCGTCGGATCAAATTCAGATCAAGATGGCCCAAGGCGCCAAGCCCGGCGAGGGCGGTCAGTTGCCTGGCTCGAAAGTGTCGGAGTACATCGGTAAGCTGCGTTACAGCGTGCCGGGTGTGGGCTTGATTTCGCCACCGCCACACCACGATATTTATTCGATCGAAGACTTGGCGCAGTTGATCCACGATCTGAAGAACGTGGCGCCGCACGCCGACATCAGCGTGAAGCTGGTGGCCGAAATCGGCGTGGGCACGATCGCTGCGGGTGTGGCCAAGTGCAAGGCCGATCACGTGGTGATCGCTGGCCACGACGGTGGCACGGGCGCATCGCCTTGGTCATCGATCAAGCACGCAGGATCGCCTTGGGAAATCGGCTTGGCCGAAACCCAGCAGACCTTGGTGCTCAACGGCCTTCGTGGACGCATTCGCGTACAAGCCGATGGTCAAATGAAAACCGGCCGAGATGTGGCGGTGGGTGCTTTGTTGGGCGCTGATGAGTTTGGTTTTGCCACGGCACCACTGGTGGTTGAAGGCTGCATCATGATGCGCAAGTGCCACTTGAACACCTGCCCCGTGGGCGTGGCCACCCAAGACCCCGAGTTGCGCAAGAAATTCACCGGCAAGCCCGAGCACGTGGTCAACTATTTCTTCTTCATCGCCGAAGAAGTGCGCCAGATCATGGCGCAGCTGGGCATCAAGAAGTTCGACGACATGATTGGACGCGCCGACCTGCTGGACATGCGTGCGGGCATCGAGCATTGGAAGGCCTCTGGTTTGAACTTCTCGCGCTTGTTGGCCGTCCCGCAAGTCGGGCCTGAGGTGCCCCGTTTCCACGTGGCCTCGCAAGACCACGGATTAGACAAAGCCCTCGACCAAAAGTTGATCGAAAAATCCAAGCCCGCCATCGAGCGTGGCGAGCGCGTGCAGTTCATGGAAGTGACCCGCAACGTCAACCGTTCGGTCGGTGCGATGTTGTCTGGCGCGGTGACCAAGGTGCACCCCGAAGGTTTGCCCGATGACAGCATCCGCATCCAACTCGAAGGCACGGGCGGCCAATCGTTTGGCGCGTTCTTGTGCCACGGCATCACGCTGTACCTCATTGGTGACGCCAATGATTACACCGGCAAAGGTCTCTCAGGCGGCCGCGTGGTGGTTCGCCCCAGCATCGATTTCCGTGGCGACGCGGTCAACAACATCATCGTGGGCAACACCGTGATGATTGGTGCGACACGCGGTGAGGCGTTCTTCTCCGGCGTGGCTGGCGAGCGTTTTGCTGTGCGTTTGTCGGGCGCGACCGCCGTGGTCGAAGGTACAGGCGACCACGGTTGCGAATACATGACAGGCGGCACCGTCGCGGTGTTGGGTAAAACCGGCCGCAACTTCGCTGCTGGTATGAGCGGCGGCGTGGCGTACGTGTACGACGAAGACGGTCAGTTCGACAAGAAGTGCAACACCGCCATGGTTTCCATGGAAAAGGTGCTGACCGCAGCCGAACAAGAAGCCACTCTGCCTCGCGCCATCTGGCACCGTGGCCAAACCGACGAAGCGCAGCTCAAGAAGATGCTCGAAGACCACCACCGTTGGACGGGCTCCAAGCGCGCCCGTGATTTGTTGGACAACTGGAACACCGCACGGGCCAAGTTCGTCAAGGTCTTCCCCAATGAGTACAAGCGTGCCTTGGGTGAACT
>JBEDCE010000037.1:0-12794 GCA_041176905.1 Pseudomonadota bacterium
GCGCAAGGACTGCGGCGAGATGGTCGCGCTGCTCACGCCCATCGTCAAAGCCTTCATCACCGACAACGGTTTTGAAGCCACCAACCACTGCATGCAGGTGTTCGGCGGCCACGGCTTCATCAAAGAGTGGGGCATGGAGCAGCACGTGCGCGACGCCCGCATCAACATGATTTACGAAGGTACCAACACCATCCAGAGCTTGGACCTGTTGGGCCGCAAGGTCTTGGGCAACAATGGCGCCACGCTCAAAAAATTCGGCAAGCTCATCGGCGCCTTGGTGGCCGAGGAGGGCGTGAACGAAAAAATGGCCGAGTTCATCAACCCGCTGGCGGTGCTGGGCGACCAGATCACCAAGTTCACCATGGAGATTGGCTTCAAGGGCCTACAAAACCCCGACGAAGTGGGGGCTGCCGCGGTGGACTACCTGCGCGTGGCCGGTCACTTGGTGTTTGGCTACTTCTGGGCCCGCATGGCACAGACCGCGCTGCAACAAATCGCGGCCGGCAACACCGACCCCTTCTACCAGGCCAAGCTGCAAACCGCGCGTTTCTACTTTGCCAAACTGTTCCCCGAAACCGCGACACTGATGCGTCGCGCCCGCGCCGGCAGCAAGGTCCTGATGGACACCGACCTGGCTCTGGCTTGAAGTTCCCGTTCCCCACCACCACCCCAAAGGAGACTCGCATGTTCAAAAAGACCCTTGCATTCACCGCCCTGGCCACCGCCAGCCTGTTCGCCAGCGCACAGAGCACCCCCGTGGGTCTGTGGAAAACCATCGACGATGAGTCGGGCAAAGAAAAGTCGCTCGTACGCATTCAAGAGGCCAATGGCCAATTGACCGGCACGATCGAGAAATTCCTCGATCCCGCCACCAAACCCGATGTGAAATGCGATCTGTGTTCGGACGAGCGAAAAGGCAAGCCGATCTTGGGTATGCAGATTTTGCGTGGCCTCAAGCCCACCGACGACAAAGCGCGTTGGGACGGCGGCGAAATCTTGGACCCCAACAAAGGCAAGATCTACAAGAGCCGCATCACCTTGATTGATGGCGGTAAGAAGCTCGAAATGCGTGGCTACATTGGTGCGCCCCTGTTGGGTCGTACCCAAGTTTGGATCCGCACCGAATAAACCGCCGACCCATCGCCTCATCACCTCTCTGGAAACACCATGTCTCGTTTCACCGTTCGCAAAGTCGCCGTTTTGGGCGCGGGGGTGATGGGCGCGCAAATCGCGGCCCATCTGGTCAACGTCAAAGTGCCGGTGGTGCTGTTCGATTTGCCGGCCAAAGAGGGGCCCAAAAACGGCATCGTCTTGCGTGCGGTCGAGAACCTGCGCAAGATGAAACCCTCTCCGTTGGGGGTGAGCAGCGATGCCGATCGCATCGTGCCGGCGAACTACGAAGACGACTTGGCGCAGCTCAAAGACTGCGACCTCATCATTGAGGCGATTGCCGAGCGCATGGATTGGAAGCGCGACCTCTATGCCAAGATCGCGCCTCACGTGGGCGCACACACCTTGCTCGCGTCCAACACCTCGGGTTTGTCGATCACGGCGCTCAGCGACGCCTTGCCCGAGGCCCTGCGCACCCGCTTCTGTGGCATCCATTTCTTCAACCCACCGCGCTACATGAGCTTGGTGGAGTTGATCGCGACACCGGCGAGCGCACCGACCATGCTCGACCAGATCGAGGCCTTTGTCACCAGCACACTGGGCAAGGGCGTGGTGCGCGCCAAAGACACGCCCAACTTTGTGGCCAACCGCATCGGTGTGGTCGGCATGCTCAGCACCATGCACGAGGTCGAGCGTTTTGGCTTGACCTACGACGTGGTGGACGATTTGACGGGCAAGCGTTTGGGCCGCGCCTCCAGCGGCACTTTCCGCACCGCCGACGTGGTGGGCCTGGACACCATGGCCCACGTCATCAAGACCTTGCAGGACACGCTCAGCGCCAAGACCGACCCTTTCTACGGCAGCTTTGGCACACCCGAGGTGCTCAAGACCTTGATTGAAAAAGGTCAGCTCGGTCAAAAAACCAAGGCCGGTTTTTACAAAAAAGTGGGCCGCGACATCCTGCGCTTTGACATGGACAGCCAAGACTACGTGCCCGGCGGTGAAAAAGCCGACGAGGTATATGGCCGCATGCTCAAAAAACCCGCGGCCGAGCGTTTGCAATTGCTGCGCAACAGCGAAGGCCCGCAAGGCCAGTTCCTGTGGGCGATTTTGCGCAATGGTTTCCACTACGCCGCGGTGCACCTGGCCTCGATCGCCGAGACCGCGCGCGACGTGGACTTGGCCATGCGCTGGGGCTTTGGCATGAAACAAGGCCCGTTCGAGCTCTGGCAAGAAGCCGGTTGGCTCACCGTGGCCAAGATGGTGCAAGAGGACATCGACGCCGGCAAAGCCTTGTGCAAGACGCCGCTGCCCGACTGGGTCTTCAAAGGCCCGGTGGCCGAGGCCGGTGGCGTTCACACCGCACAAGGTTCTTGGAACCCCAGCGCAGGCCGCTTCGAGCCGCGCCGCCGTTTGCCGGTGCACGACCGACAGCTCTTCCCCGAATTGTTGTTGGGTGAGGCGGGTCCTCGTTTTGAACAAGCCGGCACCACGGTCATGGACAACGGCGCTTTGCGCGTCTGGACCTCCGATGAGCCTGCTTTGAAAGGCGTCCTGATCGCCAGCATCACCACCAAGATGCACACCATCAGCATGGAGGTGTGTGAAGGCCTGATGGCCGCGGTTGACTTGGCCGAGCAGTCTTACGAAGGCTTGGTGATTTGGTCGGGCGATGAGCCGTTCAGCGTGGGCGCCGATTTGCAAGCCATGTTGCCGGCCTTCATGGCCGTGGGCGTGTCGGCGGTGGAAGATGCCGAAGGCTTCATGCAACAAACCTTCTTGCGCTTGCGTTACGCCCAAGTGCCGGTGATCAGCGCGATCCGTGGCATGGCCTTGGGTGGCGGCTGCGAAATGGCGGTGCACTGCGCACGCCGTGTGGTGCACATGGAGAGCTACATCGGTTTGGTCGAGGTGGGCGTGGGCTTGATCCCCGGCGCCGGGGGGCTGACCTACATCGCTCGCCGCGCGGCCGAGAGCGCACAGGCTTCCAGCGGCAAAGACCTATTGCCCTTCTTGACCGAAGGCTTCACGGCCGCGGCCATGGCCAAGGTCGGCACCAGTGCGTTGGAGTCGCGCCAGCTGGGCTATGTGTTGCCCACCGATGTGGTGGTGGCGCACAAAGACGAACTGCTGTTCGTGGCGGCCAACGAGGCGCGCGCGCTGTTCCACAGCGGCTACCGTCCGCCTTTGCAAACCCTGTTTGCGGTGGGTGGCCGCTCGGTCAAGGCCACCATCATGGGCCAGTTGGTGAACATGCGCGATGGCGGCTTCATCAGCCAACACGACTTCCACATCGCCACCTTGATTGCCAACGTGTTGACCGGCGGCGACGTCGATGCCGGCACCTTGGTCAGTGAAGCCTATGTGATGACCTTGGAACGCCAAGCGTTTTGCGCTTTGATCGTGCACCCCAAAACCCAAGAACGGATTTTGGCCATGCTCAACACGGGCAAGCCCTTGAGAAACTGAACACCCGGAGTCACCATGAAACAGTTGCAAGAAGCTTACATCGTTGCGGCCACCCGCACCCCCATTGGCCGCTCACACAAGGGCGCTTTTAAACACCTGCGCCCCGACGATTTGCTGGCCCACGCCCTGCGCGCCGCGGTGGCACAAGTCCCCGGCTTGGATCCAAAAGCCATTGAAGACGTGATCTGTGGTTGCGCCATTCCCGAAGCCCAACAAGGCTTGAACGTGGCGCGCATCGGTGCCATCTTGGCCGGCTTGCCCAACAGCGTGGGCGGCATCACCGTCAACCGCTTTTGTGCGTCGGGCCTGTCGGCCATCGCGATGGCGGCCGACCGCATCCGCGTGGGGGAGGCCGACGTGATGATCGCCGCTGGCACCGAGAGCATGAGCATGGTGCCGATGATGGGCAACTCGCCCAGCCTCTCGCCCACGATTTTTGCCAACACCGACGACATCGAGCGTTACGGCATTGCCTACGGCATGGGCCTGACCGCTGAAAAAGTCGCTCAGCAATGGAAAGTCTCGCGCGATGACCAAGACGCTTTTGCGGTGCAGTCGCACGCCCGTGCCGTGGCCGCCATGAAGGCGGGCGAGTTTCGCGACGAGATCACCCCGGTGACCGTGCAAGACCGCAGCGTGGACTTGGATTCGGCGCAGGTGAGCATCCGCGAGCGCACCATCGATTTGGACGAAGGCGCACGCCCCGACACCAGTTTGGAGGGCTTGGGCAAGTTGCGCACCGTGTTCTCGGCGCGTGGCTCGGTCACCGCCGGCAACAGCTCACAAACCAGCGACGGCGCGGGCGCATTGATCTTGGCCAGCGAAGCGGCCATCAAGCGCTACAACCTCACGCCCTTGGCGCGTTTCGTGAGTTACGCCAGCCGCGGTGTGCCGCCCCACATCATGGGCATCGGCCCGGTCGAGGCCATTCCGGCCGCGCTGCGTTACGCGGGTTTGAGCCAGCAAGACATCGACTGGTTCGAGCTCAACGAGGCTTTTGCTGCGCAGTCGCTGGCTGTGATGAACACGCTGGGCTTGGACCCCGCCAAAGTCAACCCCATGGGCGGTGCGATCGCCTTGGGCCACCCACTGGGCGCCACCGGCGCCATCCGCGCCGCTACCGTGGTACATGCGCTTAAACGCCACCAAAAGCAGTACGGTATGGTGACCATGTGCGTCGGCATGGGCCAAGGCGCCGCCGGCATTTTTGAAAGGGTCTGACCATGAGCGACATCCTCAACCACACCGAAGGCGGTGTGTGCACCCTGACCTTCAACCGCTTGGACAAAAAGAACTCCATCACATCGGCCATGTACGCGAGCTTGGCCGAGTCTTTGCGTCAAGCGCAAACCGACGATGCGGTGCGCTGTGTGGTGTTCCAAGGCCACGAGACGGTGTTCTCGGCGGGCAACGACATCGCCGACTTCTTGAACCACCCACCCTCCGAACCCACGGCGCCGGTGTTTTTGTTTTTGCGCGCCTTGGCCGAATTCCCCAAGCCTTTGCTGGCGGCCGTGTGTGGCCCGGCGGTGGGCATCGGCACGACCATGCTCATGCATTGCGATTTGGTCTACGCCGGTGACAACGCGGCGTTTGCCATGCCGTTCGTCAACCTGGGGCTTTGCCCAGAGGCTGGTTCGAGCTTGCTCGCACCGCAGATGATGGGCCACCACCGCGCGGCCGAAGCCTTGTTGCTTGGTGAGCCCTTCATGGCCGAGGCGGCCTTGGAAGTGGGCTTGGTCAACCGCGTGTTGCCGCCCACCGAAGCCGCGTCTTACGCGCATTCGGTGGCGCACAAGTTGGCGCAAAAACCCTTGTCTTCCTTGATCGAGACCAAGCGCTTGATGAAACAAGCGCAACTGCCCGCGGTGCTCGAGACCATCGAGCGCGAAGCCGAGAGCTTTGCCCGTTTGTTGCGCGCACCAGCCGCCAAAGAGGCGTTTGGGGCCTTCATGGAGCGGCGCAAGCCCAACTTCGCTGGGCTGTGAGCCGGGTAGCGGGCTTATGACAAGCCGGTGATGGCTTGGTAGGCGGCTCGGGTGCTGGGGCTCACCGAAGCCAACACCTGTTGGTGCGGCGTTTGGTGGCGCATCACCAAACGCGCCGAAGCCACGGCTTGCGAACGGCAAAACCAGTGGCAAGAGTGCTGGAACAAAAACAGCTCGGCGCTCATGCGAAACGCCTGATCACGGGGGCTCAAGCCCTCGGCGTTGGCGTGCACCTCGGCGATGCCGCGGGCGTGCACGGCCAACACGTCGCGCAAGTCAAAACACTGGGCGGGCAAGAGCTGGTTGATCCAAGGCAGCGCCAAAGGCCAGCGGCTGGTGCGCCATGCGGCCGCGTCGCTGCGCGCCATGGACGTGTGCAGTTGTTGCAGGTGTTCGGCCAGCGTGGCTTGTTGGCTGTGCAGCAGTTGCCAAATGGATTCGCGGCGCGAAGCGTCGCTTTCGCCCAGCGCACGCAAATAACCCTCGATGAGTTGACCCATGAGGTTTTCAATCGGGTGCACTCGCAGGTGCTCGGCCAGCAAAGCGATGCGGCGGGATTGTTCGCGGTTTTTTTGCACGAAGGCGATGAGGCCCGCCAGCCCCATGAAGATGACCATTTCCATCCGCCTATTGTCCCGCCTTTTCGGATGGGGGCTGCATGCTGCCCATTCAAGGTGCGATGGGTCGGGGGCGTCCTTTGTCGTCCACGGCCACATAGGTCAGGTTGGCTTGCGTGACTTTGATGTAGCGGCCCTGTTCGGAAAAACGTTCAGCGAAGACCTCGACGGCCACGGTGATGGAGGTGTTGCCGATGCGGTCCACGCGCGCCAGAAAACTCAAAATGTCGCCCACACGCACCGGTTGCTTGAACACAAATTGGTTCACCGCCACCGTCACGTAACGTCCCCGCACGTGGCGCGCGGGCAGCACCGAGCCAGCCAAGTCGACTTGGGCCATCACCCAGCCACCAAAAATATCGCCGTTGGCGTTGCAGTCCGCGGGCATGGGGATGACCTTGAGCACCAGCTCTTGGTCACTGGGCAGTTGCTCGACAAAAGGGGCATGGGCGCGCTCGGCGCGCAAGGGACTTGAGGACATGGGCACAATCGATGGCTGAACTACCGGTATTTTGCTGCATGCGACCTTCCCATTCCACCTCCACCCCCAACACCCCTGAGGCCCCCGGTCGATCCGATTGGGTCACGCTGAGCCGATTATTTCCCTACCTGTGGGAATACAAGTGGCGTGTGACGGTGGCGCTGAGCTTCATGGTCGCGGCCAAGGTGGCCAACGTGGGTGTGCCGGTTTTGCTCAAAGAGTTGGTCGACACCATGACGCCCCAGCCCGACTTGGCCACGGTCATGTTGGTGGTGCCGCTGGGTTTGTTGTTGGCCTATGGCCTGTTGCGCTTGTCCACCAGCGTGTTCACCGAGTTGCGCGAGCTGGTGTTTGCCAAAGCCACCGAAGGCGCCACGCGCAGCATCGCGCTGCAGGTGTTTGGGCACTTGCACGCGCTCTCGCTGCGGTTTCATTTGGACCGTCAAACCGGGGGCATGACGCGCGATATTGAGCGCGGTACGCGCGGCGTGCAGTCGCTCATCTCGTACTCGCTTTACAGCATCTTGCCCACAATCATCGAAGTGGCCTTGGTCTTGACCTTGCTGGGCTCGATGTTCGACATGGGCTATGTCTGGATCACCTTAACCGCGTTGGTGCTCTATGTGAGCTTCACCATCGTGGTGACCGAGTGGCGCACCCAGTTTCGCCGCCAAATGAACGAGCTGGAGTCGACCAGCCAAAGCAAGGCCGTGGACTCGCTGCTCAACTACGAGACAGTCAAGTACTTCAACAACGAGGCCTTTGAGGCCGAGCGCTACGACCAGTCGCTGCAGCGACTGCGACGCGTGCGCATCAAAACCCAAAACACCTTGTCGATGCTCAACGCGGGGCAGCAGCTCATCATCGCCACCGCCTTGGTGTTGATGCTCTGGCGCGCCACCCAAGGTGTCGTCGAGGGTCGCCTGACTTTGGGGGATTTGGTGATGGTCAACGCCTTCATGATCCAGCTCTACATCCCCCTGGGGTTTTTGGGTGTGCTCTACCGCGAGATCAAACAAAGCCTGACCGACTTGGACAAGATGTTTGTGCTGCTCGAAAAAGATCGCGAGATCGCCGATGCACCCGGCGCGATCGATCTGGTCTTGTCTGGCCCACCCACGGTGGCATTTGAGAATGTTCACTTTGGCTACACACCGGCGCGCGAAATTTTGCACGGCGTGAGTTTTGTCATCCCTGCGGGCAAGACGGTGGCGGTGGTGGGACCCTCGGGTTCTGGCAAGTCCACGCTGGCGCGTTTGATGTACCGCTTCTACGACGTGAGCAACGCCGATCAAGGCGGGCGCATCACCATCAATGGCCAAGACATCCGGGCTGTCACGCAGTCCAGCGTGCGACAGGCCATCGGCATCGTCCCGCAAGACACGGTGCTCTTCAACGACACCATCGAATACAACATCTTGTATGGGCGCCCCGATGCTGGCCACGAAGCTGCTGTGCAAGCCGCCCAGGCCGCGCACATCCACAGCTTCATCGAAAAATTGCCCAAGGGTTACGCCACCACGGTGGGCGAGCGCGGCCTCAAGCTCTCGGGCGGTGAGAAGCAGCGCGTGGCGATTGCGCGCACCCTGCTCAAAAATCCACCGGTGGTGATTTTTGACGAGGCCACCTCGGCCTTGGACTCGGCCAACGAACGCGCCATTCAAAGCGAACTCAAAGACGCGGCGCGCAACAAAACCAGCTTGGTCATTGCCCATCGCTTGTCCACCGTGGTCGATGCCCACGAAATCTTGGTGCTGGAACACGGCCACATCGTCGAGCGCGGCACCCACGCCGAATTGGTCGCCCGTGGTGGTGTTTACTCGGGTATGTGGGCGCTGCAGCAAAACGCATAATTGGGCCATGGACACCAAATGGTTGGAAGACTTCGTCAGCTTGGCTGAAACGCGCAGTTTCAGCCGTTCCGCACAACTTCGCCACGTCACTCAACCGGCGTTTTCGCGCCGCATCCAGTCGCTTGAGGCTTGGGCGGGCACCGATTTGGTGGACCGCTCGTCGTACCCCACGCGCCTCACGCCCGCAGGGCAGACCCTGCACGAGCAAGCGCTGGAGATGCTGCAAACCTTGCAAAGCGCCCGCACCATGCTGCGCGCGCACAGCAGCACCGCCCAAGACGTCATCGAATTTGCCATGCCGCACACGCTGGCCTTCACCTTTTTCCCCGGTTGGTTGTCGAGCTTGGCCGAACCGTTTGGTCCCGTCAAAAGCCGCGTGACGGCACTCAATGTGCACGACGCGGTGATGCGCCTGACCCAAGGTGGCTGTGATTTGCTGATCGCCTACCACCACCCGGCGCAACCCTTGCAGCTCGACCCCAAGCGTTACGAAATGCTGCCCTTGGGGCGCGAGACCTTGGCCCCCTACGTCAAGCCCACGGCCCAAGGCACGCCGATGTTCGCGTTACCGGCGTCGAGTTCGGCCCCGCAGCCTTATTTGGCTTATGCCTCCGGCGCTTACTTGGCGGGTGTGGCCGAGCACGTGATCAAACAAAGCGCCACGCCCTTGCACTTGGAGCGGGTCTACGAAACCGACATGTCCGAAGGACTCAAGGCCATGGCCTTGGAGGGGCACGGCATCGCCTTTTTGCCCGCCAGTGCGGTGCGCCAAGAACTGCGTCAGAACAAACTGGTGCTGGCCATGCCGGGCGTGGAAGCCAGCATCGACATCCGCGTTTACCGCGAGCGCAGCCAACCCGCTCAAGCCGCGGGCGCGGCCGAGCCGCTGTGGCAACACCTGTTGACCCACCCCTTGGCCGCTATTTGAGACAATGGGGCCATGAACGCCCCGCTCAACACCCTGACCCTCACCCGACCCGACGACTGGCATTTGCACGTGCGCGACGGCGAAGCGCTGTACACCGTGGTGCCCCACACCGCTGCCCAGTTCGGTCGCGCCATCATCATGCCCAACCTCAAGCCGCCGGTGACCACGGCGGCGCAGGCCTTGGCGTACAAAGCACGCATCTTGGCGGCGGTCCCGGCCGGTGTCTCGTTCGAGCCGCTGATGACGCTCTACCTGACCGACAACCTGGCGCCCGATGAGATTGCCTGCGCCAAAGCCGCTGGTGTGGTCGCTGCCAAGCTCTACCCCGCTGGCGCCACCACCAACAGCGATGCGGGCGTGACCGACATCCGCAAGATTTACCCGGTGCTGGAGGCCATGCAGCGCGAAGGCATGCTCTTGTTGGTGCACGGTGAGGTGACTTCGCCCGACATCGATTTGTTCGACCGCGAGGCGGTTTTTATCGAGCAGCAACTCATCCCGCTGCGCCGCGATTTCCCGGGTCTGAAGATCGTGATGGAGCACATCACCACCCAAGAGGCCGCGCAGTACGTGGGTGAGGCCGATGCCATGCTCGGCGCAACCATCACGGTGCACCACCTGCTCTACAACCGCAACGCCATTTTCACTGGCGGTATCCGCCCGCACTACTACTGCTTGCCGGTGTTGAAACGCGAGACTCACCGCTTGGCCTTGGTGCAGGCCGCCACCAGCGGATCGCCCAAGTTCTTTTTGGGCACCGACAGCGCACCGCACGCCGCTCACCTCAAAGAACACGCCACGGGTTGCGCCGGCTGCTACACCGCGCACGCGGCCCTGGAGTTGTACGCCGAGGCATTTGACAACGCTGGGGCGCTCGACAAGTTAGAAGGGTTTGCCAGTTTTTATGGTGCCGACTTCTATGGCCTGCCGCGCAACCGCGGCACGATCACCTTGCAGCGGGAAACTTGGGTGCCACCGGAGTCGTTTGCTTTGGGTGAAGCAACGCTCAAACCCTTGCGCGCGGGTGAAACCTTGCATTGGCGTGTGCGAGCTTGAGGCTGGGCGCAGCGCGCTGCGCGAGATCGATTGGACTGCGCCTTGGCTTGCCCATTGGGCCGCGCTGGGGCCAGGGTTCCAGCGCGCTTTGGCGCAAGGGCAGGCTTTACCCGAACTGCTGAACACCCATTTGCACGCCCCCGTGCGCTTTGTGCGTCAAGCCGATTTGCCTGAGGGGCAAGCCTACGAAAGCTTCATCGGTGAGCACGCTGCGGTGCCCACCCGTGAGGGGCTGCACGACGCCTTCAACGCCCTGTGCTGGCACCAGTGGCCGCAGAGCAAGCGCCGCCTCAACCGCTTGCAGGTGACGGAGATTGGGCGTTTGGGCATTGGCACGGTGCGCGGGCCGGTGCGCGACGCCTTGACCCTGATTGACGAAAACGCCTTGCTCTTGCAAGCGCCCGATGCCTTGTGGCAGGCCTTGTTGGCGCGTGACTGGCGGCGTTTGTTCTGGGACGAGCGTGCCGCTTGGCAACAGGCCCGTGTGGGGGTGGTGGGCCACGCCTTGTTGGAGAAACTGCACCAACCCTACAAGTCCATCACCGCCCATGTCTGGGCCGTCCCAGTGCCCATGGCGCTGGGCGACGACTGGGCGGCTTGGGACGGTTGGTTCGCCCAAGGACTGAGCGCCGAGCGCTTGGCCAGCAAGCCGCTGACCCCCTTGCCCGTGCTGGGCATCCCAGGCTGGTGGGCGGCCAACCAAGATCCGGCCTTTTACAAGGACACGCAGGTGTTCCGTGCACCCCGTGCCCCGGAGGGGGCTTGAACTTTTGATCGGTGCCCGCATCTGAATGACCAGTATCATTCCCAACCATTGGGTTAATCGGAGTCCACATGAAACGCATCTTTTTGTTGATTTTGACCAACTTCGCCGTCATGGCGGTGTTGCTGGTGACCACCCGCCTGCTGGGCGTGGACCGCTTTTTGACGGCCAACGGGCTGAACCTGACCGCGCTGGCCGGCTTTTCGCTGGTCATTGGTTTTGGCGGCGCCTTCATTTCCTTGCTCATCAGCAAGCCCATGGCCAAATTCAGCACCGGCGCGCGCGTGATCACCCAGCCGCAAAACGCCGATGAGGCTTGGATCGTCCAGACCGTTGAGCGCTTCGCCAACCAAGCCAACATCGGCATGCCCGAAGTGGCGATTTTTGACGGTGCACCCAACGCCTTTGCCACGGGTGCGTTCAAGAACTCGGCCTTGGTCGCCGTCTCCACCGGTTTGTTGCAGAACATGACCCGCGAAGAAGTGGAGGCCGTCATTGGTCACGAGGTCGCGCACATCGCCAACGGCGACATGGTCACCATGACCCTCATCCAAGGCGTGATGAACACCTTCGTGGTTTTCCTCAGCCGCGTGATCGGCTACTTGGTCGACAGCTTTTTGCGCAAGGGCGACAACCAAAGCAGCGGCCCCGGCATGGGTTACTACATCACCACCATCGTGATGGACATCGTCTTGGGCGTCTTGGCCGCCATGATTGTGGCCTGGTTCAGCCGCCAGCGCGAATTCCGCGCCGACGCGGGTGCTGCTCAGATGATGGGCCGCAAGCAGCCCATGATCAACGCTTTGGCCCGCTTGGGCGGCGTGACGGCGGGTGAACTGCCCAAGACCATGCAGGCCATGGGCATTGCCGGCGGCCTGGGCAAGTGGTTCTCGACCCACCCCCCCATCGAAGAGCGCATCGCCGCTTTGCAGCGCGGCTGATCAGTGTGCACCGAGGCTGGCCCGGGCCACCGCCTCGGCCACCTTGATGCCGTCCACCCCCGCCGACAAAATGCCACCCGCGTAACCTGCGCCTTCACCGGCCGGGTACAAGCCGCGGGTGTTGAGGCTTTGTAAGTCCTCGCCCCGAGTGATGCGCAGCGGCGCACTGGTGCGTGTCTCCACCCCCGTCAGCAAGGCGTCGGCCATGTCGTAGCCCTTGATCTTGCGGCCAAACACCGGCAAGGCTTCGCGCATGGCCTCGATGGCGTAGCTGGGCAGGGCCGCGGCCAAGTCGGTCAAATGGATGCCGGGTTGGTATGAGGGTTGCACCTCGCCCAAGGCGCTGGAGAGCTGCCCAGCCAAAAAATCACCCACGCGCTGCCCCGGTGCTTCGTACGTGCCGCCGCCCAACACATAGGCGCGGCTCTCGAGTTGTCGCTGCAGCACGATCCCGGCGAGCGGGTGGTGCTGACCTTGTGCCATCAGCGCTTGGGCTTGATCGGCGTAACGCGGCCCATCGGTCTCACCAAACGCAGCGGTCCACAGCGGCGCGTCGTTGGGGAATTGCAGCGGGAAGTCGCTCGTGTC
>JBEDCE010000038.1:0-12406 GCA_041176905.1 Pseudomonadota bacterium
ATAAATCTTGCTTGTCGATCAAAGACCCACCGCGCTTTGAGCAAAGCGGGAGGCCGATTGCACTGTGTTGTGGACCAACATTGTGACCGTCATTGGGCCAACCCCTCCCGGCACAGGGGTGATGTAGGAGGCTTTTTGTCGCACGCCCTCAAAATCCACATCGCCCACCAAGCGCCCATTGGGCAAGCGGTTGATGCCCACGTCGATCACCACCGCGCCGCGGCGCACCATCTGCGGCAAGATCAGGTTGGGTTTGCCCGCCGCCACCACCAAGATGTCGGCCAAGATGGTGAACTGCGCCAGGTCGCGCGTTTTGGCGTGGCAGATGCAGACTGTGGCGTCTTTTTGCATGAGCATCAAGGCCATGGGCTTGCCCACGATGTTGCTCGCGCCCACGACCACCACGTTTTGGCCTTCGACCGGGATGTTTTCGTATTCGAGCATTTTTTGCACGCCAAACGGGGTGCAAGGGGGGAAGATGGTGTTGTCGCCCACCACCAAGCCGCCGACGTTGTAGAGGTGAAAGCCGTCCACGTCTTTGTCGCTGGAGATGGCGCCCAGCACCCGGCGCACATCGAAATGCGGGGGCAGTGGCAGTTGCACCAGAATGCCGTGCACGGCGGGGTCGGCGTTGAGGCGCTGGATGCACGCCTCGATCTCGCCGTCGCTCGTGTCGGCGGCAAAGGCATGCACGCTGGACTTCAGGCCCACCTCTTCGCAGGCCTTGATTTTGTTGGCCACATACACCTGTGAGGCGGGGTTGTCGCCCACGATGACCACCGCCAAGCCGGGGTGAACGCCGCGGCGTTTGAGCGCCTCGGTGGCTTCTCTGCACTCGTGTCGGACGTGGCGGGCCACGGCGTGGCCGTCGATGATTTTGGCTGTCATGGTTGTTTCGGTGGTTGTTGGCCGCCCGATGCTAGGCCCGCGCCAGCGAGGCGGGTGTGCACCAGACGACCGCAGCCGTTTCATTCACGACAACGCGAACACCCTCCGGGTGAACCCCCTTGGCTTGGGGTCTTTGGCTTGCCTTCAATAATGGCGTGACTGTGCAAAGCGGTGTCGCATGCGGACCAACCGCAGCCCACCGCATTGCCGATACTGCATTTTCAAATTCAATGTTAGTTTGCCCACCAGCGATGACCGGAGCACGCCCCATGACCACCGAAGCCAGTTTAGACACCCCCTCCACCGACGCGTCCGTCGCACGCGGCCGCCGTGCCGGGGGCGGCCGTGAAGCCAAACGCGCCGCTCGCGCCTCGCGCAGCAGCCAAACGGTGCCTTACATCACCCGCCAAATCCCCTGCTTTGAGGTGATGAGCGAAGAAGGCTTGGCCATCATTGAACACAACGCCGACACCATCTTGGAGGAAATCGGCATCGATTTCCGCGATGACCCTGAGGCCCTGCAAATCCTGAAAAACGCCGGTGCCGACATCCAGGGCGAGCGCGTGCGTTTTCCCCGTGGCATGTGCCGCCAGATCGTGCAGGCCAGCGCGCCGCGCATCTTCACGCAGCACGCACGCAACCCCGAGCGCAACGTGGTCATCGGTGGCCCCAACACCGTGTTTGCCCCCGCCTACGGTTCACCCTTCGTGCGCGACTTGGACAAGGGCCGCCGCTACGCCACGATTGAAGACTTCCAAAACTTCGTCAAACTGGCTTACACCGCGCATTCCTTGCACCACTCGGGCGGCACGATTTGTGAGCCGGTCGACTTGCCGGTCAACAAGCGCCACTTCGACATGGTGTACGCGCACATGAAGTACAGCGACAAGCCCTTCATGGGCTCGGTCACCCACCCAGACCGTGCGCACGACACGGTGGAGATGGCCAGCCGCTTGTTTGGCGACGACTTCATCGATCCGGCCACGGGCAAAAACAAAACGGTGGTGATCAACCTGATCAACGCCAACTCGCCCATGACTTTTGACGAAACCATGCTCGGTGCCGCCAAGGTCTACGCCCGCGCCAACCAAGCCACCATCATCACGCCCTTCATCCTGGCCGGTGCCATGTCGCCCGTGACGGTGGCAGGCACCTGTGCCCAAACCTTGGCCGAAGCCTTGGCGGGCATGGCGTTTGTGCAGTTGGTCAGCCCCGGCGCGCCCGTGGTGTTGGGCAGCTTCGCTTCGTCCATTTCCATGCAATCGGGTGCGCCGACCTTTGGCACCCCCGAACCCGCACTGGTGCTCTACGCCATGGCCGCTTTGGCGCGCCGCTTGGGCGTGCCCTTTCGCTCGGGTGGCGGCCTGTGCGGCTCCAAAATCGCCGACGCGCAAGCGGCCAGCGAGTCGGCCAACACGCTCTTGCCCACCTGCTTGGCGGGTGTCAACTTCGTCCTGCACACCGCGGGTTGGCTCGAAGGCGGCCTGTCCATGGGCTACGAAAAATTCATCATGGACGTCGACCAAGCCGGCATGATGCACACCCTGCTCGCGGGCGTGGACATCAGCGAAAACGGCCAGGCGATGAGCGCGATCCGCGAAGTCGGTCCGGGCAAACACTTCTTGGGCTGCGCCCACACGCAGGCCAACTTTGAGAGTGCGTTCTACCGCTCGCCCATCACCGACAACAACAGCTTTGAGCAGTGGGAAGCCGAAGGCAGCAAAGACTTGGCCCAACGCGCCAACACCCTGTGGAAGCGCCAGTTGGCCGAATACGTCGAACCCGCATTGGACCCCGCCATCGACGAATCCATCTTGGACTACGTGAACCGCCGCAAGTCTTCGTTCGCCGACTCCAACATCTGACCAAGACCATGCGACCGGTGGACCCCGCACCGACCGCTCAAGGCGGTTGCCTGTGCGGCTCGGTGCGATTCGAGGTCCACGGCCCCCTGCGCGACAGCTTGGCTTGTCACTGCAGCCAATGCCGCAAAACCAGCGGGCATTACTGGTCGGCCACCCAATGCCGACGCGAAGACCTGTATTGGATTCAAGACGACGGCTTGTCTTGGTACCGATCGTCTGACCGCGCTCGCCGCGGGTTTTGTCGCCATTGCGGCTCCAGCCTGTTTTGGCAACTCGATGGTCACGGGTTCATCTCGATCGGCACGGGAACGCTGGACAACCCCACTGGGCTGAGCACCATCGGTCACATCTACGTCAAAGACAAAAGCGATTACGTGGACATCGCCCCGGGATCGCCCCAATGGCACGCCGATCGGGATGAGCCGCCCCTGAAGTGACGGTTGAAGGGCTCAACCCCAGTCGGCCCGGAGCCTCTTAGGCCACCTCGGCTTTGCGCGCCGCCAGCACTTCCTCCAACCAATCGGTGCGCATTTCAGGTACGGCACTGATGAGCTTGCGGGTGTAGGGGTGTTCGCGGGCTTCAAAGATTTGTTGCGTGTCATCGAAGGCAACGAACTCGCCCTGGAACATGACGGCGGTGCGGTGAGCGATGCGGTGCACCACATCCAAGTCGTGGGTGATCAAGATGTAGGACAGGCCCAACTCGGCTTGCAGCTTGCGCAGCAAGGCCAAAATTTCTTCGGCCACCAAGGGGTCCAAGGCGGACGTGGGTTCGTCCAAGATGATCAGCTCGGGTTGGGCCGCCAAGGCCCTGGCGATGCACACGCGTTGTTTTTGACCGCCCGACAGTTGGCCGGGTCGGCGCTCCAAAAAGTCTTCTGGCAACTCCACCAAGCGCATCAATTCTTTGGCGCGCTCCAAGGTCTGCTGCCGGCCCAAGCCAAAATAGAACTGCACCGGCCGACCCACGATATCCAACAAACGTTGGCGTGGGTTGATGGCCACATCGGGGATTTGGTAGACCAACTGGATCCGTCGCTTGAGCTCCTTGCTGCGCTCGCTGAGCAAATGCGGCAGCGGCTCACCTTGGAACACCATTTCTTGGCTCTTGGAGGGCAACAAGCCCGTGATGATCCTGGCCAAGGTCGACTTACCCGAGCCCGACTCACCCACCACCGCCACGGTCTCGCCTTTTTTGACGTCCAGCGAAACCCCTTTGACGACGTGAAACGCGCCGTAGTAGGCGTGGCAGTCCTTGATGGACAACACGGTTTGGGGCTGCACGGTGCCGGCCACTGCGCGTTCACTCGCTGCGGCACCGCGAACCGCCACCAGCCTTGCCGTGTAGTCCTGCTGTGCGTGGTGCAAGATCTCCTCGGTCAGCCCTTCCTCGACTTCTTTGCCGTGGCGCAGCACCTTGATGCGGTCGGCCACTTGGGCCACCACCGCCAAATCGTGGGTGATGTAGAGCGCCGCCGTGTTGTACTTGCGGATCAAGGACTTGAGCAAGATCAGCACTTCGATCTGGGTCGTCACGTCCAGCGCAGTGGTGGGCTCGTCGAGCACCAACACATCGGGACGACACGACATCGCCATGGCCGCCATGGCGCGCTGCAACTGACCACCCGAGACCTGGTGGGGGTAGCGATCCCCAAAATGCTGCGGGTCTGGCAAATCCAATGCCGTGAAAAGTTCACGCGCCCAGGCCTCGGCCTCGGTCCGGTTCATGACCTTGTGGATCAAAGGCGCCTCGCAGACCTGGTCCATCAAAGAGTGGGCAGGATTGAAGGCCGCCGCCGCGGACTGTGCAATGTAGGCGATGCGTTTGCCGCGCATGCCCCGGCGAGCGTCGGCATCCAAGCTGCGCAGGTTGACCCCACCCAAGTTGATTTCGCCACCCGCGATGTGGACACCAGCACGGGCATAGGCCATGCTCGACAAACCGATGGTGGACTTACCAGCACCGCTCTCACCGATCAAGCCGAGCACCTCGCCTTGGTTGAGACTCAAGTCGACGTTGTCGACGATGACGTTCCCCGCGATACTCTCGAGTCGCAGGCCTTTGATGTACAGGATGACGTTGTTGTCGCTCATGCTTGGGCTCCGTCGTTCACAGCTCGGCTTGCGCGCCAGAGGGGCGGGCATCGACCGACAACATCCAATCCACCACCAAGTTGACGGCCACGGTCAACAAGGCAATGGTGGCGGCGGGATAAATCGGGGCCATCATGCCGAAATTGATCGCGGCGGCGTTCTCCTTCACCATGCCGCCCAAATCGGCGAAGGGCGGCTGGATGCCCAAGCCCAAGAATGACAAGCCGGCGATGAACAAGAAGTTGAAGCAAAAGCGCAGGCCAAACTCGGCCACCAAGGGTGCCCACGCGTTGGGCAAGATTTCTCGGGTGATCACCCACCACAGGCCTTCGCCACGCAGCTTGGCCGCTTCGACGTACTCCATCACCGCCAGGTTCATGCCCAGCGCTCGGGAGAGTCGGAACACGCGGGTGGAATCCAGCACCGCGATGGTCAAAATCAACACGGGGATGCTGGAGCCGAACACGCCCAGGATGATCAAGGCAAAAATCAGGCTGGGGATGGACAACATCACATCGACCAAACGGCTGAAAAAGGTATCAACCCAACCACCGAGCACGGCGCTGGTGAAGCCAATCACGATACCGATGAAGAACGACAGCAGCGTGATGGCCAGCGCCACAGCGATGGTCATGCGCGTGCCATACAAGATGCGGGTGAGCATGTCACGCCCGATTTGATCGGTACCCAACCAGTTCGTGAGGGATGCGGGGTCCCAAGTACCGCCCACTGTTTCGGCTTCACCGAATGGGGCAATCCAAGGAGCAAACAACACCACGAGCAAGAACATCGCGGTGACCACCAAGCCGAAGGTGGCGGATAGGGTGAGTTTCTGACTGAAAAGTTTCATGGGCCGAGGGTTTTTATACTTCTTGTTGAGTGGTCGATCAGCGCTTGTGTCGCAAACGGGGGTTGACCAGGATCACCAGCACGTCGGCTAATGTGTTCAGGCCCACGAAAACCAATGCAAACACCAAGCCACAGGCTTGGATCACGGGTACGTCGCGTTTGGACACCGCATCCACCATGTACTGACCCAAGCCGGGGTAGGTGAACACCGCTTCGATCACGACCACACCCACCACCAAATAGGCCAGGTTCAAGCCGATGACGGTGATGATGGGCGCGGCTGCGTTGGGCAGCGCGTGGCGGGTGATGACTCGGCGGCGCTTGGCCCCCTTCAAGAAAGCCATTTCGATATAGGGCGTGGACATCACCGACAGCACAGAGCTTCGGGTCATGCGCAGGATGTGTGCCGCCACCAGCAAAGTCAGCGTGATCGCTGGCAACGTGGTCTGGTAAATGCGCTCACCCAACGGCATGTCAGAAAACACGGTCGAGAGGGAGGGAAACCAAGGCACGTTGACGGCGAAGAAGATGATCAGCAAGTAGGCAATGAAAAACTCGGGCAAAGAGATCGCCACGAGCGTCACCACGTTGGAAAGCTTGTCGCTCAGCCGGCCTTCGTTGATGGCCGAAATGATGCCCATGCCCACCGCCAACGGGATGGCTATCAGGGCGGCAAAGCCCGCCAAAAACAAGGTGTTGGCCAAGCGGGGAATCAACTCATCCACGATGACCCGCTTATTGGTCAGTGCGGTGCCCAAATCGCCTTGCATGGCCGCTGTGAACCAGTTCCAAAAACGGATGGGCGCGGGGACATCGAGCCCCAATTCTTTGCGAAAAATCACCAACGCTTCGGGTGTGGCGCCTTGGCCCAAGACGGCCGAAGCCACGTCCCCTGGCAGAATTTCGGTGCACACAAAAATCAACACCGACACCGCGAACAGGGTAAAGACGGCCAGCAGCAGCCGGTTAAAAATAAGTTTTGCCATGATGTCTGAGAAATCGTCGAAGCACAGGAGGTGTGGGGGTCGCCAAAGCGACCCTCCCTTAGGAGCCCAAGAAAAACCAAGGCGGGGTAGAGCTTGAGCTTACCCCGCCTTGTTCACCTCATGTCAGAGGGCACTGAGTCCAGGTTCAGGCGAACCAACCCTTTTCAGCGATACGCATATCACCCAAGTCGTAACGTGCAGAGATGGTCAAGCCCATCAACTTGGTGCTGTGGGCATCCAAGTAGTCTTGCACGCAGAAGTTGATCATGCCCGCTTCCTGGCTGACCAGCTCTTGGCAACGCGCGTACAAGGCGGCGCGCTTGGCTTGGTTGAGCTCAACGCGAGCGGCCACCAAGGTCTTGTTGAACTCTTCGTTGATGAAATGGCTGTCGTTCCAAGGGTTGGCCAAGCCATTCGAGAACGTGCTGGTGAGCTGGTTGTCGATGGTCGGGCGGTTGCCCCAGTAGACCGCGCAGAACGGCTGCTTGAGCCACACGTTGTCCCAGTAACCGTCGCCCGAGACGCGCTTCAAGTCGAGCTTGATGCCGGCTTTGGCCAAGGACTCTTGGAACACCTGACCCGAGTCGGTGGCGCCGGTGAAGGCACCCTCGGAGACTTGCAGCTCGATGGCAGAGGTCACGCCCGACTTCTTCATGTGGAACTTGGCTTTGTCCAAATCGAAGGCGTTCTTTTTTTGCTTGGCATCGAAGAACTTCATCTTGGGTCCGACGCAGTTGTCGTTGCCCACCGAGGCGTAACCCGAGAACACGTTCTTGACGATGGTTTGACGGTCAATGCCGTGCTTGAGCGCCATCATCAAATCGCGGTTGGCGAAAGGTGACTTGTCGGTGTGGGCCACGAAGCAGAAACGGTTGCCGGCGCCGGGCGTGCGCGACAACTTGACCGCCGGGTTGCGCTCGAGCAAGCCGGCCGTTTTGGGGCTGGCACGGTTGATGACATCGACCTGACCGGTCAACAAAGCTTGTGTGCGGGCTGCTGCATCGGGGATGTAGCGCAGTTCAACGCGTTCGAAGTTGCCGCGGTTGGGCTTCCAGTAGTTGCCTGGCTTGATCTTGAAAGTGGAACGCACGCCGGGCTGGAATTCTTCCAAGAGGTAGGCGCCGGTGCCGATCGGCTTGCTCCAATCCTTGAACCCATTGGGCACCACCATGATGTGGTAATCGCTCAAGTTGTAAGGAAGGTCCAAGTTGCCCGACTTCATCAGGATCTGAACCGTGTTCGCGTCAATCTTCTTCACGTCGGTGATGTCGGCCAACAAGGACTTGGCGGGCGACTTGGTCTCACCACGGTGTAAGTTGATGGAATAGATGATGTCGTCAGCATCCAAGGTCTTGCCGTTGCTGAAGGTGATGCCTTTGCGAATGTGGAAAGTCCAGTCGGCCGCGCCGGGCTTGACGTCCCATTTTTCGAACAGCTCGCCAGTGGCGTCCCCGTTGTCGGCAACCTCCACCAAGCCGTTGTACACCATCAAGCTCGTGGCGATCATGATGGAGTCGGCATACGTCAGCGGATCCAGGCTGTCCGATGGCGAGCCACCTTCCATACCCATGCGCAAGGTCCCGCCTTTTTTGGGCTTGGCTTGCGCCATCGCAGGCAAAGCACCCAGCGTGGAAGAAAGGCCGACGGCGGCAGCGCCGGTCAGCAGTGTGCGACGGTCCAGCAAGATGCCCGACTCGGTTTGCGTATCGAATTGACCCATGTTCTTGATCTCCTTGAAGTTGAAAAATGCTGCTCTTAGCAGCCAGACACTCGGCAAGCCCGCCGAGCAAACACCGCTCAAGCAAAACTTACTCTCATGATGAACCTTTACAGGCGATTTCGCATCCTGATTGACCCTTAGTTCAATTAAAGTCTTTGTCCTCTTTGCGACGCCCTCCGTCATTTTGACGCCAAGGGCTGCACTGGGCGCCTTGGCGGGTGTGTTGGAAGCACACCTTCGGCCTCATTGCTGCTAGATTCAAGGGCTGGTCGGTCTTGGGGTGGATGAGAAATCGCTCTCGATCATCTCACCTTCGCCACTGTATCTGTTTTCCATTCGAACCTATTATTCATGAGACTGTGGACCCATCAGCCAGGCCCCCCATTGGGCCAAGTTTTGATGCCGCTGTCGCCATTGTTGGCTGCGGTGGCCTTGGTCGTGATTGGCGTCGGCTTGCTGTTCTCGGTGATGGGCATCCGCGCGAGCCTGTCCAACTTCTCCAGCGTGACACTGGGCTTGGTGATGTCGGCGTATTACGTTGGCTTCTTGGTGGGTTCTTATTCCTCCCCTTGGCTGATTCGCCGCATAGGCCACATCCGGGCCTTTGCCGCCTTGGCCTCCATGGCCTCGACGATGCCGATCCTGCACGCCATGTGGGTTAACCCTTGGTTTTGGGGCGGTCTGCGTTTGCTGACCGGCTTGTGCGTCATCGGCATGTATGTGGTGATCGAGAGTTGGTTGAATTCGGCCACACCGAGCAAACACCGTGGCAAGGTATTCGGGACTTACATGATCGTGTGCTCGGTGGCCGGTGCGGTGGGGCAGTGGCTGATTTTGGTCGGCGACAAAATGAGCTTCGTTCCTTTCGCCTTGGTGGCCATTGTGTTTTCGGTTGCGCTGCTGCCCATCACCCTGAGCCCTCAAGACGAACCTGATGTGGAAGCAGCGCCGCGCTTCAGTTTGCGCCGCCTGTTTCAGGTCTCTCCTTTGGGCGTCGTGGGCGTGACCGCAGCCGGCGTGCTCACCGGTGCCTTTTTCGGCATGGGCGCGGCCTTTGCGCAAGGGGCGGGTATGAGCGACACCAACGTGGCCAGTTTCATGGGGGCGACCCTGCTCGGCGGGGCGTTGTTTCAATGGCCCGTGGGCCATTACTCCGACAAACACGACCGCCGCTTGGTGCTCTTTTGGGTGTGCTTGGTGGGCGCGGGCGTGGCTGTGGCCACTTACCTCGCGAGCACCATGGTGCGGGAGTCGATGATCGAAGAGTCGCTGATTTTCTTGGGCGTCTTGCTCGGCGGCATGATCTTCACGGTCTACGGCCTCTCGGTGGCCTACGTCAACGACCTGATCCCGCCAGAGGAAGTGGTGGAAACTTCAACCGGCTTACTGTTGATGTACGGTGCGGGTGCGGTGTTGGGGCCATTTTTGGCCGGTTTGGTCATGAGCACCACCGACAACGCCGGCTTCATGCTCTTTTTGGCAGTCGTCATGGGCTTGGTGGCCTTGTATGTGCTCAAACGCCTGCCCGCGGGCAGCCCCGTGCCCGAATCCAAAGCCGACTATGCGCTGACGGGACAAGGCTCTCCATCGGTCATCAAACTCGATCCGCGCGGCCAAGTGGCCGATAACGAAGACAAACCTTAAGACATTTTTTAACGACTCCACTGCAGAAAGCACCAACATGAAATTGACCGGTTTTGTACACGGGTCGGCCCGCGAAGGCTCGGCAGAGGCTTGGGACAACATCAACCCAGCGACGGGGCAGTCGCTGGGGCCTTGTCGCGCCTTCGACGCCCAAGATGTTGATGCGGCAGTGGCGTCCGCTCAGCAAGGCTTTGAAATTTGGTCACAGACCACCGCGGCAGAACGCGGCAAGGTCTTGCGCCGAGCGGCCGATTTGCTGATCGCGCGCAACGACGAATTGGCCCGCTTAGAAGTCATGGACACCGGCAAACCACTGCAAGAGGCCTTGGTCGTGGACGTGGCCAGCGGGGCCGATTGCTTGAACTTTTTTGCCGGTGCTGCGGCTGCGTTCAACGGTCAACACATCCCGTTGAAGAACGCATTTGCCTACACCCGGCGCGAGCCGCTGGGCGTGTGTGCGGGCATCGGTGCTTGGAACTACCCCATTCAGATCGCTTGCTGGAAGTCCGCCCCGGCGCTGGCCGCGGGCAACGCCATGGTGTTCAAGCCCTCCGAACTCACCCCCATGACGGCGCTGAAATTGGCCGAGATTTACGCCGAAGCGGGTCTGCCCCCTGGCGTGTTCAACGTGGTGCAAGGCGCGGGCACCACCGGGGCCGCCCTGGCCTCGCACCCGGGTGTGGCCAAGGTGTCGATCACCGGTTCGGTGCCCACGGGCAAGCGGGTGATGCACACCGCGGCCGATACGCTCAAACGCGTGACCATGGAACTCGGCGGCAAGTCGGCCTTGATCGTGTTTGAAGACGCCGATCTGGAGCAAGCGGTGGCCGCGGCCATGATGGGCAACTTCTACACCCAAGGCGAGGTGTGCACCAACTGCACCCGGGTCTTGGTTCACCGTTCGATCGCGGATCGCTTTTTGGCCCGCCTCAAGGCGCGCACCGAACAGCTGCGCGTGGGTGACCCGATGGACCCTCAAACCGAAGTGGGTGCGCTCATCAGCGCCGCTCACCGCGACAAAGTCATGGGCTTGATTGAGGCCGGTGTGGCCGCAGGCGCTCAGCTGGTGTGTGGTGGCCAGACCGCCCAAGTGCCAGGACACGCGGGCGGGTATTTTGTTCAACCCACCATTTTTTCCGCCCCCAGCGACGACCTGTGCATCGTGCAGGAAGAGATCTTCGGCCCGGTGCTCACGCTCTTAACCTTCGACGACGAAGACGAAGCGGTGCGGCGTGCCAACGCGACCCGCTTTGGCTTGGCCGCCGGGGTGTTCACGCGCGACCTGACGCGCGGCCATCGGGTCGCTGCGCGGCTGCAGGCCGGCATTTGCTGGATCAACAACTACAACATCACGCCTGTGGAGATGCCCTTTGGTGGCGCCAAGGAGTCGGGCATCGGCCACGAAAACAGCTTGGTGGCGATGGAGCACTACACCCAACTCAAGACGGTCTACGTCGAGATGGGTGAAGTGGCCTGCGGTTACCGATAAGGCATTGAAAGTTCAGAGGACACATGAGCAATCCAACATACGACTTCATCATCGTGGGCGCGGGCTCGGCCGGCAGCGTGCTGGCCAACCGCTTGAGCGAGGACGCCAACGTGCGCGTGCTCGTGCTGGAAGCGGGCTCGATGGACCACAACCTGTTCATCCACATGCCATCGGGTTTTGCCTACCCCATGGCCAACCCGCGCTACGCTTGGTTGTACGAGTCCGAGCCCGAGCCCTTCATGGACAACCGGCGCATCCACTGTCCGCGAGGCAAAGTGATCGGCGGTTCCTCCTCGATCAACGGCATGGTCTACATCCGCGGACACGCCTTGGATTACGAGGGCTGGGCGCGCCGCCACGACTTGCCCGACTGGAGTTACGCGCATTGCCTGCCGTACTTTCGCAAGGCCGAAACACGGGCCAAAGGGGGCGACGACTACCGCGGCGACAGCGGACCGCTGCACGTGAGCACCGGAGCCTGTAACAACCCGCTCTACGAAGCCTTCATCAAGGCCGGTGAGCAAGCCGGCTACGCGCGCACCGAAGACATGAACGGTTACCGCCAAGAAGGTTTTGGTGCGATGGACATGACGGTTCACAAGGGCCGACGCTGGAGCACCGCCATGGCCTACCTGCGCCCCGCCATGCAACGCCCGAACGTGTTTTTGCGCACCAGTGCCCTGACGACCCGCGTGCTGTTTGAGGGCACGGACTCGCCTCGTGCGGTCGGTGTTGAGGTGGTGCACCACGGGGTTCGCATGCAGATGCGCGCCACGCGTGAGGTGATTTTGTGCGGCGGCGCCATCAACTCGCCCCAGTTGCTGCAACTCTCCGGCGTGGGTGACCCCGCCTTGCTCGAGCCGCTGGACAT
>JBEDCE010000039.1:0-12401 GCA_041176905.1 Pseudomonadota bacterium
GTCTTGTGCACCGCCTCGGTCGAAGAGCGCGTGCCGCCGCACAAACGCGGCAGCGGCGAGGGCTGGGTCACGGCCGAGTACGGCATGTTGCCCCGCGCCACCCACACCCGCAGCGACCGCGAAGCCGCCAAAGGCAAACAAAGCGGCCGCACGCAAGAAATCCAGCGCCTGATCGGGCGCTCGCTGCGCGCGGTGTTCGACCTCAAAGCTTTGGGCGAGCGCACCATTTCTTTGGATTGCGATGTGATCCAAGCCGACGGCGGCACCCGCACGGCCAGCATCACCGGCGCCTTTGTGGCTGCGCACGACGCCGTGGCCGGCTTGCTCGCCGCTGGCACGATCAAGGCTTCGCCGATCAAAGACCACGTGGCCGCGATCTCGGTGGGCATCTTGAACGGCACGCCCTTGCTCGATTTGGAATACGTCGAAGACTCGGCCTGCGACACCGACATGAACGTGGTCATGACCGGCGCAGGCCACTTCGTGGAAGTGCAGGGCACGGCCGAAGGTGCGGCGTTCAGCCGCGCCGAGATGAACGACTTGTTGGCCTTGGCCGAAGCCGGCATCGCCGATTTGGTGCGTGCCCAACGCCAGGCACTGGGCCTGTCATGAAGCTGGTGCTGGCCTCTAACAACGCGGGCAAGCTGCACGAGTTGCAAGCCTTGCTCGCGCCCTTGGGCGTGGAGCTGTTGCTGCAATCGGCGCTCGGCGTGCCCGAGGCCCCCGAGCCGCACAAAACCTTTGTTGAGAACGCCTTGGCCAAAGCCCGCAACGCCGCGGCCCACACCGGTTTGGCTGCGTTGGCCGACGACGCGGGCCTGTGTGTGGACGCCTTTGGCGGCTTGCCCGGCGTGGACACGGCGTATTACTGCACCCAATTCGGCTACCCCAAAAGCGACGCCAACAACGTGCGCGCCTTGATGGAACAGATGCAAGGCCAGAGCAACCGCCGCGCCGCTTTGGTCAGCACCTTGGTGGCGGTGCGCAGCGCCGACGATCCCGAACCCTTGGTGGCCAGTGGCCGCGCCGCGGGCCTGATCACCGAGCAGCCCATCGGCGACGGGGGCTTCGGGTTTGACCCGGTGTTGATGCTGCCCGACTTGGGCAAAACCTTCGCGCAGATCAGCGAAGCCGACAAAAACCAACGCAGCCACCGCGGCCAAGCCGCGCGCCAAATGGTGGCCTTGATGCGCGAACGGTGGCTGAGCGCATGAACCCAGCGGACGCACCCGATCCGCACTGGAGCGATGTGCGCCACTGGATGCGCCCGGGCACCTTGAGCCTGGCGAGTTTGCCGCCGCTCTCGCTCTACATCCACTTGCCGTGGTGTTTAAAAAAGTGCCCCTACTGCGACTTCAACTCGCACGAATGGAGCGCCACCGCCGCGCCCGGCCAAGCCATGCCGGAGCAGGCCTACCTCGACGCTTTGCGCGCCGACCTCACTGCCGCCTTGCCCTTGATTTGGGGCCGCACGGTGCACAGCATCTTCATCGGCGGGGGCACACCGAGTTTGTTCTCGCCCGACGCGATCGACCGATTGCTGGGTGATGTGCGCGCTTTGGTGCGCCTCACGCCCGACGCCGAAATCACGCTCGAAGCCAACCCCGGCACCTTCGAGGTCGACCGCTTTAGCGCGTTTGCGCAGGCCGGTGTGACGCGCTTGTCGATTGGCGTGCAAAGCTTCAACGATAGCCACCTCAAGGCCTTGGGCCGGGTGCACGACCGCGCCCAGGCCTTGGCCGCGGTGGACGAGGCCGCACAGGCCTTCAAGACCTTCAACCTCGACATCATGTACGCCTTGCCGGGCCAAAGCTTGGCCGATTGCGACACCGACATCCGCACCGCGCTGGGGTTCTCGCCGCCGCACATCTCGATCTACCACCTCACGCTCGAGCCCAATACCTACTTCGCCAAGTTCCCGCCGCACGTGCCTTGCGACGACGACGCATACGCCATGCTCGACCGCATCACCGCGCGCACGGCCGAGGCCGGCTTGTCGCGCTACGAGGTGTCGGCCTATGCACGCGCCGGCCACCGTTGCTGGCACAACCTGAACTACTGGGGTTTTGGCGATTACTTGGGCATTGGGGCGGGCGCGCACAGCAAACTCAGCTTTGCCCACCGCGTCATGCGCCAGGTGCGCGTGCGCGAGCCCAGGCTGTACATGGAGCGCGCCGTGGCCGGTGATGCGGTGGCCAGCACCGAGACGGTCGCGCGCAAGGACCTGCCGTTTGAGTACATGCTCAACGCGCTGCGCCTGCGCGAAGGTTTTTCGCTGAGGGACTTCAGCGAGCGCACGGGTTTGCCCCTGTCGGCGATTGAAGCGCCGCTGCAAACCGCCGAGGACAAGGGTTGGTTGTTGCGCGATGGGATACAGGTGAGCCCCACTGAGCGCGGGTTTGACTTTTTGAGCGACGTGCAGTCACTCTTCCTGCCGGACTGAACGCCTCAGTTTTTCAGCAACTTGTCGGTCGCGCCATCGGCCAACACACGGCCTTTGTCCAGCACCACCAAACGCTTCGTGGCGCTCAGCATGGCCGCGCTGTGCGAAACCACCACCAGCGTCACGTCCGTCAGCGCTTTCAAGCGCTCCACCAGCGTGCGTTCGGTCTCGGTGTCCAAACCGTTGCTGGGCTCGTCGAGCAGCAAGACCTTGGGCTGGGTGGCAAACACCCGCGCCAGCGCCACCTTTTGGCGTTGACCGCCGGAGAGGTTGGCGCCGTACTCTTCGATCGGCTGGTTCAGGCTGAGCGACCCAGCGGCCAAATCTTGGTCGAGGGTGGAGACGTACAAGGCGTGTTTGAGGGCTTGCATGCGCTCGTCTTGTGTGGCCTCGGGCAGCACGTTGAGCAAGATGTTCGATTCCAGCGTACCGGCCATCAGCGGCGCCTCTTGGGGTTTGAAGCCCAGCCAAGCAAAACGGTCGGCCAAGGCGATGCTGCTCAGCGCCACATGGTCCACCCGCACCTCACCGTGCGTGGGTTGAACGGCCCCAGCGATGATGCGCAGCAGCGTGGACTTACCCGAACCGGGTCGGCCCAAGAGGCCCACGCGTTCACCGGGCTCAAAAGCCAGGGACATTTCGCGCAGGGCCGAAGCGTTGGGGCTAGCGCCAAAAGCGTGCGCCACTTGGTGCACCTCGATGCGGCCTTCGATGCTGGTGCGTGGGCGCAGCAGCGGGGCGGGGGTTTGTTCTTGTGGCCCTATGTAAGGTGCGAGCAACTGCATGGACTGGCGCAGCTCTTGCCAGCGGCCCACCGCCATCAAGGCCTGACCGGCCACGCCCAAGGTGCGGCCGCTGAGCATGCTCACCGCGATCAACGCGCCCACGGTGATGAACTGGCCAAACACCAAATACGCGCCCACGATGAGTAAGCTCACGTAGCTCAGCAGGTACACCGCTTGGGTCCAGTGGTTTTGCAGCACCTGCTCCAAACGCAAGGCGCTGCTGGCCACCGCGTGGTGGTGCGAGGTTTTGTCAAAGCGCTGGTGCAGCACGGTGCCGGCGTGGCTGGTGCGCAGCGCGTCCAAAGAACCCATGGCGTCGCTCAGCAAGGCCAGCTTGCTGGCTTGCAAGGTGTTGACGGTGCGGCTTTGCGACTGCGCACGCGCCTTCAGGTGCAGGCCCACCCAGATGTAGATCGCCAGCCACACGCCCACCACCAACATCAGCGGCCAAGCCACGATGCCCAGCACGATAAAAATGAGCACCAAAAACGGCAGGTCCGACAGCGCCATCAGGTACTGCGAAGAGAAAAAGTCGCGCGCCGAAGACAGGTCGCGGTAGAGCGTCAAAAAGCGCGCCGCCATGCCCGGCTGCATGGCGCTGCGCCCGCTGGGGTGCAGCAGGCTATTAAACAAACGTTGGTCGATTTTTTCGTCAATGGCCAAACCCACGCGCTCCAAGTCGCGGGCACGCAAGGCGCGCACCGTGATCTCGGCCGCCAAGAACAAGACCACGCCAATGGCCAGCGCCCACAGCGTTTCAAAAATGCCGTTGTGCACCACCTTGTCGTACACCAGCATGCCGAACAGCGCCGGCACGATCAAGCCGATGTTGACAAACAAACTCGACGCCGCCAGCCACCCAATGCGCCGGTTGAACACATACACCAGCCAGTCTTTCAGACCGGCTTGGTTGGTGGGCATGACGGCGTAGGCGTTATGCATATTCAAAATTGACTTGGGCGACCAAGTTGGCAGGTGCAATGGCGCCATTGTAGAAACTCACCGATTGACCTTGGGTTACGTTGATGCCAGTCTCTGCTTCGATCACATATGAGTCCGCGCTGTCCAAGCGCAAGGAGAGTACTTTGGTGCCGTTGTCCACGAGCGCCAAGATATCGGTTTTGGACAGTGACAGTTGGGTGTTGGCACCATCGCCACGCAAGTCAACTCGTTCGAAATTCTTCGCATTGAGGCTGCTCAAATCCAAGGTGGCGCCGGCGATGACGCGCAAGGTGTCCGAGCCTGATCCGCCGTCCAAATTCACCACGCTGCCACCCACGGTGGACTGGCGAATCACGAAGGTATCGTTGCCCACACCGCCATTGGCCACGTCGCCCACCAAAGTGGTGTTGCCCGTGTCCAAGTTGAAAAAGTCAGCACCGGTGCCGCCCGTCAGGGTGTCGTTGCCGTTTTGGGGCACAAACGTAGAACCGCTGTTGCTGGCCGTCAGGTTGTCGTTGCCGTTGCTGCCTACCACACGCTCGATGCTCACAAACTGGGTGGTGTCGCCCAAGTTGAGGGTCACACCACTGGTGGTGCCAGAGAAGTCGATGGAATCCGTGCCCGCGCCACCATCAAGCAAAACGCCGGTGCGAGTGCCGAAAAATATGTCGTCCTTGGTCGACCCTAGGACTTTTTCAATGTCGCTGCCAATCACGTCACCTGAGGCATTGCCGGTGCCCCTGCTGGTACCTGTTCCATTGAAATGAATGTCGATGGAGACGGCGGAGGAGTCGGTGTAGCTTGCCGTATCGGTGCCAATACCACCTGTGAAACGATCGGCGCCCGCGCCACCCATCAAAGTGTCATCGCCCGCGCCACCCATCAAGGTGTCATCGCCTGCACCGCCAGTCAGGGTGTTGGCTTGACCGTCACCCGTGAGCACATCGGCGCCATCGCCCCCAGTCAGGTTTTGAATACCGACGAAGGTGTCGCCCGCCGCGTTTCCTCCGCTGGCTGCGCCAGTTTCCAAGTTGACTTCCACCGCAGTGGAGCCTGCGTAGCTCACGGTGTTGCTACCGCCCTTGCCGTCGAACCGGTTCGCACCTGTGCCTGAAATGAAGGTGTCGCTGCCAGCACCACCCACCGCGTTTTCAATCGACGAATAGGTGTCGCCTTGTGCATCGGAGCCGCTGCCAGTGTTGTTCAGCAGGTTCACCGTGATCGCACTGGTGGCATTTTCGTAACTGACAGTGTCTGTGCCATTGCCGCCCACGAAGTTGTTGTCTTGGTTGTTGGCGACAAAGGTATCGTTGAGGTTCGATCCGGTGGCGTTCTGTATGGTCGTGTAGCGGTCGCCTGTAGCGAAGCCGCCGCTACCTTGACCGGTGGACAGGTTGATGGTGACGCCTGAGGTGGAGTGCTCGTAATGGACACGGTTCAAGCCACCATTGCCCGTAAAGCTGTTGGCCGCTTCGCTGGCAAAGAAAGTATCGTCGCCAGCGCCGCCGATGAGGTTCTCGATGCTGTTGTACGTATCGCCTGCGGCATTGTTGTCACGGCCTTCGCCCGTGTGCAAGTTGACGACCACCGCGGCAGAGTTTGAGTAATCCACCGTGTCCGAACCAGCGCCGCCTTTGAGGTCGTTGGCGGCGCTGCTGGCCACAAAACGGTCGTCATTGGCCGATCCCACCACGTTTTCGAAACCGCTGAAGGTCAGGTCTTGCGTACTGCCGTTGAGTTTTTGGTTGCTGGTGCCCTGGATCAGGTTGGCGGTGACGGCGGTGCTTGCACCGCTGAAGTCCAGCGTGTCGCTGGCCGACGAGCCGGTCAAGGTTTCGATGTTGCTGAGTTGGTCGCCTTGGGCTTGGCCGCCCGTGCCGACACCACTGCTCACGTTGACGTTGACCGCAGCGGTGGATGCGCTGTAGTCAACGGTGTCTTTGCCAGCACCACCGTTGATGGTGTCGGCGCCGCCGCTGCCTTTGATGGTGTCGTTGCCGTTACCGGTGATGATGGTGTTGTCGGCGTCGTTGGCGGTGACGATCAGGTTGTCGGCTTTGCTGGCGATGAATTGGCGGGGTTCGCCATTGGCGTCCAAGGTGTAAGCGTTTTCGACTTTACCCGTGAAGGTGATCGTCTTGAGGTTGGTCTCGCCTTTGGGGCCCACATAGGCCACCGTCAACTGGAAATCGCTGCTGGCCGCTGCGCTGCCTTCTTCCCATCCCAAGTTCAAGGGCACTTCGTTGTTGGTCATGCCTGTGACATCGATGGTCAAGGGTTTGCCTGCGGTGATGGCTTGACCGTTGATCGTGAGGCCATCGGGGATCTTGAAGCCTGGCTGTTGGTCGTTGATGTTCAGGATCAGCGAGTTGGTGGTGGGCACATCGGCCAACAGCAGCTGGTTTTCGACTTTGCCTGCTGGGAACTCAAGGGACTGAGCAGTCTCGCTCATGGTCAGGTCGACGGTGCTCTTGCCCAAGAACTGACGAACTTCGGTCTTGCCCAAGGCGTTGTCTTGGTAGTTCACGCCTTCTTTGTTGGCCGCCAACAAAGAAATAGACACTTTGGCAGGCGAACTGTTGTTGTCGATGTTGTTGTTCGTGTTGTTTGTGGTGAAGTTGCTGGTGTTGTCAGTCGTGAAATTGCTGGTGTTCTCGTTCGTCTGATCTTCTTTTTTCACCTCTTGCGGCGGCGTGCCGGGGGTGGGTGAAGAGTACAGGTCGGGGTTGGTGTTTTTGCTCAAGCGCTTGACACCGGTGGACACCGCTGGGGGCGGCTCATCGCCCGACGAGGCCAAGCTGCTGGCTTGTGTGGCTTGTTCCAGCGACTGCAGCATGGTTTCAATTTTTTGGCTGCTCTGGTCGAGCTTGGCGGTGATGTCCACCAGCTCTTGGCCCAGGCCAAAGCCTGTGCCCGAGACCCTGTCGATGCCGTTCTCGTCCAGCTCCAGGCTGGCCAAGCGGAAGTTGCCGGCCAAGCGCAGGGTGTTGGCGTCCATCGATTGCATGGCGCCGATTTGTTTGACTTCATCCGACGCCAGCACCTCCAAACCACCGGCGTAACGCAACACGCTGTCGGGTTGTGTCATGGCCAGCAAGCCCGCTTGGGTCAAGATGAACTGCTGACCGTCCTTGAGGGTGATCAACAAATCCAGATCAACCGCTTCCACTTTGCCCACGGCAGCGGCGTCGAAAGGAACTTCAAAGGCGGTGCCTTTGTCGGTGCGCTGAGCTTCAATGACTTGGGCGGGGGCTTGGGTGGCGGTGGTGTTCATGGCAGAGACTCAGGTGAGGGCTTAGGCTTTGATTTGGGTTAGGGTGGGGATGTGCTGTTGGCGCGACAGGATCTCCACCAGGTATTCGTTGCGCTGCTGCACTTCGTTGAGCATCGACTCAAACTGCAAGAGCATCTTGTTGCGCGAGTTGGTGTCGGCTTGCAGTGCCTGGAAGCTTTGGTTGACCAAGCGGTTCATTTCCATCGTGCCGTCCTGCGCCAAGCTTTGGTTCTTGTGCATGGTGTTGAGCAGCTGGTTGAGCTGGTTGGCTTGCGACTGCATTTGAATGCTGTTGTGCTGAGCTTGGCGCTCCAAGGCATCGGCGGTTCGCAGGCTGGCTTCGGCGGTGCTGGCTTGGCGCAGGCTGAGTTCGTGCATGTGCGTTTTGATGGCGCTCATGAACTGTTGGGTTTGTTCTTGGATGGCCGACTGGCTGGACAAGGACGACACCAAGCGGGCGCTTTGCTCATTGTTGGTTTGCATGGCGGCGGTCATCTCGTGCATGGTTTGCAAGAGTTCGCGCACGCGGCGCTCGGACTGGTCCAAGGCCACGCCCAAACCACGCAACAGTGGCGACTGTTCGGCCAGCTGGGCCAAGGCTTCGCTGACGGGCTCCATGTCGGGCATGCCATCGGCGTTTTCGTTGGAGATGTCCAGCAGGTACGAGGTGCCCGATTGCACCAAGGACACCAAGTCGCTGGCCGCGCTCTTCACGCCCACCATCAACACGCCCATGATCAAGGAGCCCAGCACACCGAACAGTGAGGCGCTGAAGGCCACACCCATGGCCTGCATGGGCGAGGTCAAGCGGGTGACGAGTTCGCTGATGGCGGCCACGGGGTCGGTCATGCCAGCGCCCAGGTTGAAGGAGCCGATCAATTTGCCGATCTCGGCCAAAGCGCCCAGCAAGCCAATGAAGGTACCCAGCAAGCCCATGCCGATCATCAGGCCCGACATGAAGTGGGCCAGCAGGAGTTTGCGGTTTTGGCGGGCGCTGAAGCGCTCCAGCTCGGACTCGATCGCAGCGTGCTGGACCGCGTTGACGGCTGTGCCTCGCATCTCTTCGATCAGCTGCATCAAGATGATGACGTCGTGCGACTTGTTGGCGTCGTTGAGTTGTTCTCGGATCTCTTCGTTGCTGGCGCCATCACGCACCGCGCGGCGGTAGTTCTGGAACAAACGGCCTTCGCTGTTGATGCGAAAGACGTGCAAGCACATCATCACGCAGCCCGTGGCGATCAGGGCAAAGATCACGTAGTTGATCTGTGGGTGTGGGTTGCCATTGACCGTGCTCATGATCGCGTCGAAGAAGATCACGGTGCCCAGCACCACGGCCAAAACCGGAATGCCGACGTAAAAGTAATAGCGTTGAAGTTGTTTCATGGTCGTCCTCGATATCAAGTGGGTTCGCGCAAAGCGCGATGGGCAAAACGGAGCAGGGGAGAAAACACGTAGCTGGCGATGCTGCGCTGACCCAGCACCACATCGGCACGAGCGGTCATGCCAGGCAGGATGGCCTGTGCAGCCAAGGCGCCTTCGGCGGCATCGGTTTCGATCAGTACGCGGTAGTAGCGCTGGCCTTGTTCATCGGGCACAGTGTCGGCGCTGACTTCGATCAGCTTGCCGGTGAGCGCGCCATACACGGCATAGTCATAAGCGCCAATCAGCACACGGGTTTCCAGGCCAGGGCGCAGAGCGCCGCGGTCATCGGGGCGCACGCGGGCTTCAACCGCCACGCGGCCTTCGCTGGGGGTGATTTCCAGCAAGGGCTCACCGGGTTTGGCCACGCCACCAATGGTGTTGAAGTGCAGGCGGTTGACGTAACCGGCCACGGGCGAACGAACTTCGGTACGGGCCAATCGGTCTTCTTCGCCACTGACCACGTGCGTGGTGTTGGCCAATGACGCGGTGACTTCGTTGAGTTCGTTGCGCACCTCGGACTTGTAGCGCGAGACCAATTCGTTCAACCGGGCTTGGGTTTCCAGCACGGCCGATTGCAAACGGGGGATAGAGCCGGCCACGTCGTTGTGCTGCGTGTTCAAGCGTTGGGTGCGGCCTTGGGCTTCCAGCATTTCCATTTGCGAAGCCGCACCTTTTTGGAACAAGCCTTCCATCAAGCCGGACTGGCGCTTGGCCAAGGCCATTTCTTGCGACAGGCTGGCGGCGCGGGTGCGTGCTTCGCTGAGCTCGGCTTGGCGTTGTTCGATTTGTTGCGACAACACCGAACGCTCGGACTGCAGGTGGGACAAGCGCACGCGCATGAGGTTGACTTCTTGCTGGGCAATGGCGTCGCTCACCGATGCATCAAACTTGGGCTGCATCAAGCCTTGGTCTTCCGCCTGCAAACGCGAAAGGCGCGCTTGCAATACTTCGAGTTGCGACTGGCCCTGTAAGAACGATGAGTTGGCTTGGGCCGTGGAGAACTTCATGAGCACGTCGCCGGCCTTGACCATTTGGCCTTCGCGCACGTTGATTTCGCTGACGATGCCGCCCTCCAAGTGCTGCACCACTTGTGAGCGGCCGGCGGCGATGATGCGGCCTTCGGCGCGCACGATGCGGTCGACCGACATCAGCATGGCCCAGAGCAGGGCGACGACGACCAAGCCCAGCAGGGTGATCAAAAGTCGCTGGTCGGTGGTAAGCGCCTGCCAGCGGTGCTTGACATTGATGAGGGTATTTTTCATGGCAGGGGTTTGACCAAAACTTGGGTGTTGTCAGCGCCCGATTGGGTGCTTTCCAAGATGCGCAGATCAATGGCGGTTGAGGCGATACCGCCTTGCAGCAAGGCGTTGCGCACGGCGTGGGCGCGGTAGTAAGCGGTACGGGAAGCTTCCGAGAAGCCTCTGGGTGAAATCACCGTGATGTTCCAACGGCGGTGGTTGACCTTGAGGGGGTCGACCTTGGCCAAGAGTTGCTGAATTTCGCCTTCGCCCATGACCACCGATTCGGTGGCGAACTTCACCACCAAGGCGTTGGCGTCGATCTCATGCACACCGCCAGCGCGGGGTGCGGGCGCCGACTGCGCGGCCACATCGATGGTTTTGGCTTGTTGTGAGTTCGTGGGTGTCACGCTGAGGGCGATTTTTTCTTGCGCCAAACGCAGCTTCTCTTCGGCTGCCCGGAGTTGCTCGGTGGTGTTGGTCAAGCGGGCTTCGAGCTGCGCGAGCGTTTTGGTTTCGGCGCCCACCGCGGTGGTGTGGGTGATGACGTTACCCTCGGTGGCGCGGCGCTTGGAGAGCTCGGCGATTTGCAAGGTCGCGCCGAGCACCACGATGCTCATGATGGCGATCACAAACAAGAGGTTGATGGCCAAGTTGGTCACCGCATCCACGTAGCCAGGCCACAGGATGTCGGAGCCGTCTTCGGTGTTTGAACTGCCGGACATGATTAGATTCCTTTGATGTTTTGAGCGTCAATCAGTCCCATGCGTTGAAGCAATTGGGTGTGCGCTTTGATGTGTTGGCCGATGGACTGCACCAAGCGTTGGCGAGATCCATAGAGACGCTCGCTGGCGTCCAAGGCGTCGAGCAAGGAGTTCAGGCGGCCCGACAGCAGTTGGGCGTCGACCGCGGCCATGACCAGCTCGGCGGCTTCGACTTCGGCTTGAGCGGCCTGCGTGCGCAACTGGGCGGACTCCAGCAGGGTCAAGTCGGCTTCGGTGGTTTGGGCCAGGCGCTCCAGCTCGTCTTGTAAGCGAGATTCGCGGTTGGACAGTTCGGCGCTGGCTTGCTTGACGCCATAAAACTCTTTGCCGCCCAATGACAGCGACCAGTTGAGCACCAGCATGGCCCGGGTATCGGTCCATTGGGGGTTCAAGCCACGGGCGTTTCTTGTGCGGTCTTGTTCCAAACTCAAACCCAAGACGGGCAGGAACCGGCTTTGCTCAGCGGTGACCATTTTTTCTTGGGCATTGAGTTCCAAGCGCAGGGCGCGCAATTCGTGGTTGTGTTGCTCCACTTGTTGCTTGACTTCGGTCATGGTGGTGGGCAGGGCAGCGAATTGCGAAACGCTGGGCAAAGGCAACTGCTCGGGTACGCGAGCGGTCAGTCGCTGCAGTTCGGCCTGGGCATTTTGGAATTGCGTTTGCTGGTCCAACCGGGTTTGGCGAGCGCCCAACACGCGGCTGCGAACGCGCTCCAAATCGGCTTGGCTGGAGGCACCAGCGGCGGTGCGCTTCTCCATGAACGCCATGATGCGGTTGAGCTCTTTGAGTTGTTGCTCTGAATAGTCCAGGGCGATGCGGGCCGAGGCCATGTCCACCACGGCGCGGGTGACAGTCAAGGCCACTTGTGAGCGCGCTTGGTTCAGGCGCCATTCGCTGGCCTCTAGGGACTGGCGGCTGGCTCGGAACTCTTGGATCTGCGGCACATTGACCAGCGATTGGCTGATGCGCAGGCTGGTCGACTCAAAGGTGTGCTTGTTCTCGCCGCCTTCGATGTTCACGCTCTCGGAGCGCTCGGGGCCCCGTGCCACGCGCAGGTTCAGCGTGGGCAAGAGCTCGGCGCGGCTGATGCCCTGGCGGGCCAAGGCGGCGTCTTGCTGTGATTGGGCTTGCTGCAGCTGAGGGCTTTTTTGCAAAGCTTGACCGATGAGATCAGACAAGGCGTTGGCGCGCACCGTGCCAGGGTTGTTGGCCAAGGGGGCGTCGAGCCGGGTGCTGATGGATGGGGCACCCACGAGGCGACTGAAGTCGATTGGGGTGGCGGTTTGGGCCCACAATGGGGCGCACAAGACGCTCAGTACGGCGGCGCTGAGCAGGTGCCGCGAACCAGGTACAGGGTGGTGAGAGAGGACCATAGGGTTGTTGCCTTTGCCGGGTTGCAATTCATCAAATTGAATTCGATGAGGCAAATATAGGGTCGATCAAGGGTGTGAATTATTAACCTTTATTAAGTGAATTTCTTTTTATTAAGAATGATTAAATAGCCGTGTTTTTAATTGATTCACACCTTTAATT
>JBEDCE010000040.1:0-12367 GCA_041176905.1 Pseudomonadota bacterium
GTTGTCGCGGGCTCACTGAGCAGTTGCGTTTGAAGCGCCACTCCAAGGTGTCGCCACGGGTTTGGGCCAAGCGCAGGCGTTCAAGGGTGCTCATGGGCGTTGCAACACCAAGTGGGTGTTCAGGCGTCCGGCAAAGGTCAGTTGCCAATTCGTGCCGTCGCTGCGGGCTTGTAATTGAGCGCCGTCTTGGTTGCTGGGATCTTGCGAGACCACCCGCAACAAGCCCTCGGGCCATTGAATTTGAAGTTCCGCTTGCATGGGCAAATAGCCATCCAAATACCGCCGCATCAAAGGCCCCGCTCGCAAGCGCCATTGGTTTGGACCTTGTTCGTCCAACACGCGAGACCGAAGATCGATACAAATCGATGCACCGCGCTTCACGTCGCGGAGTTCCACTTTGTGGCCCTCAACCCGGGCCTCGGCCATGCCTTCAAATTCAGCGATGCGAATGTCTTGCACCCGCTCGGGGTTGAACTGAATGACGATGCGGCTGTTGGGGTCCAATGCGCGGTGACAGGTGTTGAGGCTCACCACACCGCTGGTCAAACTCTCGGGTGTGATCGTGACCTTTGATTGGTAGTGGTAGGCGCCAGGGTCGGGGCGCACAGCCAAAAAACGCAATTCGCCTTCGCGAGCCACATCGCTGAGCTCCAATGCAGCCAAAGGCAGGGATGCCCAGCACACGCTGCTCAGACAAAGCAGCTTCAAAGCACGACGAATGAAAAACATGGTGTTTTATACCGCGATGACACAGTGCCATTGGAACGGGAATGGCATCGGTCTGTGCACAATGGGGTTATCTTGATCAATAAGGACGGTATGCAGGCAGTCAGGCGCCCTCGGGTGGGTTTGGTCTTGGGCAGTGGCGCGGCCAGGGGCTGGGCACACATCGGTGTTTTGCGCACCTTAAAGGCCGCGGGCATTCGGCCCGATTTGGTGTGCGGCACCTCCATGGGGGCCTTGGTGGGTGCCAGTTACGCAGCTGGGAAAATTGACCGTCTGGACGACTGGGTGGTCTCGATGGGGGTCAAGCAGGTCTGGAGCTTGATGGACTTTCGCCTCTCCGGGGGGGTGTTCAAAGGCGAGCGTCTGATGCGCTTCTTCAGCGAAGAGCTCGCACCCGGCCTGATTGAACACTTGGAGATGCCTTATGGCGCTGTCGCCACCGCCATGGCCACAGGCACCGAGGTTTGGCTGCGTTCGGGCCCGACGGTGGACGCGGTGCGGGCCTCCATCGCTTTGCCTGGCATGTTCACACCGGCGCTACAAGACGGCCGCTGGCTGGTCGACGGCGCCTTGGTCAACCCCGTGCCCGTGTCCTTGGCCAGGGCCATGGGTGCCGACATCGTGATCGCGGTCGACCTCAACACCGACTTCGCGCGGCGTCAGCTCACGTCCGCAGCCCCGCTCAGCCCCCCGTCGATGTTGGAGGTCATCACCTCCAGCATCAACGTCATGCAGTCGCGCATCGCGCGCAGCCGCTTGGCCGGTGAGCCCCCCGAAGTGGTGATCACGCCGCGTTTGGGTGACATCGGCTTACTGGACTTTCACCGGGGTGCTGAGGCCATTGCTCACGGTGAGCGCGCGGCGGCAGCTGTTTTACCGGCCTTAAAAGAATTGGGTCTCGGGCAGGGGACTTAATGTTCGATTAATTCAAGCCCGTCAACATGGCCCCATTCCAAGGGAAAAGGGCAGTGATGTTGGCTTGTTTGAATCATCGGGACGATCGTTCCACCGAGGCGTTCTCCAGCGCGGTCGAGGTCTATACACATGAGACGCCTGGGCGTGCCCATGTTCAAGACTTTGTTCGGGACATTTACGCCGAGCGCTATGGCGCGCATATCTCTGAATTTGCTCCCGTCTTGTTGGCCTTGCGCGATGCACAAGGCGCACTGGTTGCCGCGGTGGGCTACCGCTGTGCGGCGCTGGAGCCCTTGTTTTTGGAGCGGTATTTGGACGTTCCGGTGGAGCAGGCGCTCCTGGGTGCGGGCGTCCCACCCTCGGCTCGCCACAACATGGTTGAGGTGGCCCATTTGGTGGCCTTGAGGCCAGGGGAAGGGCGGCGCATGATGGCCGAGCTCGGTCGCTGGCTGGGGCAGCAGGGCACCCATTGGGTGGTGAGCACGGTGACCCGAGAGTTGCGCCATTTGTTCTTGCGAATGGGCATTGCCCCTTTGGCTTTGGGCGTGGCCGACCCCGAGCGTTTGGGCGATCGCGCCGGCGATTGGGGCAGTTACTACGAGCACGAGCCCGTGGTCTTGGCCGTGGCCTTGCCCCAAACCGCGCGTTTGCGGCCCCGTTTGGTCGGGGGGGCTTGATCATGGGTTTGATCACCTCCAGCGCACAGTGGAGCGATGCGGCATGGGCCGATGCACTGTTCGAATTGCCACCTGCATTGAAAGATCCCGGTGTGAGGGTGCTGGCCTCGGTGCTGGACAACACGCCTGCGGCTTTGGCCTTGGACGATTGGGCGCGTGCCCACGGTTGGGTCCATGTGCCTTTGCCGCTGTTTTTCACACCCGCGCAGATGCGCCACGCCGTGGCCCTTGCGGGCGTGGACACTTTGGTGGTTTTGCCCGCCCTGTTGCCGGTGTGGCCCGAGGCCACCGCGCAGCCAAGCTCGGTGTTGGGCGAAGACCTGTGCGTGTTGCGCTTGACAACTGCGCCAGTGTCCATGCCGCAGAGCACCCAAACCATCACCTTCACCTCGGGCACCACTGGGGCGCCCAAGGGCGTGTGTTTGGGCGAGTCGGCCATGAACACCGTGGCACAGGCTTTGGCCCAAGCCATGGCGCCATTGGGCATCCAACGCCACCTCAACGCCTTGCCGTTTGCGGTTTTGTTGGAGCATGTTGCGGGTGTGCGTGCCGCGCGTGCCGCAGGCGCCGACATCATCACTTTGCCTTTGGCTGAGCTGGGTTGGCAAGGCGCCAGTGGATTTGATGTCACCTTGTTTCACCAAGCGGTGCTGCGCCACCAACCCCACAGCGTCGTGCTCTTGCCGCAAATGTTGCGCGCTTGGTGCGCGCTGTTGGCCACAGGAGCCGTCCCACCGCCCACCAGCTTGCGCATGGTCGCCGTTGGCGGTGCTTCGGTCGGAGCGCCTTTGGTTTTGGCCGCGCAAGCCTTGGGCCTGCCGGTGCTGGAAGGCTACGGCTTGTCTGAAGGCGCTTCCGTTCAGTGTTTGAATCTGCCGGGTGCCAGCCGAGCCGGCAGTGTGGGCCGACCTTTGCCGCATGTGCGTTTGCGCTTGGCCAACGATGGCGAGTTGTGGGTGCAGGGCAGTTTGATGTTGGGCTATTTGGGCGACGAGTCCGCCATGCCCACCGAATGGCCCACCGGTGATTTGGCTCGCATCGACCTGGACGGTTTTGTGTTCATCGAAGGGCGCAAGAAAAACGTGCTCATCACCTCGTTTGGTCGCAACGTCTCCCCCGAGTGGGTGGAAACGGTGGTGCGTGCCAGCCCCGTGGTGCGCGAGGTGGTTGTTTTGGGCGATGGACAGGCGCAACTCAGCGCCGTGATCTGGCCCATGAGCGAGGCCGTGAGCGACGCACTGATCGAGGCAGCGGTCCAAGCTGCCAACACCCACTTGCCCGACTACGCCCAGCTGCGCCAATGGGTGCGCGCTGAACACACTTTTCGCCCCGACACCGGCATGAGCACCACCAACGGTCGCCCGCAGCGACCGGCCATTCTCCGAGCCCACGCCCACGCGCTGGGGTTTTCTTCATCACTTTCAGAAGTCACACCATGAGCTTTTTCCAACGACTCGTCACCGAATCACAAACCCACCGCCAATCCTTGCTGGGCGCTCCCATCATCCAAGCCGCGCTCAGCGGCACCGTGACGCGCGAGAGCTACATGGCCTTTTTGCAAGAGGCCTACCACCACGTCAAACACACCGTACCGTTGTTGCGCGCCACCCGCGATGCCCTGCCGGCGCACCACCAGTGGTTGATCGAGCCTTTGAACGAGTACATCGAAGAAGAAACCGGTCACGAGGCTTGGATTTTGGACGACATCGTGGCTTGTGGGGGTGACCGCAGCCAGGCCGAGCACAGCCAGCCCGCACCGGCCACCGAGTTGATGGTGGCTTACGCTTACGACACCATCGCCCGTGGCAACCCCTTGGGCTTTTTTGGCATGGTGCATGTGCTCGAAGGCACCAGCGTCTCCTTGGCCTTGATGGCGGCCGATGCCATCCAATCGGCCTTGGCCTTGCCCGACGCGGCATTCAGTTATTTGCGCTCCCACGGTACCTTGGACTTGGAGCACACCGACCACTTCGAGTCGCTCATGGGCAGCATCGAGCGCCCCGAAGACCAAGAAGCCATCGTGCACGCAGCAAAAATGTTCTTTCGTTTGTACGGCGATGTGTTCCGTGGTTTGCCCATGCCCTCAGTGGTTGCGCCTCAGGAGTTGGCATGCCATTGAGTCATTTGCGAATTTTGCTGGTGGGCGCCAGTGGCGGCATTGGGCAGGCCATGGCGCAAGCCCTGCAGGCGCAGGGAGCCCATGTGGTAACGGTGGGGCGCCGTTGGCCCCAAGGCATGCCTGCGGGCGCGATCAGCGCCGACATCGTCTTGTCACAAGACCGCCAGCGCTTGGTGGACGCGGTGCGCGACCAAAACCTCAACACGGTGGTGATGGCCGCGGGCGTGGCCTCATTCAAACCCGTAGAGCAGTTGACCGACGCTGAGGTGACCCACCTGATGGCGGTCAACGCCAATGCGCCCATGCAGCTGACCGCGGCCTTGTTGCCCCATTTGTTGACGCTACCCCATGCCCAACTGGTGTTGGTCGGATCGGTGTTGGGCCACATCGGTTTGCCTGGGCATGCGTTGTACGGTGCGAGCAAATCGGCCTTGCATGGTTTTGCCGAAGCTTTGCGACGCGAGATGAGCGGCACCCCCTTGCGGGTCCAGTGGCTCGCTCCTCGTGCCACCCAAACCGATTTCAACGATGACTTGGCCCAAGCGTTCAACCGATTGACCGGGACGAAGTCCGATTCGGTGGGAGTGGTCGCGCATGCGTTGGTCCAACTCTTGCGCTCATCGTCGGCCGAGCGGGTGTTGGGTTGGCCAGAGCGCTTGGGGGTGCGGCTGAACGCCTGTTTGGGCGCCGGCATGGACCGGGCCTTTGCCGCTCAGGCGCATCTTTTGCGCCGCTTGTTCTCAGTCAAACCATAAATAAGGATCGCATGTTGAAAAAAATCGGAATTTTGGCGATGGCGCTGGGTCTGACGTCATCCGGCGTTTGGGCGGCCACGCCGCTGGAGACGGGTGTCTTGGCTTTGCAGCACGAATGGGAAGCCATCCGTTACCAATCACCCGCGAGCGAAAAGCTCGGTCGATGGGAGCGTTTGGCAGCCCAATCCCAGCAACTGGTCGCGCAGCATCCCCAGCAAGCCGAGCCGCTGATTTGGCAGGGCATTGTGTTGAGTTCTTGGGCGGGTGACAAAGGCGGCTTGGGCGCCTTGTCGATGGTCAAAGAGGCCAAGGTGATGTACGAAAAAGCCTTGGCCATCAACCCCCAGGCAATGGAGGGCTCGGCCTACAACAGCTTGGGTGTTCTCTATTACAAGGTGCCGGGTTGGCCCATCGGTTTTGGGGACAAAGAGCAAGCCAAAGCCTTGCTGGAAAAAGCCCTGCAGATCAACCCAAAAGGGATCGATCCGAACTTTTTCTATGGTGAGTACTGGGCAGAAGTGGGCCGACCCGATCAGGCTCGGGTGTATTTGGAACGTGCTTTGGCCGCACCGCCGAGGCCCAGCCGCCACATCGCCGACACCGGTCGAAAAGAAGAAATTCGGGCCTTGATCAACACGCTCAAGCCTTCGTCAGCCGCACGCTGACGTGTTGTTCGTCCGGTGCCAATACCTGCACGTGCAAACCGTGCAGCTTGGCCACGCGCTGCACGATCGAAGCGCCCAAGCCGCTGCCGGTTTCGTCGGCGCCGGGCGGTCGATAAAAACGTTCACCCCAGCGAGCCACATGTTGGCTGGCTTGATCGGTCACGGTGTTGGTGATGACCAATGCGTCTGGGCTCAAACGAATCTCCACGGTGCTGTTGACCAAAGCGTAACGAACCGCGTTGTCGAGCAGGTTGCGCATGAGCACACCCATCAAAATAGGATCGCCAACGATGGGCAACGCCATGGCTGGGTTGTCTGGCCATTCACAGTCCAGTTCCACTTGACGCTGATCGCTCAAGGGCAACACGTCCGCGACCGCTTGCTCCAGCACCGATGCCCAGTCCACCGGCTGTGCTTGCGGCAAGCGCTCGGTGGCATCGAGCCGCGACATTTGCAACATTTGGGTAACCAAACGTTCCATGCGCTCAAACCCGGCATCCAGTTGTCGTTGGGCATGTGATTTTTCGCGCTCGTCGCCGGCGTGTTGCATCACCTCCCATTGCGCCCGCAAAACGGCCAAGGGGGTGCGCAATTCGTGCGCGGCATCGGCGGTGAATCGACGTTCTCGCTGAAGCAAGGACTCGACCCGGCCAAACAACTGGTTCATGGCCTGAAGCAAAGGTTGCAGTTCTTGGGGCTGTTGCTCCGAGGGCAAGGAGTGAAAATCGTCGGCTTGCCGTTCGTTCAGGTTGTTCGTCAGGGCCAGCACCGGTGCTAAAGCCATGCGAATCGCCACGCTCATGGCCCATGCCAGCACGGGAAGCACCAACAGCCAAGGCAGGATTTGGCTGCCCATCAAGTTCCACACCAACTCGTCGCGCTCATTGAGTTTTTGCCCAGCGGCCACGACCAAGTCCGCATCCGGCGCTTGAAGGTAATAAATGCGCCAAGGCTCTTGGTTCAAGGTGGTGTCCACAAAGCCTGAGACGTCAGGACGATGAGGTATGTCCACGCTGCCGGCATCCACGAGCAAGTGGCGACCATGACGGTCCCAAGCAGCGATGGCGATGTCGTTGAGGTCTGCATCTCCTGCGCTGGGTTCTTCGCTCCCAGAAGGGTTTTTGTTCGGTGCCGTGGTCTCGGTGCGTTCGCCGAGTTGCAACAAGCTGGTCTGCACCTCTCGCGCCAAATGGATCATTTGGGTATCAAACAATTCGTTGACTTCGTGCTCGGTCCGGTTGATGGACAAGAGCAAGGCCAACAACCACGCGGCCGGCGCGGCGATGAGCAAATACACCAGCAGGCGTTTGTGCAGACTCATGTCAACAGACCCTCAGATCCCAAGACATAGCCCACGCCACGGATGTTGCGCACGATGTTGGGATGGATTTTTTTGCGCAAGTGGTGAATGTGGACCTCCAGCGCGTTGCTTTCAGGTTCGCTGTCGCCCCAGTCGTAGAGTTTGCTTTGCAATTGCGACTTGCTCCAGACCTTCGTGGGGTTCATCAAGAAAGTTTCCAGCAGGCTCATTTCGCGCCGGGTCAACTCCACCCCTTGCCCTTGCCAGCGCGTCACTTTGGTGCTCGGGTCGTGCTCTAAGCCTGCGTGGATCCAAACCGTTTGTGTGCGCCCTTGGGATCGGCGCAGCATGGCCCGCAAGCGTGCCGCCAACTCGTCAATGGCAATGGGTTTGATCAGGTAGTCGTCCGCGCCGCTGTCCAAGCCTTCGATGCGGTCATCCAAACCATCGCGAGCGGTCAAGACCAGCACCGGGGTGTTGTTGCCTTCACCGCGCCAACGCTGCAGCCAAACCACACCGTCTTCACCAGGCAAACCCAAGTCCAGCACCACGGCGTCGTAATCGGTGCCCTTGAGAGCGCTGTGGGCTTGTGTGCCTTGACTGAACCAGTCCACCACATGCCCGTGTTGTCGCAGGCCAACGGCCAACGCGTCGCCCAAGGCCAGATCGTCTTCCAAAATCAGCAGTCGCATCGGTATCCATCGAGGGTGTTCTCAAAGAGCATCTTGCATCGACTCAATTAACTGAAAATGAAGTGGTGTTCACCACCAGGCCCACAGCGCGGCCAACCACACCCCGCCGCACAGCATCAGGCTCAGTAGCACGGCGGCAGAGCCCAAGTCTTTGGCGCGTTTGGAGACAGCGTGCCATTCGGGGCCGATGCGGTCGATCGCGGCTTCCACCGCGGTGTTGAGCAACTCCGTGACCATCACGAACACCACCACGGCGATCAGCACCGCGGTCTCCATCCAGTTGGTACCGATCACAAAAGCCGAGGGCACGAGTGGGATGGCCAGAAGGGCTTCTTGCCGAAAGGCCGGCTCGCTCCAACCGGTTTTGAGGCCGTCGATGGAGTAGGTGAAGGCGTGCAAGACGCGCGACAGGCCGGTGCGTTTGGTGGGGACTGGCTGGGACATGCGGCGTGGACGACCAAGGCCGTTGATGGTTTGGGGTATTTTGCACCCTTGAAGAGGAGTGAATCCGTGGGACTTCTTGGCCTTGGCCGCGGTGGGGGGCTTGGGAACCGCCTTCGGCAGTTTTTGAGGTTCAGCGCGCACCCACACTGACCGAGCCAAACACCGTTTTGGCCTCGGCGGGTAAACAGCGCCAATACTGCGCAGTGGCGCTGACCGTGCCACCCAAGGCCGCCGCCGCTTGCCAACTCCATCGCGGTTGGTAAAGGTAGGCACGGGCCAAGGCGATCAGGTCGGCGTCACCACGGGCCAAGATGGCCTCGGCTTGGTGGGGGTCGGTGATCAGGCCCACGGCGATGGTGGTCAGCCCCGATTTTTGTTTCACCAAACTCGCAAACGGCACTTGGTACTCCGGTCCCAAGGCGATGCGTTGCTGCGGGCTGACGCCACCGGACGAGACGTGGATGTAGTCCGCACCCGCGGCCTTGAGTCGAACCGCGAGGTCGGCGGTTTCTTCGGGCGTCCAGCCGCCCTCGACCCAATCGCTGGCGGACACCCGCATGCCCAGCACACCACCAAAGACCGTGCGCACCGCGTCGAACACCCGCATCGGCAAGCGCACGCGGTTGTCGAACGAGCCGCCAAAGGCATCCGTTCGTTGATTGGATAGGGGTGACAAAAATTCGTGCATCAAGTAGCCATGCGCTGCATGCAGCTCGATGGCTTCGATCCCCATCTCATCGGCGCGCCGTGCCGCTTGAACGAACTGCTGGACCAAGGTGTCCAGGTCGGCTTCACTCAAGGCCCGTGGCGCAGCTTCCTGGGGCAAGTGGGGCAGGGCAGAAGGGGCGACCGTGGTCCAACCGCCCTCGCTGGGTGAGAGCAACTGGCCGCCAGCCCAAGGCACGGCGCTGGACGCTTTGCGACCGGCGTGTGCCAACTGGATGCACACCGGCACGGGCGGCGCCCACCGGCGCGCGCGGTGCAAGGCATCGGCCATGGCCGATGCGGTGTCGTCGTCCCATAAGCCCAAGCAGCCGGGCGAGATGCGCCCCGCCGGTTCCACCGCCGTGGCTTCGATGGTGAACATGCCCGTGCCGCTGTTGAGCATCTGCGCCCAGTGTTGCAAATGCCAATCGGTGGCACGCCCAGCGTCGGCGGCGTATTGGCACATCGGTGCGACGATGGATTTGTTGGCCAATCGGAACTCGCCGCGTGGGGTGTGGAAAACGTGTTCAGAAAACAGCAAGCTCATGCATCAACTCCTTGGGACGCAGCAGGATAGTCGAAAAAAAAGCCTGCTCCGAAAAGCAGGCTTTGAAAGACCTTGGAGGTCGAATCAGTTGGTTTGGGCGGTCGCTTCGCTCAACGGCTCCACTCGGGGGTTGAGTGTGACCAATGTGGCCGAGGCCGGCACCGGCATGCGGTAGCCTTGGAAGAACACCGCCACATCGGCCCATTGAGTGGTTTGAATGCGCCACGGTGCGGTACCGTGCACGGTGAGTTTTTCTCCAGCCTTTAAGTTCAGTTGGGTGACTTTTTTGTTGCGGTCTTGAATGCAAATGCTGGCAGCACCGTTGGCCACGAAGTGGATATAGCCACTGGCTTTTTCCATGCCGCGGGGCATGAAGCTGTTGCCTGGGCCGTTGTCCCATTGGCAAGCCGAGGTTTTGCTGGTGGGCGCTGGGGCAGGAGCCGCAGCAACGGGTGGCAGCGTCACTGCGGGTGGCGGCACCACTGGGGCTGGCGCACTCGGCGTCGAAGCTGGGCTCACCATGGCTGTCGTGACGGGCTCGGCCGCGCGAGCAGGGGTTGGCGCAAGGGCTACTGAGGGCGTTGGCTTCTCGTCCGTGGCGCGCTGTTGATCGGTGTTTGGCGTGAGCAGTTGTGAGCCAAACAGACCCGCCAGTGCCAACACGCTCACCCCCGCCAAGATCGGGACCCATGTTTTGTTCGAAGGCGCCGAGGCGGTGTTGAGTTGGGGAAGAACGGGCGTGGGGGCGGCGCTGAGGACCTCTTCGAAGCTCGGTGCATTGGCCGGGCTGGGTGAAAAACCAAACAGCGACGGCGTTTCGGGTGCCGGTTCTTCGCTGACACGAACGACATCGGCACCGAGTTTGTTCAAGAGCTTGCGCCCCATTTGAAATTTGATGCGCTGGCTGTAGAACAGCTCATTGCCACCGTCTTCCAATTGGCGCAATTGGGCCACAGAGATGGAGGCTGCACGAGAAAATTCGTGGATGTCCAAGCCCGCCGATGTGCGCAGATCTTTGAGCAATCGGCCGTCTTCTGCTAACCAAATAAGGTCGTTCATGTCTAAACAAGGTCAAATGTCACGCACCGACGTGGTGCTAGAGATATCTCTCATTGTTATACAAACCGACGGCCTCTTCAAGCAAAAACCCACCAAAACTGACAAAAGCTTTCAAATTGTCGCAAATGCGATGCAGGTGTTGGGCTGGTTGTTTCAGGTGTGAAAGCGGTAACCGATGCCACGAACGGCCCGAACGGGCAGCGGCAAACCGGTCTCTTTGTCGATTTTGGCGCGCAGGCGACTCATGATCACCTCGATGCGGTGCTTGTCCCAATCTTCAGGTGGCAAACCCAAGCTGGTGGCCAGTTCGTCGTGGGTGCAGTTGTGGTTGGGCTGGGTCATGAGGGGGCGAATCACCTGCAGCTCGGTGATGGTCAAAGCCACTGTGCGTGCGTTGGGCGCGGTGAGCATGGCGTTGGACTCGTTGAGCCGCCATGCCGCTGGGCTGGGCGTGGTCAAGGCGCTGGCTTGTGGGCTGTGGGCCGCCGGGGGGGTGAAGCGTTCGCCCAAGCGTTTGAGCACCAGCACCAACTCGGCCATGTCCACCGGTTTGGTCAGGTAGGCGTCCGCACCTTTGGCCAAGCCGGTCAAACGGTCTTCGCGCAAACCACGGGCGGTCAAGAACACAATACCCATGTGGGGGTTGTTTTGACGCAGGTAGCTGCAGATGTCCAAGCCGTCTTCTTCGCCGGGCAGGCCAATGTCCAACACCGCCACGGTGTTTGGCTGGCTGGCCAAAAAGCGGTAAAACCCCGGTGCCGATTCAAATGTCTTCACCGAAAAGCCGTGGTGTGTGAGCTGAAAAGCCATTTCCTCACGCAAAATTGCTTCATCTTCGACAATGGCCACGTGGAAGGGCTGTGCTTTGTGTTTTGTTGGGTTGTTTTCTGACATGTTTGAAGAACTTAATGATTTTTGACAGTTTAAAGCTTTGTCGCCTCATGCTCTTGCTATTTTTGATGGCTTGGGGTCATGGAGCGGCGGCACAAGTTAGGCTCACCCCGCAAGAGGGTTTGGCTCAAGTGCTGGGCCAGGTGCATGCCAGCCCTGAAGGTGGCCAATTGGAGAACGAAGGCGCGGCCTTGACGTCGTGGGATCGAGGCGACTTTGTTCGGTTGAGCAGCCATTTGGCGCGGGGGTATTCGAGCAAGCCGGTTTGGTTGGCGTTCGATGTCGTTCGGCAAGACCATTCGGTGACCAACCAGTGGGTGCTGGAGGTGGGGCCGAGTGCGCTGGACCGTGTGGAGGCTTGGATTCGCACGCCCCAAGGGCTTCGCTACTTGGGACGCGCTGGTGACCAGCGACCGGTCGAGCAGACGTCCGTGCTGGCTTTTAAGCCGACTTTTGTCGTCGATTTTGGTGATGAGCTGAAGGCCACGCTCCTCGTTCGGATCCAAACCACCAGCACCCAAGTCGGTTTGGTTCGTTTGATTTCCAATCAGGTGTACCCCTCCGAACAAGCCAAAGAGGGTGGCTTGCTCGGTTTGATTTCCACGGTCTCAGGCGTCTTGCTCGCATTGGCCCTGAGTCGCGCTTGGGTCACGCGCGAGTCCTCGAGCCTGTTGTGGGGGGCTTATATTTTTTGCACGGCTTCGTTGTGGGCGGTCTTGGATGGACTGGCCTACCGGTTCGTCGACTGGGACCACCCGCAAAACATCAATGTGTTGGTCAGCGCCTTGACCTTGCTCAGTTATGGCTTCATGGCGACGTTTGTGTCCTCTATGTTTGAGTTTCGTTTGATCCGTGCGTGGATTCCCAAAACC
>JBEDCE010000041.1:0-12162 GCA_041176905.1 Pseudomonadota bacterium
GCGCGAGGTCTTCGCCAAAAAACACGCCCGCGTAAAAGTGGTTGTTGTTCAGGCGCTCGATGAATTCGCCCAGCGCCGAGGCCAAGGCGCTCTCTTTGGTCGAGCCCTTGCCGTTGGTGAAGCACATGGGCGAATGCGCGTCGCGGATGTGCAGCGACCAGACATTGGGCACCAGGTTGCGCCAAGACGCGATCTCGATCTTGATGCCCAAATCGGCCAAGACCCGCGTCATGTTGGCGATGGTCTGCTCCAGCGGCAAATCCTTGCCCGCAATAAAGGTCTGCGCTTGCGCATCGGGGCTGAGCGTGAGCAAGGCCTGCGCGTCGGCATCCAAGTTGTCCACCGCCTCAACGATGAAGGTCGGGCCCGCTTGGATCGCCTTTTTGACCGTGCAGCGGTCAATCGACCGCAGAATGCCTTGGCGGTCCTTGTCTGACATGTCGGCCGGCAACTCCACCTGGATCTTGATGGTCTGCAGATAGCGGTTGTCGGGGTCAACGATGTTGTTTTGCGACAGGCGGATGTGCTCCGTGGAGATGCCGCGCGTCTCGCAATACAGCTTCACAAAATACGCCGCACACAAAGCCGACGAGGCCAAGAAGTAATCAAACGGCCCGGGTGCCGAGCCATCGCCTTTGTAGCGGATGGGCTGATCGGCCAGCACGGTGAAGTCGTCAAACTTGGCCTCCAGGCGAAGCTTGTCGAGAAAGTTGACTTTGATTTCCATGCGGTGTTTCCGGGCAAGTGGGGCGCCCCATTGACTGAGGGGATTAGAAATGCTGTGTAGTGTGCCTGAGCTGGGCACCCAAGCGGTTCGCGGAGACTCTCAAGAAGTCAAACTCCGAGTACCCCACACAACTGCTGGATCTGCGTTGTAAAAAAGCTCTTTGACAAGTGAAGCCGTCACCGTCCAGTTCAGGCTTTGCCACTCACGCAGGATTCGGATTTGAGCGATGTCAATTTGTTCCTGAAGTGAACACCGAAAAAACAGAACCCTCCGCAGCTTGGCCCAAACCCAACAACGACGTTCGAGAGTGCTATGTTTGGATCATATTTTTTTACTATTGTTAACACTTTTTTACTCAATAAATATAATATAAACACCTGAGTAATGTTTTTTGAATGTTTTAGGAAGACTTAGAAATGAACAAATTGGGCACAACAGCCGTACTCGTTTGCGTTTTTAACCTGTGCGCTCCCAGCGCCATGGCAAACCCGGTTGAACAACTGCAAAAAGCCGTCAAAAGCGGTGGACAAGCCAGCAGCAATGCCGCCGCCAGCGCAGGTCACAGTTTGGCCGCTTCAGGACAATTGGCATCAGGCATTGTCGCCACACCATTGTTGGCGAGTGGCGCAATTGCGGTCGGAGTCGGTAATGCCGCCGTGCAAGCAGGCGGTTCACTCATGAGCGCTGCTACCAGCCCCATCGGCACCCCGCTTCCTGTGTCCGAGGAAACCATTTCCATCATTCCGCCCAACAAGGCCTTGCAGCAGCCCGCTGCCAAAAATTGATTGCCTGTCATGCATCGACTCATCCTATGCATATTGAGCCTGTGCCTGTCGGGCACTGCGGCCGCAGCCCCGGGCTTTAGCTCTGCCAGTCGTGGAGGCGGAGAAACCCCGCATTTCAAAGCTGAAGAGATCATTACATTCGCCAAGAAAGTGGAACGCACCTTGGCCAGCAAAGGTGCACACGTGGCCATCCTTGCCCGTATGGGACGCCCGCTGTCAGAGATGCCACGGGGGATGCACTTCACGCATGTGGCTTTCGTGGTGTACTCACAAATCCAAACTGCCGATGGCCGCACGCTGCCCGGCTACGCCATCCACAACCTTTACCAACACGACAACAAACCCAACACCAGCCGTCTGGTGATTGATTACCCAGTGGACTTTTTTTCCGGCGTGGCACAAATGGAGGCAGGTATCCTGATTCCGTCTGCCGAACTGCAACAACGCCTCATCAATGTGATCGCATCGCCCGCCTACGCGTCGCTGCACGAACCACGCTATTCGGTCATTGCCAACCCTTACAACGAGGGTCGCCAAAACTGCACAGAATTCGTGCTCGACGTGATCAACTCAGCCATCTACCAAACCTCTAACGTCAAGCAACTGAAACAAGTGGCTCAACAATACTTTGTGGCCCAACCCGTCGAGGTGAACCCGTTCAAACTCCTGCTGGGCTCGGTGTTCAGCGCCGAAGTCGCCACATCAGACCATCCCAGCAAACCCGTGACCGCCACCTTTGAGCGGATCAGCGACTACCTGCTCAAATACGACCAGGGCTCGGAAGTGCTGACTTTCAAGCCTTGAATGGCCCGCGTGATTGCATTGAGGACAACCACCATAGGGCGATTAAACACGCCCCACAAAAGATTCCTGGGTCGCACAATTCTCAATGATTGAGCTGCCCCCAAGCCTTGTCCAGCCGCTTGATGCTCACCGGCTGCGGGGTGCGCAGCTCTTGCGCGAAGAAGCTCACGCGCAGCTCTTCCAGTAGCCAGCGGAATTCCAACATGCGGGCGTCTTGCACGCCTTTGCGCTCGGCCACCAAGCGCCAGTAGCGTTGATCTTGAGGTTTGAGCTCGGTCATGCGCTGGGAGTCGCGGGCGGGGTCGGTGCGCACCTTGTCCAAACGATGGGTGATGGCTTTGAGGTAACGCGCAAAGTGCTGCAACTGCGGCCACGGCGTGGCGGCGATGAAGGTCTTGGGCATGAGGCGCTGCAGCTGCTGCGCGCAGTCGGCGCTGGCATCGGGCGCGTTTTTGCTGTCTTTGATTTTGCGGGCCGTGGCCGCGTACTCGACCAAGATAACACCCGCCAAACGCGCCACCTCGTTGGTGATGAGCGTCAAGCGGCCCCGGCCTTCGTCCACGCGCTTTTTGAACGCGAACTCGTCGGTGGGCAGCGGGTCTTGCAAAAAGGCGCGGTCCAGCGCCACGTCGATGATTTGGGCGCGCAGCTCCTCAGCCGTGCCCAGCGGCATGTAGGCCACGGCCATTTTTTGCAGGTCGGGGATGTTTTTTTCCAGATACTTCAGCGCGTCTTTGATCTGCAAAGCGAACAAACGGCGCAGGCCAGAGCGGTGTTTGGTCGCGGCGACTTCGGGCTCGTCGAACACCTCCACACGCACCGAGTCGCCGCCGTCGATCAAGGCGGGAAAGCCGATGAGGGTTTGACCACCCTGACGGATTTCCATGAGTTCGGGCAGATCGCCGAAGGTCCAGGTGGTGTGGGTGGATGGCTTCGCTGCGCTAGCAATGACGGGCTGAGCGCCCAAAGTCCCCGGACGCGCCGCGGCCCCGGGTGACGATGTGTGTAAGCCCTGAGGAGCCCGGGGCTGCGGCGTGGCTGGGGACGCTGCGGTCGGGGATGGCTTCGCATCGCTCGCAATGACAGCGGATGAGACTTTCAACTGCGCCAGCGCTTGAAAGGCGCCACGCGCTTGGCTGCCCAGCTCCGCCTTGATCGCCCCGAGGTTGCGGCCCTCGCCGAGTTGGCGGCCGTGCTCGTCCACCACGCGCAGGTGCATGAACAGGTGCGGGCTGAGCATGTCGAGCTTGAAGTCAGCGCGCTTGACGTCCAGGCTGGTCTCGTCGCGCACGCGCTTGAGCAAAGTATCGGTGAGCGATCCGCTGCCAAACACCTCCGGTGCGCTCATCGCTTCGGCCAAGCGGGCAGCGCTCTCGGGCAAAGGCACAAAGCGGCTGCGCGGCTTTTGCGGCAGGCTCTTGAGCAAGGCTTGAATTTTGTCTTTGAGCATGCCCGGCACCAACCACTCACAGCGCTCCTCGCTCACCTGGTTGAGCACGAACAGTGGCACGCTGATGGTCACCCCGTCGCGGGCATCGCCCGGTTGGTGCAAATACGTCGCCGCGCAGTCCACGCCACCCAAACGGATCTGCTTGGGGAAAGCCTGTGTCGTGATGCCCGCGGCCTCGTGGCGCATGAGCTCTTCGCGGGTGAGGAACAGGCACTTGGGGTGGGTGCGCGACTGCTCGCGCCACCACTGCTCGAGCAAACGGCCGTTGAACACCTCGCTGGGGATCTGCGCGTCGTAAAACGCGGCGATCAGCTCCTCGTCCACCAACACGTCTTGGCGGCGCGACTTGTGTTCCAGCTCCTCGACCTTGGCAATCATTTTTTGGTTGGCGGCCAAAAACGGCAGCGCCGTGTCCCACTGGCCGTCCACCAAGGCTTGGCGAATGAAGATGTCGCGCGCGCCCACCGGGTCGACCGTGCCATAGGCTTTGCGCCGGCCGTTGTAAATCGTCAGCCCGTAAAGCGTGGCGCGTTCAAAGGCCACGACCTCGGCGGTTTTTTTCTCCCAATGGGGGTCGAGCAACTGCTTCTTGACCAGGTGCGCCCCCACGTCTTCGAGCCACTGCGGCTCGATGGCTGCGATGCCTCGGCCAAACAGGCGCGTGGTCTCGACCAACTCGGCCACCACGATCCAGCGGCCCGGTTTTTTCTTCAGGTGCGCGCCAGGGTGGCGGTGAAACTTGATGCCGCGTGCGCCCAAATACACGTCTTCGTCGTCGAGCTTGCAGCCGATGTTGCCCAAGAGGCCCGCGAGCATGGACTTGTGCAGCTGCTCGTAGCTGGCGGGCTGGGTGTTGGGCTTCCATTGGTGCTCGGCCACCACGGTGAGCAACTGGCTGTGGGTGTCGCGCCATTCGCGCACGCGGCGCACGTTGATGAAGTTTTGGCGCAGCAGCTGCTCGTATTGCCGGTGGCTGAGTTTGTGCTCGGTGCCATGCCCGCCCCGCGCATCATTCAACCAGCGCCACAAATTGAGGTAACCGCTGAACTCGCTTTTTTCATCGTCGAATTTGGCGTGGGCTTGATCGGCTTGGGACTGGGCTTCCATGGGGCGGTCGCGCACATCTTGCACGCTCAGGGCGCTGGCGATCACCAAGACCTCGTCGAGCGCGTGGCGCTGGCGGGCCTCCAAAATCATGCGGCCCACGCGGGGGTCCAGCGGCAGCTTGGCGAGCTCGCGGCCCATGGGCGTGAGCTCGTTGGCCTCATCGACCGCGCCCAACTCGGCGAGCAGCTGGTAACCGTCGGTGATGGCGCGTTTGCTCGGCGCTTCAATGAAGGGGAAGTCTTCCACCTGCCCCAGGTGCAGGCTCTTCATGCGCAGGATCACGCCCGCCAAGGACGAGCGCAAGATCTCCGGGTCGGTGAAACGCGCGCGCCCGGCAAAGTCTTTATCGTCGTACAGGCGAATACAAATGCCGTTGGCCACGCGGCCGCAGCGGCCCGAGCGCTGGTTGGCCGCGGCTTGGCTGATGGGCTCGACCATGAGCTGCTCGACCTTACTGCGCAGGCTGTATCGCTTGACCCGCGCTGTACCCGCGTCGATCACGTAGCGGATGCCGGGCACGGTCAGCGAGGTTTCGGCCACGTTGGTGGCCAAAACGATGCGCCGCCCGCCGCCGGTGTCGAACACGCGGTCTTGCTCGGCTTGCGACAGGCGAGCGAACAGCGGCAAGACCTCGGCGCTGCGCGTCCACGCTTGGTGGGCCATGTGTTTGCGCAGGTGGTCGGCGGCTTCACGGATCTCGCGCTCGCCGGGCAAAAACACCAAGATGTCGCCGCCCGCGCCGCTGGCCCACAGCTCGTCCACACCGTCGGCGATGGCCGCGTTCAGGTCGTATTCGCGCGATTCTTCAAACGGCCGGTAGCGTTGCTCGACCGGGTAGGTGCGCCCCGACACCAGGATCACCGGGGCCTTGCCTTTGGCGCTGGCGAAGTGCTGGGCGAAGCGGTCGGCGTCGATGGTGGCCGAGGTGACGATGACCTTCAGGTCGGGGCGGCGTGGCAAGATTTGGCGCAAGTAGCCCAGCAGGAAGTCGATGTTCAGGCTGCGCTCGTGCGCCTCGTCGATGATGATCGTGTCGTAGGCTTTGAGCAGCGGGTCGGTTTGGGTTTCGGCCAGCAAGATGCCGTCGGTCATGAGCTTAACCGTGGTCTGTGCGCTCAAGCGGTCTTGGAAGCGCACCTTGTAGCCCACCACCTCACCGAGCGGGGTTTTGAGCTCGTCGGCGATGCGCTTGGCCACCGAACTCGCGGCAATGCGCCGCGGTTGGGTGTGGCCGATCAGGCGCGCCGCTTCACCGGGGCGGGCATTCGCGCGCGACAAGCCGCGCCCCATGGCCAAGGCGATTTTGGGCAGTTGGGTGGTTTTGCCCGAGCCGGTTTCACCGCAGACGATGATGACCTGGTGCTCGGCCAACGCGTCCATGATGTCTTGACGCCGGCCCGAGACGGGCAGGCTGTCGGGAAAATCCAGCACATAAGGGGGTTGGGGCATGGGCGGCGTCACGGAGAATATTATCCCACGCCACGGGTTCACGTGCTACACTGGTTCACGTGAAACCCGTGTTTGGAGGTACCCCATGGCCAATCTGACCATTTCGCTCGACGAAAACCTCGTCAAGCAAGCCCGCATCAAAGCCATTCAAGAGGGCACGTCCTTGAGCGCCAAGGTGCGCGAGATGCTCTCCATCTATGTTCGACAGGACACCACCAGCACAGCCCTGGTGATCCCCAAACTGCCCGTCTCCAAAGCCCGTGGCGGTTTGCAAGCAGGCGTGGACCTCAGCTCCAACCGGTCTTTGTACGACGCCATGGATGCAGGCGTGGACCTGCACAAGCTGTCATGACCCCTGACGTGAACGTCTTGGTGGCGGCGTTCAGACCCGACCACCCCCACCACACCAGCGCCCGCGCTTGGTTGGATGGCGCGGTGCAGCAAGCCGCCCAAGGCCGTGCCAGCTTGAAGCTGCTGGGCACCGTAGTGACGGGCTTTTTGCGCGTCACGACCAACCCCAAAATTTTTCGCGAGACCGACCCCTTGGCCGACCTCACCGACTTCATCGACCGCTTGCTGAGCTGTCCGGGCGTGCATTTTCAAGCCCAAGGGGCGAGCTGGAGCGCGCTGCGACAACTCTGTTTGGACCTAGGTACGCAGGGCAATATGATCAGCGATGCTTGGATCGCCGCTACCGTCGTGCAGTCCAACGAGACGCTGTGCACCTTTGACCGCGACTTTTCCCGGCTACTGCCGCCCAGTCAACTCCTTTTGCTCAAGCCCTGAGGCTTCACACCATGTCCAACGTTTTCAACTTCACCTTCGTGCCCTGGTTTCGGTCGGTGGCACCCTACATCCACAAGTTCCGCCAACAGACCTTTGTGGTGGGGCTCACGGGCGAAGCGATCGAGGCCGGGCGCCTGCAAAACGTGGTGCAAGACTTGGCGCTGATCCAAGCGCTGGGCGTGAAGATTGTGCTGGTGCACGGCTTTCGACCGCAGGTCAACGAACAGCTCGCGGCCAAGGGACACGCCCCCCAGTACGCCAACGGCACACGCATCACCGACAGCGTGGCGCTGGACTGCGCCCAAGAAGCAGCCGGGCAGCTGCGTTACGAAATCGAAGCGGCGTTCAGCCAAGGCTTGCCCAACACGCCGATGGCCGAGTCCACGGTGCGGGTGATTTCGGGCAACTTCATCACCGCACGGCCCATCGGCATCGTCGACGGCATCGACTTCATGCACTCGGGCTTGGTGCGCAAGGTGGACGTGCCCGGCATCGTGCGTTCGCTGGAAATGGACGCCATGGTGTTGCTCTCGCCCTTTGGTTTTTCGCCCACGGGCGAGGCCTTTAACCTGAGCATGGAAGAAGTCGCCACCAGCGTGGCCATCGAGCTGCAGGCCGACAAACTGATTTTCTTGACCGAGGTGCCGGGCATTCGCGTGAACCCCCACGAGCCCGAGGGCGACGACAACCCCATCGACACCGAGCTGCCACTGGCCACCGCGCGCCAGATCTTGGCGCAGTCGCCACCGGCCACCCAGCCCACCGATTTGGCCTTCTACCTGCAGCACTGCGTCAAAGCCTGCCAGCAAGGCGTGGAGCGCTCACACATCCTGCCCTTTGTGGTCGACGGTGCTTTGCTGCTGGAGGTCTATATGCACGACGGCATCGGCACCATGATCGTGGACGAAAAACTCGAAGAGTTGCGCGAGGCATCGGCCGATGACGTGGGCGGTATCTTGCAGCTCATCGAGCCCTTTGAGAAAGACGGCACGCTGGTCAAGCGCGACCGCACCGAACTCGAGCGGGACATCGACCACTACACCATCATCGAGCACGACGGTGTGATCTTTGCTTGTGCCGCGCTCTACCCTTACCCCGAAGCCAAAACCGGCGAAATGGCCGCGCTCACCGTCTCACCCCAAGTACAGGGCCAAGGCGACGGCGACCGTTTGCTCAAACGCATCGAGCAACGCGCCCGCGCCCAAGGCCTGCAAAGCATTTTTGTGTTGACCACGCGCACCATGCACTGGTTCATCAAGCGCGGCTTTGTGGTGACCAACGCCGACTGGTTGCCCGAGGCGCGTCAGCGCCAATACAACTGGAACCGCAAGAGCCAAGTCTTGGTGAAAAAACTCAGCTGAAGCCCCAGCGGACTTGGGCTTGGCGGCGCGCCCACAACAAAGCGCCAGCCAAAGCGGCCACACCCACGAAACACAGGAACGACCAGTTCGCGATGGTCAGGCCCAAGAAGGTCCAGTCCACTTCGCTGCAATCGCCACTGCCTTTGAAGAGCATGGGGATCACGCGCTTCAAGGGAAAGGACTCGATCATGCCGAACAGGTCGCGCCCGCAGCTCATGATCTCGAGCGGGAACCACTGCAACCAGCTTTGACGGGCGGCCACACCAGCGCCCAAAAGCGCCAAGACACCCACGGCCACCAAGAGGCCACCGCGCCAGCGCACGGGGCTCATGCTGGCCACCCCAGCCACCAAAGTCACCAAGACCCAAGCGTAACGCTGCACGATGCACATTGGGCACGGCTCCAAGCCCACCACGTGTTGCAAATACAAACCGTAGGACAGCATCAGCACGCCCGCCAGCGCCACAGCGGCGAGCAAACTGCCCGTGAACCGGTGCAAAACCATGACGTTGATCCGAGACGATGGCATTGGGGATCAGCTCGAAACGAAGGCCCGTTCGATCACAAAGTCGCCGGGCGTGCTGGTGTTGCCTTCCGCAAAACCCAAGCCTTCGGCCATGGCTTTGAGGTCGCGCAGCATCTCGGGGCTGCCACAAATCATGATGCGGTCCTCTTCGCGGTTGAGCATGGGAATGCCCAGATCGCGCGCCACTTGCCCGTTGGCCAAGATGTCGGGGATGCGGCCTTGGTGCTCAAACGGCTCGCGGGTGACCGTGGGGTAGTAAAGCAGCTGTTGCGTGACCATTTCGCCCAACAGCTCATGCTGGGTCAGCTCTTGGGTGATGTACTCGCGGTAAGCCAACTCTTTGACCTCGCGCACACCGTGGATCAATACCACTTGCTCGAAACGCTCGTAGGTCTCGGGGTCGCGGATGATGCTCAAGTAAGGCGCCACGCCCGTGCCAGTGCCCAACAAATACAAGCGTTTGCCGGGCAACAAATAGTCGATCAACAAGGTGCCGGTGGGCTTGCGGCCCACGATGATACTGTCGCCAACTTGGATGTGCTGCAAGCGCGAGGTCAGCGGGCCGTCGGACACTTTGATGCTCAGGAACTCCAAATGCTCTTCGTAATTCGGGCTCACGATGCTATAGGCGCGCAGCAAAGGCTTGTCGTTCACGCGCAGGCCAATCATGGTGAAGTGACCGTTGGAGAACCGCAGCGCGGGGTCGCGGGTGGTGGTGAAACTGAACAGGCGGTCAGTCCAGTGGTGAACGCTCAAAACGCGTTCTTCGGCAAAAGCACTCATGGCAACTCGTGGGGAGGTAAAAGGGTTTGCAACGCATTGCAAAAGGCCCTTCATTCTAAACATGGGCTTTTTCATTGCCCCATGATCCAGCGCAAACCTTGCTAAAGTTCGCTCCATTGACATCCACTTTTGAAAGACTCCCATGGCACGCACCGTTCAATGCATCAAGCTCGGCAAAGAGGCCGATGGCCTGGACTTCCCGCCCTACCCCGGCGAATTAGGCAAACGCATTTATGAGTCGGTGAGCAAAGAGGCTTGGGCCGCTTGGCTCAAGCACCAAACCATGTTGCTCAACGAAAACCGACTGAACCTGGCCGATGTGCGCGCTCGCCAATACCTGGCGCGCCAAATGGAAAAGCACTTCTTTGGCGAAGGTGCAGACGCCGCCGCCGGCTACGTTCCCCCCAGCGCTTGAGTTCACCTCGACACGCCTTGGTGATCGGCGCGGGCTTGGCCGGCGCGGCCATGGCCCAGTGCCTCACGACCCGCGGCTGGCGGGTCGATTTGTTTGACGCGGCCAGCGGCCCCGCACAAGCCGCATCGTCATTGCCGGTGGGCATGCTCAGCCCGCACGTGACTCGCGCCCCCACACCCCTGTCCGAGTTGTCCGCTTTGGGTGTAGCCCATACCCGCGCCGAATTGCAACGCTTGCTGACGCCCGGGCGGGGCTGGCAGGCGTGTGAGGTGGACAACTTGGGTCACGATGCCGGCCGTTGGCCAGCGGCCCTTGTGCGACCCTCGGCCTTGGTGCAGGCGTGGTTGGCCGAGGCACAAGCCACGGGTCAATTGCGTTGCCACTGGAATACGCGCGTGCAATCGCTGCAAGCCAGCGAAGGCGTGTGGCGTGTGCAGGATGACGCATACCAAACGCTGGGTGAAGCTCCGACCGTGGTGCTGACAGCGGCTTTGGGCAGCGCAGCCCTGCTGCAAGCCTTGAGCGGCGACAACAATTGGCGACCCTGGCCTTTGCACCCTGTCAAAGGGCAAATGAGTTTGGGGGCGCAGCAGGGTGAGCCTTTGGCCCCGCGCCCACAACGCAACAACGGTGTGTTCGTGCCGCGCTACGACGACGCCGACATGCCCGCGCCGTGGCCCCAACGCCTGTGGTCCATGGGCTCGACCTACGACCGCGGCCAAGGGGATACGGTCGTCAACGACGAATCTCACGCGCGTAACGCCGACAGCCTGCGCGCCATCTTGCCCACGCTCCAAGGGCCTATTGAGCCGGCCTTGGGTGATGCACCATGGCAGGGTTGGGCCGAGGTGCGCTGCGCCAGTTTGGACCGCTTGCCCATGGCCGGCGCGGTACCCGATGTAGCCGCCCTGCAAGCGCACCGGAGCAGCCCAGGTGCACAACGAACGCGGATGTCATTGACGCAAGTGCCTCGTCTGAATGGGCTTTTTACCCTCTGTGCGCTGGGTTCGCGTGGTTTGACCTTGGCGCATTGGTGCGCACAGCAACTCGCCTTGCAAATGGACCATCCAGCAAATCATGCACCGCCCGATCTTTGGCGTTGCTTGGACCCAGCACGTTTTGTTTGGAAACAATCTCGCCGACAAGAGGCCCACAAACCTGCGTCCGCATCAGTGGCTTCGACTAAACTTTAAAATGACCCATTTACTCACTGCCCGACCCACACCATGACCCACGTTGTCACCGAAGCCTGCATCCGCTGCAAATACACCGATTGCGTTGACGTTTGCCCCGTTGATTGCTTTCGCGAAGGTCCCAACTTCCTGACCATCGACCCGGACGAGTGCATCGACTGCGCGGTCTGCATCCCCGAGTGCCCGGTCAACGCGATTTACGCCGAAGAAGACCTGCCCAAAGACCAGCTGCACATGACCGCGCTCAACGCCGAGCTGGCCGTCTTGCCGGGTTGGAAGAGCATCACCAAGCGCAAACAGCCTTTGGCCGATGCCGACGACTGGAAAGATCAAACCGGCAAACTCGGACAACTCGTTCGCTGATCGGTGTTGAACACGGCCCAGCCCATCCGAACCGACGCCCTGGTCATTGGCGCGGGCCCGGTGGGCTTGTTTGCGGTGTTCCAACTCGGGCTCTTGGGTGTGCACGCCCATGTGGTGGACAGCCTGCCCCACGCCGGCGGTCAACCGGCCGAGCTTTACCCCGACAAACCCATTTACGACATCCCCGGCCTGCCCTTGAGCACGGGCGCGAGCTTGGCCCAAGCGTTGTGGCAACAAACTCGGCCATTTGCACCCACCGTTCACCTAAAAGACGAAGTGGCCAACGTTCACCCCTTGCCCGATGGCCGTTGGTCCGTGCACACCGCTGGCGGCCTGTCCTTTGACTGCGCCACCGTGTTCATCGCCGCAGGCGTCGGGGCATTTGTGCCCAAGACCTTGGCCTTACCGGGCAT
>JBEDCE010000042.1:0-12029 GCA_041176905.1 Pseudomonadota bacterium
CAGGACGCTGGTCACGGGGTGGCGGCGTCTCAGCACCCGGCTCTTGCTTGTTGCCATCATCCCCTCTGCCCCATCGGGGATCGTTGAGGTTGAAGACGCCAAACCAGCGCGCCCAACGGGAACGGGGTTGCGTCGCACCGGGGGTGGTGTTGGTCGACGCGGGTCGGGGGAATTTCAAATCCATATGAGCAAGTTCGATGAGGTTGTGACTGTGTATTGTGCCCAATCAGCCGGGCACGGGTTCGTCGTCTGAAAATATACCAAGATTGGCGTGGGGCGACGGGCTGCGTTGCAACACCCATTGGGCCAAATGCTCGCGCAAATCGGCCACCCCCGTGCCCTCTTGGGCACTGACAAAGATACGATCCACGCTGCGGTCGTGCAGTTCCATGGTATCTAGGGTTTTGTGCGGCAGACGCTCGGCCGGCAAGGCGTCGAGTTTGTTGAAAACCAGCATTTGCGGCACATCGGCAGCACCAATGTCGCGCAACACCGACATCACCGACTCGATTTGTTCGGGGTGGTCGGGGTTGGAGGCGTCCACCACGTGCAGCAACAAATCGGCGTCGGCGGCTTCTTGCAAGGTGGCGGCAAAGGCATCGACCAAGCCGTGTGGCAGGTTGCGAATGAAGCCCACGGTGTCTGAGAGCGACACCGAGCGGCCTGCGGCGCCCAGATACAACTGACGCGTGGTGGTGTCCAGGGTGGCGAACAGTTGGTCGGCGGCGTAAGCGCGCGCCTTGACCAAGGCATTGAACAAAGAGGACTTGCCTGCGTTGGTGTAACCCACCAAGGAAATGCTGAAGGTCTCGCGACGCTCACGTTGGCGGCGTTGGGTGGCGCGTTGTTTTTTGACCTTCTCCAAGCGCTCTTTGGTGCGTTTGATCGAATCGGCGATCATGCGACGGTCCAGCTCGATTTGGGTCTCGCCGGGCCCCCCGCGCATGCCGATACCGCCGCTTTGGCGCTCCAAGTGCGACCAGCGGCGCACCAATCGGGTGCTGAGGTACTGCAGCTTGGCCAACTCCACCTGCAACTTGCCCTCGTGGCTGCGGGCACGCTGAGCGAAAATTTCCAAAATCAACAGGGTGCGATCGTTGACCGGGCGCCCCATGTGGCGCTCCAAATTGCGCTGTTGTGCTGGACTTAGCGCTTGGTCAAACAGGATTTCGGCGGCACCCGTGGCGTCGGCCAATGATTTGATTTCATCGGCTTTGCCTGTGCCCACGAACAAAGCAGGGTCGGGGGCTCGCCGTTTGCACGACACACGGTCGGCCACTTGGTAGCCTGCGGTTTGCGCCAGCAAACCGAGCTCTTGGAGTTCACCGTCGAAGTGGTCATCACCAAAGTCCACGCCCACCAAAATGACGCTGGGCGTGGTGTTGCCCCCCTCGGTCTGCTTCAAGCCGCTGGCTCTTCGGGCGTGGCCGCAGCGAATTGCACAGGGCGGCCGGGAACGATGGTAGAAATGGCGTGCTTGTAAACCATTTGGGTGACCGTGTTGCGCAGCAAGACGACGTATTGATCAAAGGACTCGATCTGGCCTTGCAACTTAATGCCGTTGACCAAATAGATCGAGACCGGCACGTGCTCTCGGCGAAGTTGGTTCAGGAAGGGGTCTTGCAAGAGCTGGCCTTTGTTGTTCACGATATGCTCCGTGTTGAAAAGTGATGGGTAAACAGACCATACCACAGGCCACTTCCACGATCACCCCGCTGCGGGCAAATCAATCGTCTTTGAATGGGTTTTGCGAAGATTTGAATTCGATGCGCAGCGGGGTGCCCACCAAATCAAAGGCTTTGCGGAAACGCGCTTCCAAAAAACGCTTGTAGGTATCGGTCACGTGCTCGAGCGAATTGCCGTGAATCACGATCACCGGCGGGTTCATGCCACCTTGGTGCGCATAGCGCATCTTGGGTCGGAACATGCCGCTGCGCTGGGGCGACTGGAACGCCGTGGCCTCGAGCAGCAAACGCGTGAGCATGGGCGTGGGCATTTTGCGTTTGGCCGATGCGTGGGCCAAGGCAATGGATTTCCACACCGGGCCCAAACCTTGGCGCTTTTGCGCCGAGATCAGGTGCAGGGAGGCATACTTCAAAAACGCCAAGCGGTTTTCAATGCTGCGCTCGACTTGCTCGCGCTGATAGGCGTCCACCGCGTCCCATTTGTTGATGGCCAGCACCACCGCGCGGCCGCTCTCCAAAATGAAGCCAGCGATGTGGGCGTCTTGGTCGGTGACACCTTGGGTCGCGTCCAACAAGAGCAGGACCACATTGGCGCTCTCAATGGCTTGCAGGGTTTTGACGACCGAGAATTTTTCGATGGCTTCGAATACCTTGCCCTTGCGGCGCAATCCGGCGGTATCGATGAGCTCAAAACGCTGACCGTCGCGCTCAAAGGGCACGGTGATGGCGTCGCGCGTGGTGCCGGGCATGTCAAAGGCCACCAAGCGCTCTTCGCCCAACCAGGCGTTGATCAGGGTGGACTTGCCCACGTTGGGACGGCCAGCCACGGCCAAGCGGATGACGCTGTCGTCCTCGGCCGGCAGGTCTTCGTCGTCCAACTCGGGGATCTGCAAAGCGTCCAAGGCCGCGTCGAGCATGCTGCGGATGCCCTGCCCGTGCGCACCAGACACCGGTACGACCTCGCCCAAACCCAGCTCGTAAAACTCCACCAATTGCAAGCCTTGGGTCATGCCCTCGGCCTTGTTGGCCACCAAGATCGTGGGTTTGCCCAGCTTGCGCAGGTACTGCGCAATGTCGTGGTCTTGGGTGTTCACGCCGGCGCGCGCATCCACGACAAAAATCACCACATCGGATTCGGCCACGGCTTGACGGGTTTGTTTGGCCATCTCTCGGTAAATGCCCGAGCTGGCGTCGGGCTCAAAGCCCCCGGTGTCAATGACGATGTACTCACGAGAGCCCGCACGGCCGTTGCCATAGTGGCGATCGCGTGTGAGGCCGGCATAGTCGGCCACGATCGCATCGCGACTGTGGGTCAAACGGTTGAACAGGGTGGACTTGCCCACGTTGGGGCGGCCCACCAAGGCGATAACGGGTTTCACAAACAATACCTTTTAAAAGACCTCAGCGCCCATGCGGCGCAGGCCATCACGGTGCACGCCAAGCGTACACACCACCCTTGCGGGTTTGAACCACGACCATCCCAGCGGCCGTCACGGGTGCGCCCACGATGGCCGAGCCATCGGCACGCCAGCGGGCCACATCGGCTGAGGTCTTGAGGTTGAGCCAATGCACCAAGCCTTGCTCATCACCCACCGCCAAATGGCCGTTGAGCACCACCGGCGCGGTCAGGCTCCGGTGTTTGAAACGCTCCAAGGACCAAGCGGGTTCACCGTTGTCTCGTCGCCAAGCCACCAAGCGGCCATCGCTGTCGGCGCCGACAACGTGTTGCGCATCGCCGCCCAAGCCCACAGCGCCTTGTGATGGACGCGTCCACACCACGCGACCGGAGCTGGCATCGATGCAACCCACCGAGGCGTTGAAAGCCCGAGCGCAGACGCTGTTGCCCTCACGGCTCACGGGTCCGACGGTGTCGACCAAACGTTCGACCTCGTTGGTGCCGCGCGGCGTGGCCAAGGGCGCGTCCCAAACCACCCGCCCATTGGCGGGGTTCAAGCCCTGCAGTCGGCCCAAACCACCGGACACCAAGGTGTCACCCACCGCCAGCAACACCCCCGCTTGGCGCAACACCAAGGGGTCACCGCTTCGGGGTTGGGTCCACAAACGTGCCCCCGTGCTGCCGTCAAAGGCCATGGTGGATCGGTCCGAAAGGGCCACGAACACCCGACCACCGGCCACCAAAGGCGGCGTCAACACGCGAGCGGGCAAACGCACGCGCCAGCGAACCTCACCCGATTGAATCGACAAGAGCTCGTTGTTCAAGGTGACCACCGCCACGCGGTTGGCATCGCCACCCACACCGGCCGACAAACCATCGGGCAAGCGCAAGCGCCAGATCACGCGCCCAGTGCTGGCTTCCATGGCCAACAAATCGCCGTTGTCGGACGCGGCATACACGGTTTGGTCCACGACCTGCAAGCGCAAAACGCCCGAACTCTCGGACATCGGGACATGCCACGCCCAAGCGGTGGCTTGAATCCCCGGCTGAGCGGGCAGTTCTGCGATTTTGGGCAGGTTGGTGCTGGCGCAGCCCATCACACCGGCCAGCAAGGCACCCGCGCTGACCCAAGCGAGCACGCGACGCTGCAGTGGTCCGCGCGTCATGGCGCCCCCAGTGTGCTGGCGTCCACACCCATGGACGCCAGTTTGGCCGCCACCAAGGTGCGGTAAGCGTCTTGAGCACCCAAGGCCTTGTAAGCGGTTTCGTAAGCCTGGCGAGCATCGCTGGCTTTGCCTTGGGCCAAGAACACATCGCCACGGCGGTCGGCCACCAAGCCCGCAAAAGCCACCGGCACAGGGTCGGCCAATTGGCTCAAGGCCGCGTCCCAAGCTTTCTCTTGGATGTCCAGCGCGCTTAAGCGCAAACGGGCAATGGCCTTGAGTGAATCGTCGTTGGCCGATTGGGCCACCCAAGCCAAGGCCTGCCGTGCAGGCGCTGGCTGCTGGCGATCCACATGGGTTTTGGCGGCCAGCAAAGCGGCCTGCGCCGTCAAGACGGTGCCGCCGTATTGGGCCTGCATGTCGCTCAAGGCGCGCTGCATGCGCTCGGTTTCACCGGCTGTCGCGGCACGTTCAAACTCATCGAACAGCACCGCCACTTCGGTGGCTTGCTTGTTTTGCCAGTATTGCCAGCCGTTCCAAGCCGCGATGGAGCCGAACACCACGATGAGCACCGCGCTGATGGCATTGCCATATTTGGCCCAAAAATGCTTGATCTGGTCCAGTTGTTCTTGTTCGTCGAGATCGAGGGGTTTGGCCATGACTGAAAAAGCTCTAAAAAAGAAAGGATTGTAGGGGGCGACGTTCAAGCCGCCCGCAAGCCCGGGCCCCAATGGGCCACGCCCGAGAGAGGCTGCAGGGTTTGAGCGGGGGCAGACCCGCCCTCGTCGGCGCGCAAAGGCTTGACGGCGACCTGTCCTTGGGCGAGTTCGTCGGCCCCAAAAATCAAGGCCACACGCGCGCCGCTGCCATCGGCTTTTTTGAACTGCGACTTCATGCTGCCCATCCCTTGGGTCGTGGCTGCGTGCATTTGCACGTTCACGCCCATGGCACGCAACTCCCGCAGCACCGGCATGACCTGCGGCATCGAAGTGGCCTCGGGCACCACCGCATACGCGTCGGGCACTGGATCGGCGGGCAAACAGCCTTGGGACTTGAGCAACTCCAAGATGCGCTCCATGCCGAGCGCCCAACCCACCGCCGGCGCGGCCTTGCCACCGATTTGTTCGAACAGGCCGTCGTAGCGACCACCGGCACACACCGTGCCTTGTGAGCCCAGCTCGGTGGTGACGAACTCAAACACCGAGAGGTTGTAGTAATCCATGCCACGCACCAAGCGCGGGTTGATGCGGTAGCTCACGCCGTGCGCGTCCAAGATGGCGCGCAAACCATTGAAGTGGGCCAGAGACTCTGCGCCCAAAAAATCCATCAGGCGCGGCGCGGCCTCCACCACCGCTTGCATGGCCGGGTTCTTGGTGTCCAAGATGCGCAAGGGGTTGGTGTGCAAGCGGCGACGCGCTTCTTCATCGAGCACCTCAAGGTGTGCCGAGAGGTGTTCGATCAAGGCTTGGCGGTGCGCCAAACGCTCAGCCGGTTGACCCAAGCTGTTGAGCTCCAGCGCAATACCGCTCAGACCCAAAGCTTTCCACAGGTCGCACGCGATGAGGATGATCTCGGCATCCACATCGGGACCCGCAAAGCCCAAGGCCTCGGCGCCGAATTGGTGGAACTGTCGGTAACGCCCGCGCTGGGGTCGCTCGTGGCGAAACATCGGACCCATGTAATACAAGCGTTTGCCACCGTCGTAAATCAGGGCATGCTCGACCGCTGCCCGCACCACACCAGCGGTGTTTTCAGGGCGCAGCGTGAGCTCTTCACCATTCAAGCGATCGGTGAAGGAGTACATCTCTTTCTCGACGATGTCGGTCACCTCACCCAAGCCGCGCACGAACAGCGCCGTGGGCTCCACGATGGGCGTGCGCAGGTTGCGGTAACCGTAGCGCTCCATGAGGGTGCGCAGCTGTGCCTCGAGCCACTCCCAATGCGCAGAGGTCTCGGGAGTGATGTCGTTCATGCCTTTGACGGCGGTGATTTTCTCGGCCATGTGTTGTGCTGATGGACGCCTCAAGCGGACGCGCCAAACCTCTTCTGAATGTAGTTCTCGACCACGGTTTGAAATTCTTGGGCAATGCCCTCGCCGCGCAAGGTCAAGGCTTTTTCGCCGTCGATGAAAACCGGGGCGGCGGGGGCCTCACCGGTGCCGGGCAAGCTGATGCCGATGTCGGCGTGTTTGCTCTCGCCAGGGCCATTGACGATGCAACCCATCACCGCGACCTTGAGCTCTTCAACACCGGGGTATTGCTTGCGCCACACGGGCATGGAGTCGCGCAGGTAGTCGTCGATTTGTTTGGCCAACTCTTGGAACGTGGTGCTGGTGGTGCGGCCGCATCCTGGACAAGCGGTGACGCTGGGCACGAAATGGCGCAGCCCCAAGGCTTGCAAAATTTCCGTAGCGATCAAGACCTCTTGGGTGCGGGCCTCGCCGGGTTGGGGCGTGAGCGAAACGCGGATGGTGTCGCCAATGCCTTGCTGCAACAAAATCGACAAGGCCGCACTGGAGGCCACCGCGCCCTTGGTGCCCATGCCGGCTTCGGTCAAACCCAAGTGCAGGGAATAGTCGCTGCGTTGGGCCAAAGCTTGGTAGACGGTGATGAGGTCTTGCACGCCGCTGAGCTTGCAAGAGAGCGTGATGTTGTCGCCATTGAGGCCGATCTCTTCGGCCTTTTTGGCCGAGTCCAAGGCCGAGGTCATGAGTGCTTCGTACATGACCTGTTTGGCGTCCCAAGGCTGGGCGCGTTGGGCGTTCTCGTCCATCATGCGGGCGAGCAGGTCTTGGTCCAAGCTGCCCCAATTCACACCAATGCGGATGGCCTTGTTGTGACGCGCGGCGATCTCGACCATTTGGCCGAACTGCCGGTCGCCTTTGTCACCACGGCCCACGTTACCCGGGTTGATGCGGTACTTGGAGAGGGCTTGCGCGCAGTCGGGGAAGTCGGTGAGCAAGCGGTGACCGTTGTAGTGAAAGTCGCCAATGAGTGGCACTTGGATGCCCATGCGGTCGAGTTGTTCGCGCACATAGGGCACGGCCTTGGCGGCCTCCTCGTTGTTGACCGTGATGCGCACCAACTCCGAGCCAGCCACGGCCAATTCTTTGACTTGGATGGCGGTGGCCACCGCGTCGGCCGTGTCGGTGTTGGTCATGGACTGCACCCGCACGGGGGCATTGCCGCCCACCGTCACATGGTGGTCGCCCCAAGAAACGGTGGACTGGCGCGAGCGGCGCGGTGCGGGAACAAAGAGGGGGATGGGTTCAAAGGGTTTCATGTCATTTCACCTCGTAACGTGCCACATCCCCACGGGTATGTGGCGCCAATGGAATCGCTTGTCCGCGCACGAAAACCTGTGCGGCACTGGCACGGCCCAGCACCACGGTGTAGGGCGGCGCACTGCCCATGTCCACCACGTCGCCGGATTGGAGCATACGACCCATCAAAACTGTGCCATCGGGTCGAACCACTTCCAGCCACGTCTCTTCTTGGGCGCTGACGCGCAGCACCACGGATCGGTTCGGTGCCACGGGGGCCGGTGCAGGCGGCGCTGCAACGGGCGCAGGAGGCGATGGGGCAACAGGCACCACAGCGGGTGCTGCTGAGGATTCCGTCACGGGTATGGGAGCGGTCATAGGCGCAGCGGGCACCGGTGCAGGCTCTGATGAGGGTGCTGCATCCACTGGCGTTGGATCGGTCGCTTCGGGCAAGTTGTAGAGCAGTGCTGCTGCCAACAGCAAGGCCATGGCCACCAACACTGGCGGGCGTCGCAAGACGCTCACGGGGCTCAAGGCCAAGCCCTCACCCGTGTTGTACATGGTGTCACCGACCAAGGCGCCTTGGTCGCCCAAACGGGCCACATGGGCCGATGGCATGCGCTCGAGCACCACCTGCGCGTCGATCTGCAAATAGCGGCACACACTCATGGCCAAGGCTCGCGCAAAGGTCATGTCGGGCAACTCTTCGTAGCGCCCAGCCTCCAGCGACTCCAAGCGCCTAACGGGCACTTTCAATGCCAATGACAACGCGTCCAAGCCCAGGCCAGCGGTTTGGCGGGCTTGGGCCAACAAGAGGTGGCCGTTGTTGACCACGACGGCTGCGGTGTCCACCTCGGGCGCGGTTGGGCTGGGGTTATCGGTCATGCACGGACTTTCGTTGGTAAGCATCCCATTGCGCAGACTGGGGGAAGCGCTGCTCCAGCGTTTGGGCCCATTGGGCCACAGCGGCGGTATCGCCCAACTGTTGGGCACCTTGGATGGCCAGCCAAAGACTCTCGGCATTCGCGTGTGGCGACGTGTTCAGGCTCTGCAAGGCCCACTGCGCCTGGGCCCATTGGCCTCGGGATTGTTGAACTTGTGCCCAGTGGTAACGCACCAAAGGGTTCTGTGGCTCGATGTCCAAGGCCTGCGACAGGCGCTGTTCGGCCCGGTCCCAGGCTTGGGCTCGCGCAGCACACACGCCATCGACCATCAGGGCCTGCGCGCGCTCGGCACCCGAGGCCCAAACCAAGGCCTGCGCAAAGTCGGCTTGGGCCGTGGCCCATTGGCCTTGTTGGCAAGACAGCCAAGCGCGGTTGTGCCACGCCGAGACCAAACGACCATCCAAGGCCAAGGCCCGGTCCAGGCTGCTGCGGGCGCGCTCGGGCTGACGCAAAGCCATCAAGGCAAGCCCGTGCAACACGTGCGCGGGAGCCTCCGTGGCGTCGATGGCCAAGCTGCGCTCGACCTCCTCCAAAGCAACGGTGTACTGGCCTTGTTCGTAATACGCTTGGGCCAAGGCCAAACGGATGCTGGCGCGTTCGCGCGCAGCGGCGTCGACGGGGGCTGGCCCCGCGCAAGCCGTCAAAAGTCCGCAGGCCATCAGGGCCCAGATCACGACGCGCATCACAGCGTTGGCTCCTTGGGCATCCAGCGAACGACCTGCTCGGTCTGGCGCGCTGAAGCCAAGCGCGCTGAAGCGTTGGTGCGGTCGAGCACATCGCCCGCGAGTTGGCCACAGGCCGCGTCGATGTCATCCCCCCGGGTTTTGCGCACCGTGGTGACCAAGCCGGCAGCCAGCAAAATTTGCGCAAAGCGCTGCACCGCGGCCGGGGGTGAACACAGCAAACCCGAATCGGGAAAAGGATTGAAGGGAATCAGGTTGAGCTTGCACGCCACACCTCGCCCGCCGTGGCGCTGCAGCAAGGCCACCAGCTGCTGAGCGTGCTCGACCTGGTCGTTCACCCCATCCAACATGCAGTATTCGAAGGTGATGAAGTCGCGCGGCGCAGCGGGCAAGTAACGCAGGCAGGCGTCGAGCAACTCGGCCAGTGGGTATTTTTTGTTCAGGGGCACCAAGGAGTCGCGCAGTGCGTCGTTGGGGGCGTGCAGCGACACCGCCAAGGCCACTGGCACGTCTTGGGCCAATCGGTCGATCATGGGCACCACACCCGAGGTCGACACCGTCACACGCCGGCGCGACAAGCCGTAGGCGTGGTCGTCGAGCATGACGCGCAAAGCCGGCACCAAGGCCGAGTAGTTTTGCAGGGGCTCGCCCATGCCCATCATCACCACGTTGGTGATGACGCGCTCGCTTTGGCCGAATTGGGCACGCAGGTGGTGCTCGGCATACCAAAGTTGCGCCAAGATTTCGCCGGTGCTGAGGTTGCGCGAAAAACCTTGGTGTCCAGTGGAACAAAAACGGCAACCCACGGCACAACCGGCTTGCGAAGACACGCACAGCGTGCCGCGGTCGGCTTCGGGGATGAAGACGGTTTCCACCGCATTGCCGCCGCCCACATCGAACAGCCATTTGATGGTGCCATCGCTCGATTGCTGGCGCGAGATCACCGGCAAGGGCGTGATGTGGCAGACGCTGGGCAGCTTGTCGCGCAAGCTGCGCGCCAAGTCGGTCATTTGGGAAAAGTCAGACGCACCGCGCTGGTGGATCCAACGGAACAGCTGGGTGGCGCGGAAGCGCTTTTCACCGAGCTGTTCGCAAAACGCAGCCAAGCCGTCGAGGTCGAAATCGAGCAGGTTGGCGGTCATGTCATGGCGTGGTCGCGGATCAGCGCGAGTACACGTTCATGCCGGGGAAGAAAAACGCGATTTCCACGGCAGCGGTTTCAGGGGCGTCAGAGCCGTGCACGGCATTGGCGTCGATGCTGTCGGCGAAGTCGGCGCGGATGGTGCCAGCAGCGGCCTTCTTGGGGTCGGTGGCGCCCATGAGGTCGCGGTTTTTGCCGATGGCGCCTTCGCCTTCGAGGGCTTGGATCATCACGGGGCCGGAGATCATGAACTCAACCAGGTCCTTGAAGAAAGGACGGGCTTTGTGCACGCCATAAAACTGCTCGGCTTCGCCGCGCGACAGGTGCACCATTTTGGCGGCGACCACCTTCAGACCGGCGGATTCAAAACGGGCGTAAATTTGGCCGATGACGTTTTTGGCAACGGCGTCGGGTTTGATGATGGAGAGAGTGCGTTCGATGGCCATAAAAATCCCAATAGGTATGAAAAATCAACAGGTTTTTGCAGGTGTTGCAAAGCCTGTGATTCTACATCTCCCGCTGGGGTTCAACGGTCGTTTCGGCGGCGCGATCCCATGCGAGCACCGCCCGCGCCTTTTTGGTCACGTTTGCGTTGCAAAGCGTCGTGGCCGATGTAGCCCACGGAGGTTTTCAAAGGATCGGGCTGGGTCGCCTCGACGGCACCTTTGGTCTTGCGCACAGGGGCGTCAAATTTACCCGGGCCGCGGTCGTTGACCCGCCCACCGGGGCCTGAGCGGAAGTTGCCACCACGGCGCTCAGCCCCCATGCCACCGCCGCCACCGCGTCGGTTCGGAGCGGCACCGCGCCGATCGGGCGCACGCTCGGCGTCGGGCAAGGCCATGCCTGCGGCGTTGGCCAAACGGTCGATGTCTTTTTCGTCCAATTCCAGCCACACGCCACGCTTGAGGCCGCGCGGCAGCAGCATGGCGCCGTAACGGATGCGGATGAGCCGGCTCACGGCGTGGCCCACGGCCTCGAACATGCGGCGCACCTCACGGTTTCGGCCCTCGGCGATGGTCACGCGGTACCAGCAGTTGGCGCCCTCGCCGCCGCCGTCTTCCATCGATTCGAACTTGGCCATGCCGTCCTCGAGCTTGACGCCCTCGAGCAAGCGCTTTTTCTCTTCGTTGGACAAAGCGCCCAGCACGCGCACGGCGTACTCGCGCTGCAAGCCAAAACGCGGGTGCATCAAGCGGTTGGCCAACTCACCGGAGTTGGTGAACAGCAGCAGGCCTTCGGTGTTCAGGTCCAGGCGGCCCACCGACTGCCACTTGCCGTTTTGCAAACGCGGCAAACGGCGAAATACCGTGGGGCGGTTTTGCGGATCGTCCATCGTGACCACTTCGCCCACGGGCTTGTGGTACGCCAACACACGGGGTGGCGGGGGCGTCATGCGCACGCGAACGGGCTTGCCGTTGACCTTCAGGATGTCGCCAAATTGGATGCGCTGCCCCACGTGGGCGGGTAGGCCGTTGACGGTGATGCGGCCCTGAACGATCAGCGCCTCCATCTCCAATCGGGAGCCCATGCCGGCTTGCGCCAAAACCTTGTGCAATTTGGGCGAATCGGCCTGTGGGGCCAACACGCGTTTGGTCTCCACCGGCGCGCTGGGCTCCTCGGCCTGCTCGGCATCGAAGTTGCCACTGACCACATCGAGAAAGCGCTCAGCGGCCGCCGGATCGATGCCCTTCGTCGGGGCGGTATCGGGGGGGGTGTCTTCGGGCGGTAGGGTCTGTGCGCCGTTGTCGGTGGGGG
>JBEDCE010000043.1:0-11980 GCA_041176905.1 Pseudomonadota bacterium
CGCCGGCCCCAATGAGGGTGTGGATTTCGTCGATGAACAAGACCGCGTGGGGCTTGCTCTGCAAGGCCTTGATAACGCCTTTCAAGCGCTGCTCGAAGTCGCCGCGGTATTTGGTGCCGGCCAGCAATGCGCCCATGTCCAGCGAATACACGATGGCTTCGCTCAAAATGTCGGGCACTTCGTTTTGGGTGATGCGCCAAGCCAAGCCCTCGGCGATGGCGGTTTTGCCCACGCCGGCCTCGCCCACCAAGAGCGGGTTGTTTTTGCGGCGGCGGCACAGGATTTGGATGGTGCGCTCCACCTCGAACTCACGACCAATGAGCGGATCGATCTTGCCGTCCTTGGCCATTTGGTTGAGGTTTTGGGTGTACTGCTCCAGCGGTGAGGCTTTTTCATTGCCTTTGGCGTTGGCGTCGCTGCCCTCTTCAGCTTCTGGGTTGCCTTCGGCAGGCTTGCCGGCTTCGGGTGGATCGCTCTTGCGGATGCCGTGGGCAATGAAGTTCACCACGTCCAAGCGCGTGACGCCTTGTTGGTGGAGGTAATACACCGCGTGTGAGTCTTTCTCGCCAAAAATGGCCACCAGCACGTTGGCACCGGTGACTTCTTTTTTACCGTTGCCGGTGGACTGCACGTGCATGATGGCGCGCTGGATGACGCGCTGAAAGCCCAGCGTGGGCTGGGTATCGACCTCGTCGTTGCCCGCCACCTGAGGGGTGTTGTCTACGATGAAATTGGTCAAAGACTTGCGCAAATCGTCGATGTTGGCCGAGCAGGCCTTGAGCACCTCAGAGGCGCTGGGGTTGTCCAGCAGCGCCAACAGCAGGTGTTCGACGGTGATGAATTCGTGCCGTTGCTGGCGGGCCTCGACAAAGGCCATGTGCAAACTGACTTCAAGTTCTTGGGCGATCATGGAGAAGTCCTTTGGTGGGTGAATCGGTGAGTCAATGGTGGGGCAGTTGGCGACGAAAACGGCTTATTCAATGGGTTCGCTGACACATTGCAAGGGATGCCCAGACGCTCGCGCGGCTTGGGACACTTGGTCGACCTTGGTGGACGCCACGTCTGGGGTGTAAACACCGCACACACCACGCCCATCGAGGTGGATTTTGAGCATGATTTGGGTGGCGCTTTCGCGGTCTTTGGAAAAAAACTCTTGCAGTGCCCACACCACGAACTCCATCGGTGTGAAGTCGTCGTTGAGCATGAGCACTTGGTGCATTTGGGGCGGTTGGGTGCGCAGGGTTTTGCGCTCCAACACCACGGAATCCCCACCGCCGGCGGGCGGCGTGGTGGGCACAGGGGGTTGTTCGGGCTTGGACATGAATTTCATTCTAGCGCTCGCGCGCCGTACCCACCCCGCGTGCGGGATATTCCACCCGGTGGTGTAGCGTGCAAGGCTAATATCGGGGGCATGAAACACCTCACCATTGACACCGTCCGCCGCGCCTGGGGTTCAGCCTGGGTCTTGATGGCTTGTGCTGCGCTGGCCCCCGCTCACGCCACGCCGAGCATGGCCGATCAGCCACAAATGCATTTGCCACGGGTGCGTTTGCAAGCCGGCATGCACCTGATCGACGCGCAGGTCGCGCAAACGCCGCAAAGCCGACAAATCGGCCTGATGCACCGGCGCAGCATGCCGCAGCCCGAAGGGATGTTGTTTGTGTTTGAAGAGGCTCAGGTGCAGTGCTTCTGGATGAAGAACACCTTGATCCCCTTGAGCGCTGCCTTCATGCGAGATGACGGCACCATCGTGAACATCGCCGACATGCAAGCCTTGTCGGAGACCACGCATTGCTCCAAAGAGCCCGTGCGTTTTGTGCTGGAGATGAACCAAGGCTGGTTTGCGCAACGGCGCATCCAGCCCGGTCAACGCCTCAGCGGCAAGCCCTTTGGCCCGCGCTGAGGGCGCGCAGCATCAGCCGAAGTTCTTCTCGGCGAACGACCAGTTCACCAGTCGGTCGAGGAAAGTCTCGACGAACTTGGGCCGCATGTTGCGGTAGTCGATGTAGTAGGCGTGTTCCCACACGTCCACGGTCAACAAGGCGGTGTCGCCCGTGGTCAACGGGGTGCCAGCGGCGCCCATGTTGACGATGTCGACCGAGCCGTCGGCCTTCTTCACCAACCAAGTCCAGCCCGAACCGAAGTTGCCCACGGCGCTCTTGACGAAGGCTTCCTTGAACGCGGCGTAGCTGCCGAACTTGGCGTTGATGGCCGCGGCCAGCGCGCCCTTGGGCTCGCCGCCACCTTGGGGTTTCATGCAGTTCCAGAAAAAGGTGTGGTTCCAGATTTGGGCCGAGTTGTTGTAAATGCCGCCGCTGGACTTCTTGACGATGGACTCCAAGTCCATGTTTTCGAACTCGGTGCCTTTTTGCAGGTTGTTCAGGTTCACGACGTAAGCGTTGTGGTGCTTGCCGTGGTGGTACTCAAAGGCTTCTTTGGAGTAATGGGGAGCCAATGCGTCGATGGCGTAAGGCAGTGCGGGCAGGGTGTGTTCCATGTCGAATCCTCTGAAATGTGAATGGGATGCAGCATTCTAGAGGCAGCGCCCCGCCCCGCTCGGAGTGGGGTTTAAGCCGAGGGTGGGTTTTGCACCCGCAAACCGACCGAGCCGTCGGCCAAGGTGGCCGTCACGGCTTGCTCGGCTTGGAAGTCGGCCACGGAGCTCAGGGCCCGACCTTCGGCGTCGGTGAGCCAAGCGTAGCCACGTTCAAGCACCAAACGCGGGTCGAGCAGGTTCAGCGCGGCTTGGCTGCGCTGCCAACGGTCTTGCTGGCGCTGCAGCGAGCGGCGCAGAGCCACGGGCAAGGTTTTCTCCAAGGCACCCAAGCGGTGGCCTTGGTTTTGGGTTTTGCTGGCCACCGAGCGCTGCAATTGATGGCCCAAAACCACCAAACGTTGGTGGCTGGCCTGCACCCGGCCCGACGGCCGGCCCAGGTGTTGGGTGAGCCGGTCCAAACGTTGGGCGCGCAGGTCCAAGCCTTCTTGCAACGACACGGTCAAGCGCTCGTTCAGGTAGGACAACTCAGCCAAACGCTGGCTGCGCGGCGCGGCGCACAGCTCGGCCGCCGCCGTGGGGGTGGGTGCGCGCAGGTCGGCGGCGAAGTCGCACAAGCTGAAATCGGTTTCGTGGCCCACGCCGCAAATCAGCGGCATGGGGGCTTGCACCACCGTTCGCACCACCGCCTCGTCGTTGAAGGCCCACAGGTCTTCCAACGAACCGCCCCCGCGCACCAGCAAGAGCACATCGCACTCGCCGTGGCTGTGGTAACGCGCGTAAGCGGTTTGCAACGCTGCGCACAGCTCGGCGGGCGCTTGCAGCCCTTGTACCGAAGCGGGGTAGATCACCACCGAGATGTGGGGCACGCGCCGCTGCAAAGCGGTGCACACATCGCGCAAGGCCGCTGCGCCCAACGACGTCACCACGCCCACACGCAGGGGGTGTGCAGGTAAAGGTCGCTTGCGTGCCGCATCGAACAAGCCCTCAGCCTCGAGCTGGGCCTTCAAACGCAGGAAGCGTTCGTACCAAGTGCCCTGCCCAGCCACGTCCAGACGGTCCACGATGAGTTGCAAGTCACCGCGGGGGCCATACACATCGATTTTGCCGCTGGCCTGCACCCGCTGGCCGTCTTTTGGGACGAAAGCAAGTTGATCGGCGCTGCGCCGGAACATGGCACAGCGGATTTGGCCGCTGTCGTCCTTCAGCGAGAAATAGCAATGACCGCTGGCGGCCCGTGAAAAACCGGAAATCTCACCCTCAACCTTGACCGGGTTGAAGCGCGCCGACAAGGTGTCTGCGATGGCGCGCATGAGCGGCCCCACTCCCCACACACGCTCAACGTTGACGGGCTTTTCAAAGGGAGAAGCCTCAAACAACGCGGCTCTCCGAAGCAAGATATCCACACAAGCCTTGATCCATCAAGGATGCAACAAACACCCGCAAGGACAGGGGCCGCCTGCCGACGGGCTTTGATTTCAAAGCATTTTTCATTGCCGAATTTTTCATCAAAGTGTCAAAAATGATATTTCACGAGAGGGGCCGACCTCGAATCTGGTGTTTTGCACAAAGTTATCCACAAAAACTGTGGACGACTGCGGCTCGGGTCGTTCCAGCTGGTGAAATGAACTCAGCGATAATCCGGATTCAAGCAATGGCGCACATGGGACGCCAAAAAAGGGAGACGTCGAGTGCTGTCCATCATACAAGCCGCTGGCTGGCCGATTTGGCCATTGATCGCCTGTTCCATCATGGGCGTGGCCTTGGTCATTGAGCGCTTTTTGAGTTTGCAGACCCGCAAAGTGGCACCACCCCAGCTGCTCGATGAAGCGATCTTGGTGTCCCAACGCGGCGTACCCAAACGCGAGGTGATTGAGCAGCTGCAACACAACTCGGTCTTGGGCGAGGTGCTCGCCAGCGGACTCACCGCGTTGAGCAACATGCCGCACATCACCGAAGAAGATTTGCGAGCCAGCCTGCAAAACGCTGGGCGCCAAGCGGCCGCGCAACTTCAGCGTTACTTGGGCGCCTTGGCCACCATTGCTTCGGCAGCGCCCCTCATTGGCTTGCTGGGCACGGTCATCGGCATGATTGAAATTTTTGCTTCACAAGGCAACGGCGGCCTGAGCGTGGGAACAGCCAACCCGGCGCAATTGGCGAACGGTATCGCGATTGCGCTCTACAACACCGCATTTGGACTGATCGTGGCCATTCCCGCGCTCATGTTTTGGCGCTATTTCCGCGCCCGCGTCGACGCTTACTTGCTCGACATGGAAATCGCCGCCGACCGCTTTGCGCGCCACCTGTTGACGCTGCGTCGCTGACCCCACCATGGACTTTCGCACGGCCAGTCGGGACGAGCCCGACATCAACCTGATTCCCTTCATCGACATCTTGTTGGTGATCGTGATTTTTTTGGTGATGACCACCTCCTACAGCCAGTTCACCGAACTGAGCATCAACTTGCCCCAAGCTCAGGCCAATGCGCCCAAAGACAAGCCGCAATCGGTGACGGTGGCGGTGGGTCGTGATGGCCGCTACATGGTCAATGACCGGGTGCTGCCAAGCACCCAAGTGGCCGCTCTGACCCAAGCCCTCAGGGCGGCGGCGGACACAAACCCGAACATCACCGTGGTCATCAACGCCGACGCTGCGGCGAGCCACCAATCGGTGATTGCGGTGATGGACGCTGCGCGGCGCGCCGGTTTGGGTCAGCTCGCTTTCGCCACCCAACAGCCGAGCGATGCGCGCTGAGCATCGCGCTTCCTGGGCGAGTGCTTGGCAAGCCATGGCCATGCGCCCAGGCCCCATGGCTTGGGCGCTGCGTCCCTTGTCTTGGCTCTACGGTATGGCCGTGAGCATCAAACGCACCGCTCACCGAAGGGGCTGGCTTCGCACCGAGCGACTGGATGTTCCGGTCATCGTGGTGGGCAACGTGGTCGTGGGTGGTGCGGGAAAAACACCGGCCGTCATCGCCTTGGTCGAGGCTTTGCGCGACGCCGGCTGGTCACCGGGAGTGATCAGCCGCGGTCACGGTCGAGAGCCCAACCCAGCGCCGCTGCCCGTCTTGCCCAACAGCCACTCCAGCGAGGTGGGCGACGAGCCTTTGCAAATTCAACGCGCCACGGGCGCACCAGTTTTTGTCGCCAACCGACGAATCGATGCGGGGCGTGCTTTGCGCCTGGCCCATCCCGAGGTCAACGTCGTCTTGACCGACGACGGCCTGCAGCACTGGGCCTTGCACCGCGATGTGAGCGTGGTGGTGATGGACGACCGCGGCGTGGGCAACGGCTGGTTGCTGCCGGCCGGCTTGTTGCGCGAACCTTGGCCACCAGCCCGAGCCCACTGGCCCAGCTTGGTGCTGCACCAGCGCCCAGCACACCAGCCACCGACCGACTGCGCCATGCCCGACGGTCTGCCGCGCTTTGAAGCCACCCGATCGCTCAGCCCATGGGCCATCAACGGCTTGGGTCAACCACACGCTTGGGCTGATTGGGGCAACACACCCACCGTGGCGGTGGCGGGCGTGGCCCGGCCCGAGATGTTTTTTGACATGCTGCGCCAAGGCGGGCTCACGGCTTTGACTGCCCACGCCCTGCCCGATCACGCCAGCTTGGACGACTACGCCGCCGTCGGGATGAACAGCGATGCCCATGTGCTGTGCACAGACAAAGACGCGGTCAAGCTTTTTGCCCTGCCCGGCATCGACTTGGCGCGCGTTTGGCGCGTCCCCTTGGTGCTCAACCATTCGCGCGATTGGACCGATGCCGTCATCGCGCACCTGCCACCCCGACTATGATCAAGACCATGGACACCCAACTCACCGCACTCCTGGTTTGCCCCGTCACCAAAGGGCCTTTGACACTGAACCGCGAACGCCAAGAATGGCTGTCGCGCAGCGCGCGCTTGGCCTATCCCATTCGCGACGGCATCCCGATCTTGCTCGAACACGAAGCGCGTGTGATCACCGAGGAAGAGGCCGATCGCTTGAGCAAACCCTCGGTCGCATGAGCCCGGTTGTGAACAGCGCCTTCACCGTGTTGATCCCGGCTCGCATGGCGTCGAGTCGGTTGGCCAACAAGCCCTTGGCCGACATCGGTGGCGTGCCCATGGTCGTGCGGGTGGCCCAACAAGCGCAGCGCAGTGCCGCGCAACGCTGCGTGGTGGCGGCCGACGACGAACGCATCGTACAAGCCTGCCAAGCCCACGGCATCGAGGCCATCCTCACGCGTGTGGACCATGTCTCGGGCAGCGACCGATTGGCTGAAGCCTGCGACCTGCTCGGCTTAAACGATGAGGCCTTGGTGGTCAATGTGCAAGGCGACGAACCCCTGATCGACCCCGTGTTGATCAACGCGGTCGCGCATGAGTTGCAGCGCCGCAGCGACTGCGTCATGAGCACCGCCGCGCACCCCATTGCCCACATGAGCGAGTTCCTCAACCCCAACGTGGTCAAGGTCGTCACGGACACACACCACACCGCGCTCTACTTCAGCCGCGCGCCCATGCCGTGGCCGCGCGACCGCATGCCCGTCGACACCGCGCAGGCGCAAGACATTCACCTGCCCCAACCGGCGCCCTTGCGCCACGTGGGCATCTACGGCTACCGCGCGGGCTTTCTGCGCCAATTCCCCCGCTTGAGCCCAGCCCCATTGGAGTTGACCGAGTCACTTGAGCAATTGCGCGTGCTGTGGCACGGCGAGCGCATCGCGGTCCACGTCACTCAACAAGCCCCCGCCGGCGGCGTGGACACCCCCGACGATTTGGCGCGCGTTCGTGCCCATTGGGTGGCAACTTTGTAAGCCTGTATCAGGAGGCTCGTGCTATCCTAGAAACGACGCCCAAATCGCCATGGTTTTGGGCCCTTGAACTCTGCAAAGGACAACGATGAGACTGATCCTGTTGGGCGCACCCGGCGCTGGCAAAGGCACCCAAGCCACCTTCATCTGCCAGAAATACGGCATCCCCCAAATCTCCACTGGCGACATGCTGCGCGCGGCCGTCAAAGCCGGTACCCCATTGGGCTTGCAAGCCAAGTCCGTCATGGACTCCGGTGGCTTGGTGAGCGACGACCTCATCATCAACTTGGTCAAAGAACGCATTGCCCAAAGCGACTGCGCCAAAGGCTTTTTGTTTGACGGCTTCCCGCGCACCATCCCCCAAGCCGAAGCCATGAAGGCCGCAGGCGTCAAGCTCGACTACGTGCTCGAAATCGACGTGCCGTTTGACGCCATCGTCGAGCGCATGAGCGGTCGCCGCTCACACCCTGCCTCGGGCCGCACCTACCACGTCAAATTCAACCCACCCAAGGTTCAAGGCCACGACGACGTCACTGGCGAGCCCTTGGTGCAGCGCCCGGACGACCAAGAAGAAACCGTGCTCAAGCGCTTGGAGGTTTACAGCGCCCAAACACGCCCCTTGGTCGACTACTACGCCAACTGGGCCAAGGCCGATGCGGCCAGCGCCCCCCAATACCGCGCCATCAGCGGCACAGGGTCGGTGGAATCGATCACCGAGCGCGCTTTCGCCGCGCTGTCAGTCTGACAGACCGAGCAAGTCCAGCGTCAAGGCCACCCGCGCCTTGACCGGCGACCAGCCCGAGGTTTCGGGCCCCCCCATCCCCTTCGCAGCGATCACCTGGCCATAAGCGCATCGGCTACTCACGCGCACCCGAACGCCTTGGGCTTGTGCTTCTGACAAAGCCCCTTCCAAACCGGCGTGCAAACTGCCGTTGCCCGTGCCGGCGACCACCAAGCCGTCCAAGGTATAGGCACCTTGGGATCTTTGGGCCAACAAAGCCCGGAGCATGGCCCCGTCGTTGTCGGTGTGGGACACGAGCCACTCCACGCGCGGCCAAGTGCGCGATGTTTGAAGCTTTTGCATGGCCGCTTGCGCCCGCTGCAGACCACCGCTGATGGGCCATGGGCGAAACAAACTCAAATGGTTGAGCATGACCCGGCCCAAGGCGCCGGCGTCACCGCTGTCAAACGCATCAAGGTCGGTGGTGTGAACCTTGGCCACGTCCAGCGCCGAGTGGACCCAACCCGCACACACCAAGACGACACCTTGAGCACCAGGATGTTGAGCCACGCACAGGGCGTCGTTGAGGTTTTGCGGGCCATCGGGCACCAAGGCTGTCACCGGACGCATGGCACAGGCCAAGACCACGGGCTTGCTCGGTCGCAACACGGTTTGCAAGAAAAACGCGGTTTCTTCGGCGGTGTCGGTGCCATGGGTAATGACGATGGATTGAACATCCTCTCTGGCGAGGTGGTGCAAGACCCGCTGAGCCAAGACCAGCCAATGTTGGTGGGTCATGTCTTTGCTGTCGATTTGCGCGACCTGTTCGGCTTCGACACGCAAGCTTTGGGCGGCTGGCAAGCCCTTGAGCAAGTCGCTCACCGGCACTTGACCGGCGATGTAACCCACCGTGTCGCCCTCTTGGCTGGCCCGTCCCGCGATGGTGCCGCCCATGCCCAACACCACGGTGCACCCTGTCGATTGCCCCCCTGGGGAGATTTTTTTTGCATCAACCACTTGCCAAATCCTCAAAACTGGTGAAAAATACAGTGACTGTATAAACAAACAGACCCCATCAGCCCGGAGGCCCCCCATGTCCGACAGCCCAATCAAACTGACCCCCCGACAGTCGCAAATCCTGCAACTGATCCAAAACAGCATCGCGCGAACAGGTGCGCCCCCCACACGGGCCGAAATCGCCCAAGAGCTGGGTTTCAAATCGGCCAACGCAGCCGAAGAGCACTTGCAAGCCTTGGCCCGCAAAGGCGCCATCGAACTCGTCAGCGGCACCTCACGCGGCATTCGCCTGCGCAGCCAAGACCTGCAAACCATCAACGACGCACGCGATCGCCAACTCAGCTTGCCGCTCGCAGGCCTGTCACAGCTCATGCTGCCCCTCATCGGTCGGGTGGCCGCTGGCTCTCCCATCTTGGCCCAAGAACACGTTGACCAAACCTACCACGTCGAGCGCAGCCTGTTCACTCGCCAGCCGGATTATCTGCTCAAGGTGCGCGGCATGTCGATGCGCGACGCCGGCATCATGGACGGCGACTTGCTGGCCGTGCACGCCACCCAAGACGTGAAAAACGGGCAAATCGTGGTGGCCCGTTTGGGCGACGACGTCACCGTCAAGCGCTTCATGCGCCGCGCCCATGCCATCGAGCTGCTGGCCGAAAACCCCGACTACAAAACCATCGTGGTCGAGCCCGGTGAACCCTTTGCCATCGAAGGCATCGCCGTGGGTTTGATTCGCAACGGCTTCCAACACTGAAACCCACCCACATTCTGGAGACCCACATGAACTTGCTCACCCCTTCGCGCTCTTGGAGCAGCCCTTTGGTCTTGATTGACGGCTGGCAGCCCCAAGTGGGTGCATCCCGCAGCCACAGCGGCATGGGCAAGCGCCTGAGCCGCTGGTTCAGCCACACTCCCAACACCAGCGCAGTCGCCGACGCACGGCTGGTGCTCTCAGGCCGGATCAATGATGTCTGCGCCGAATTGGAGCGACTGGCAGCCCTCGAAGACAAACACTGACACCACACCGCGCTGGGCGCCCTGAAGAGGGCACAATCCGGTGTCATGAATATCTTTGTTCTCGATGATTACCAAGACGTGGTGCGCAAGCTGGCCTGTGCCAGCAAGCTCGACGGTCACAGCCTGAAGGTTCACACCAACACCGTCAAAGGCATGGGTCAATTGGCGGTGCGTTTGCGTGATGCCGAGGCCTTGGTCCTGATCCGCGAACGCACCTCGCTCAACCGACAGCTGCTGAGTAAGTTGCCCAACCTGAAGCTGATTGCTCAAACCGGTCGAGTCGGCCAACACATCGATGTGCAGGCCTGCACCGAACTGGGTATCGCCGTGACCGAAGGCGTGGGCTCTCAGGTGGCTCCGGCCGAACTCACCTGGGCCTTGATCATGGCGGCCATGCGCCGCCTGCCCCAATACATCGGCAACCTCAAGCACGGGGCATGGCAGCAAGCGGGGCTCAAAGCCGCATCCATGCCGCCCAATTTTGGTTTGGGCTTGGCCCTACAAGGGCGAACACTGGGCATTTGGGGCTATGGACGCATTGGTACCTTGGTGGCCGGATACGGGCGCGCCTTTGGCATGCGCGTGGTGGTTTGGGGCAGCGAATCTTCGCTCGAGCGCGCCCGCGCCGATGGCCACGGCACCTTCAGCAGCAAAGAGCAACTGTTGGCCGAGTCCGATGTGGTGAGCCTGCACCTGCGCTTGTCTGAGCGGACACGCGCCGCCATCACCGCCGACGATCTCGGGCTCATGAAACGCACGGCCTTGTTGGTGAACACCTCACGCGCCGAACTGCTGGCCCCCGACGCCTTGTTGCTGTCACTCAACCGGGGGCGCCCCGGCATGGCCGCGGTCGATGTGTTTGAGTCCGAACCGATTTTGCAAGGTCACCCCTTGTTGCGTTTGGAGAACTGCATCTGCACACCGCACTTGGGTTACGTCGAGCAAGACAGCTACGAGCTGTATTTGGGTTCGGCCTTCGACAACGTCATGAATTTCATCCGTGGCCAACCCAGCCACATCGTCAACCCCGAGGTCTTGAAACGATGAGCGCCAGTCTCAAAAGCCACAGCCAAGGCCAGACCTTGGTGCTGACCATCAGCAACCCCGAACACCACAACGCCTTGGACGCCACCGTGTGCGCCGCCGCCGTCGAGGCCTTGGGCGTGGCCGAGAGCAGCGATGACATCCGCAGCGTGGTGATCGCGGGCGAAGGCTTGCATTTTTGTGCGGGGCTCAATTTGCACGCTCTCAACGAGGACCGCCAACTTGGCGTAACGCACAACCTGCAACACATCGAGAGCCACCACAACTGGATCGAAGCCATCCGAACCTTCCCCAAACCCGTGGTGGCCGCGGTCGAGGGCGCTTGTGCGGCCACGGGGTTTTCACTGGCCTTGGCCTGTGACCTAATGGTGGCCGCGCACAACAGCGTCTTCGTGATGTCGCACAGCACCGTGGGTTTGTCGCCCGATGGCGGCGCCACGCATCAACTCTTGGCCGCCCTGCCCCGCGCCGCGGCCACGCACCTGCTCATGACGGGCGAACGCGTGAGCGCCGATCGCTTGCACCAATGGGGCGTCGTGACCCAGATGAGCAACCCCGGCGAAGCGCTGAGCGACGCTTTGGCGCTGTGCGAACGGCTCAACGCCCGGTCCCCACAGGCCTTGGCCAGCATCAAGGAGCTGATCAACGACGCCCCGGGACAAACGCTCACCGCCCAACTGCGCTCGGAACGCGACCACTTTGTGCGCAACTTGCTGCACCCCAACGCCGCGGAGGGCCTCAAGGCCTTTTTGGACAAACGCACACCCCAATACCGCTGACCCCACACTGGAGACGCCCCATGATCGACCTCTACACTTGGCCCACGCCCAACGGACACAAAATTCACATCATGCTCGAGGAGTGTGGCCTGCCCTACCGCGTGCACCC
>JBEDCE010000044.1:0-11826 GCA_041176905.1 Pseudomonadota bacterium
TGTCCGATACGCGAGCGGTGACAGCGGGCGTGACCAGCCGCTGGTTGCGGGCTGCCGATGGTGCTGAATGGGCGCGTGCGGGTGTGGCTCAGCGATTGACCTTGGCCGATTGCGTGGGTGAGACCGGCTGCCCCCAAGCTGAAACCGAGGTGCGCAGCGACATCTTGGTGGACGGCAGCGTGCGCCTGACCGATCGATGGGCGACTGACTTCACGGCGCAGTTGGACAACCAGGCCCAATTTGCACGACGCACGGTCACGTCCTTGCGCTACTCTCCCACCAACTACCGCACCGTCAGCGTGGGTTTGCGCACCCAAAAAGCCACGGCGAATGCTGTACAAACCGAATTCGTTGATGTGGGCTGGCAGTGGCCAGTGAGCGATTTGTGGGGCGCCGATGCACAAGATGAAGGTCCTGGGCGGGGTTTGGGCGTCGGCCGTTGGTACTCTGTGGCCAAAATCAATTACAACGTCGCTGACAAAAGCGTGTCCGATTTGGTGGCCGGATTCGAGTACGACGGCGGCTGTTGGGTGGGTCGTTTCGTGACCTCGCAACTCCAGCGCGGGTCCGAACAAAAGAACATTCGTTACATGTTCCAACTGGAGTTCGTGGGCTTCTCGCGCTTGGGGGTGAGCCCCCTGCAAACCCTGCGCGAAAGCATCCCACGCTACCAATTCTTGCGCGAACAAGTCAATCCACCGAGCCGATTCCAACAATATGACTGATGCTGTGATGACTGGCCGCTGGGCCCCTGTAGCGGCCCTGTGCTGGGGTTTGTTTTTCTTTGGCCTGGCCCAAGGCCAAAACACCGCATCCGTGAGCACGCGGTCGCTGGATCACATCGTTGCCTTGGTCAACAGCGACCCGATCACCAACAGCGAGTTTCGCCAGCGTTTGCTCAAGGTTCTATCCCAGATCAAAGAATCCGGGGCGACTCCATCTGCGGCAGACGCGCTGAGCGCGCAGGTTTTGGAGCAACTGGTGTTGGAACGTGTGCAACTCCAGCGCGCCCAAGAGCTGGGTCTGCGTGTGGATGCCGACAGCGTGGACGATGCCAAACGCCGCTTGGCCAGTCAAAACGGTTTGAGCTTAGCGGCGTTTGAGCAACGCTTGCAGTCGCAAGGCATCAGTCCGGAGGCGTTTGCCTTTGATTTGCGCGAACAATTGTTGTTGCAGCGCCTGCGCGACCGCGAAGCAGACGCGAGGGCCAAGGTCAGCGAAACCGAGATCGACGAATACATCGCTGAACAACAGCGCTTGAAGCCCTTGAGCAATTTGTCTTTGCATTTGGCCCAAATCTTGTTGCCAGTACCTGCCGGTAGCGACACCAGTCGTGAGGCGGCGGTTCGTGCCCAAGCCGACGCCATCGCAGCGCAAGCCCGCGCGGGCCAAGACTTTGCTCAGTTGGCCAAGGCCCACTCCAAGTCCAACGACGCTGAGCAAGGCGGCTCCTTGGGTATGCGTTCGGTGGACCGTTTGCCGGAGCTGTTTGTCAACGCAACCGCGTCGGCTGCCGCTGGGACGGTGGTCGGGCCTGTGCGCAGCGGCGCTGGCTTTCATGTTTTGAAGGTGCTGGCACGTGAACAAGTGGGTTTGCCCGACGCCTTGATGGTGCAAACGCGGGCGCGTCACATCTTGTTGCGTCCATCACCGAGCATGGGCGAAACCCAAGCCATCACTCAACTGCAGCGCTGGCGAGAGAGCATCGTGGCGGGGCGCGCGACCTTTGAAGCGTTGGCGCGCCAGCACAGCCAAGATGGCTCAGCGCCCAGTGGCGGTGACTTGGGCTGGGCCTCCACGGGTCAATTCGTTCCTGAATTTGAATCGGCCATGGACGCGCTCAAACCCGGCGAGATTTCACCGGTTCTGGTCTCTCGCTTTGGGGTGCACCTGATCCGCGTGGATGAGCGTCGACAAGTGCCCATGAGTTTGCCGCAGCAGCGCGTCGTGGTTCGCAACCTGTTGCGCCAAGACAAAGCCAGCAACGCCTTGAGCCAGTGGTTGTCGGATTTGCGATCACAGGCCTTTGTGGAGTACCGCGAAGCGCCTCGCCCATGAAACACATCGCGCGCAAACGCTTCGGTCAACATTTCTTGACCGACGCGGGCATCATCGGCGCCATTGTCGATGCCATCAACCCGCAGCGCAGCGACGCCATGGTCGAAATTGGCCCAGGCTTGGCCGCGTTGACGCAACCGCTCCTGGCCCATTTGGACCGATTGGCGGTGATCGAGTTAGACCGCGACTTGGCAGCACGTTTGCGCGAAAAACCCGCGCTGCAAGTGGTGGAGTCCGACGTTTTGCGAGTGGATTTCTCTCATTTACACGCAGCCTTGGAGCGCAGCGGCCCAGCGCCGCGTTGGCGCGTCGTGGGCAACCTGCCCTACAACATTTCCACGCCCATCCTGTTTCATTTGCTCGCCCATGTGGACGCGGTGCAAGACCAGCACTTCATGCTGCAAAAAGAGGTAATCGACCGCATGGTGGCCAAGCCCTGCACCTCCAGTTATGGGCGCTTATCGGTCATGTTGCAGTGGCGTTATGCCATGGAAAACGTTTTGTTCGTACCGCCCGAGAGCTTCGACCCTCCCCCGCGCGTGGACAGCGCGGTGGTGCGCATGGTGCCTTTGGAACAACCGCCCCAACTCAACGAGGCGGTGCTCAGCGAGTTGGTACAAGTGGCGTTCAGCCAGCGCCGTAAGATCTTGCGCCACACCTTGGGCCGTTGGCTGACCGAGCACGGGTACGGCGGCGAATTCAATGAACAGCGTCGGGCTGAAGAGATCCCGGTGGCTGAGTACGTGGCCTTGGCCCAAGCCGTGACGGCATAAAAAAACGCAGCCCGAGGGCTGCGTTTTGTTTGGGGCGCTGGCGCTCTTAGGCGGCGGTGAGCCAGTAACCCGCGTTGAACGGGCTGCTCATGCGCAGCGCCATGGGGCTCACGTCCAAGAGCTTGTCGGTGGGCATGGGCTCTTCGTTTTGCACTTCGATCGGCTCTTCGCCTTTGGGTGTTCGGGCCACCGAGAAGGAGTAGAAGCAGCGGAAGGGGATCTTGCGGTCGGACCAGTAATCGGCCGTGTCGCGGAAGATGTCCAGCAGCTGTTCGCGGGCTTCTTTGTCGAACTTGGCGTGGGCGGGGATATGCTCCAAGACCACGATGAAGCCGGTTTGCGGACCCGACTTTTGAACCATGTCGGTCATGCAGTCGTACAAGGCATCAAAGTTTTTGCCAAAGTGGGTGGGCAAGGTGTACTGGGAAGCGATGAGCTCCAAGACGTCTTGCTTGCTTTGGGCTTTGGCCAGGTTGGCGTACAAGAAGTGATGACCTAACTGCTCGGCCGAAGCTTGCAGTTCTTTCACGCCATAAGCGCGAATGGATTGCACGATGTTCGTGCGAACGTTGCGAAGTGGCGCGTCCATTTCCACGTCTCTTTCTGAAGGCTAAGTTTGAAAACCATGCTCAACCGCGCTGGGTGCACCCTGTCAAAGTCAGGGGCTCAGCGGTCATCGGACTGAGAGAATTGTGCGCATTTTTCCGTTAAAAATAACGGGTGTTTGTCCTTTTTGCCAGTTTCTTGGCCCGGGAAAACCCTGAATGCAATCCACGCAGTGTGCCTGAACAAGACACAAAAAGCAAGCACCTCCGCGCGCTTGTTTTGAGCGCCTATGGGCATTGATTCGCAAAGAAGTTAGCGCTTGCTATGGCGCAGTAGCTTAATTGCTAGTGTTTGCCTCCATGACCGTTAGGGCGGTCATGTTGACGATCCGACGCACCGTGGCGCTGGCGGTCAGCACGTGGGCGGGCTTGGCCGCGCCGAGCAGCATGGGGCCAATGGCGATGTTGCCGCCGGCGGCGGTCTTGAGTAGGTTATAGGCGATGTTGGCCGCGTCGATGTTGGGCAAGACCAACAAATTGGCATTGCCTTGCAGGGTGCTGTTGGGCATGGAAGCTTTGCGTGCCTCAGCATCCAAGGCCAAATCGCCGTGCATTTCGCCATCGACTTCCAGCCAAGGCGCCGTTTCTCGCAAAATGGCCAGGGTTTGTCGCATTTTCAACGCGCTGGGTTGGTTGGACGAGCCAAAGTTGGAGTGCGACAGCAGGGCCGCTTTGGGTGTGATGCCGAAACGCTTGATTTTTTGGGCCGCCATGACCGTGATTTCGGCCAACTCCTCGGCTGTGGGGTCGTAGTTCACATGCGTGTCGACCAGAAACACTTGGCGGCCGGGCAGCATGAGGGCGTTCATGCCGGCGTAGCAGTGCGCCTTGGGGTCTTTGCCCACCACTTGGTTGATGTACTCCAGGTGCAAGGCGGTGTTGCCCCAAGTGCCGCAAATCAGGCCATCCACCTCGCCCTTGTGAAGCATCATGGAGCCAATGAGCGTCAAACGGCGGCGCATTTCGATTTTGGCGAACTGCTGGGTGACGCCTTTGCGCTCCATCATGCGGTGGTAGGTTTGCCAGAAATCGCGGTAGCGGGGATCGTCTTCCACGTTGACCACGTCGTAATCCAGGCCATCTTTCAGGCGAAGACCAAATTTAACAATGCGTTGGGCAATGATGGCGGGTCTTCCGATCAAAACCGGGCGAGCAATGCTCTCGTCGACCAAGATTTGGCAGGCGCGCAAGACGCGTTCTTCTTCGCCCTCAGCATAGGCCACGCGTTTGGCGCTCGCTCGTTTGGCCGCGGCATAAACGGGCTTCATCATGGAGCCTGAGGCGATCACAAAGCTTTGCAGCTTTTCACGGTAGGCGTCCATGTCCACGATGGGGCGCAAGGCCACACCGCTGTCGGCCGCCGCTTGCGCCACGGCGGGGGCGATCTTCATCATCAAGCGTGGATCGAAAGGCTTGGGGATCAGGTAGTCGGGGCCAAAGGCGAGGTTCTCGCCTGCATAAGCCGCCGCGACCACTTCGCTCTGCTCGGCCTGTGCCAATTCGGCGATGGCGTGCACCGCGGCGATTTCCATCTCTAAGGTGATGGTGGTCGCCCCGCTGTCCAAGGCACCCCGGAAGATGTAGGGGAAACACAGGACGTTGTTGACCTGGTTGGGGTAGTCGGTGCGACCGGTGGCCATGATGGCGTCGTCGCACACGGCCTTGACGTCTTCGGGGTTGATTTCGGGGTTGGGGTTGGCCAGCGCAAAGATCAGCGGCTTGGCGGCCATGGACTTGACCATGTCTTGCTTGAGCACGCCGCCAGCCGACAGCCCCAAGAACACGTCGGCGCCTGCAATGACTTGCGCCAAGGTGCGGTGCTCGGTTTTTTGCACAAACTGAATTTTGTCTTCGTCCATCAGCTCGGTGCGGCCTTCATACACCACGCCGGCCAAGTCGGTGACCCAAATGTTTTCGCGAGGAATGCCCAGCTTGACCAAGAGGCCCAAGCAAGCCAGCGCCGCAGCGCCCGCGCCTGAAGTCACCAGTTTGATCTGTTTCGGGTCCTTGCCCACCACCTTCAGGCCGTTCAAGATGGCCGCGCCCACCACGATGGCGGTGCCGTGCTGGTCGTCGTGGAAGACGGGGATCTTCATGCGCTCGCGCAGCTTGCGCTCGATGTAGAAGCAGTCGGGGGCTTTGATGTCTTCGAGGTTGATGCCGCCAAACGTCGGCTCCAGCGAGGCGATGATCTCGACCAGCTTGTCCGGGTCTTTCTCGTTGATTTCGATGTCGAACACATCGATGTCGGAAAACTTCTTGAACAGAACGCCTTTGCCTTCCATCACCGGCTTGGAGGCCAGTGGGCCGATGTCGCCCAAGCCGAGCACGGCCGTGCCGTTGGTGATGACGCCCACCAAATTGCCGCGACTCGTGTACTTGAAGGCGTTGGCCGGATCGGCCACGATCTCTTCACACGGCGCCGCCACCCCAGGCGAGTAGGCCAAGGCCAGGTCACGCTGGTTGATCAGCTGCTTGGTAGGGGCGATGGCGATTTTGCCCGGGCGGGGGAATTCGTGGTATTCAAGCGCCGCACGCCGCAACTCGGCGCGCTTTTCGTCTTGTGTGGGGGTGGGCATGGTGCGGACTCCTGGCGGGTGTGTGGCTTGTGATCAACACAAGGCGTTGGGCATTCTAAGTCGCTGGGCTGAGGCCCATTGGCCATACCGTGGTGGTTTTGCTTGTGACTGGGATTGAGGTGATCGCCGAATGGTTCAACCGCGCATGAGCGTTTCGATGGCCTCAGCCTCGACGGGCACACCGCGCGAGATCAGCTCACAACCCGAGGCCGTGACCACCGCGTCGTCTTCGATGCGAATGCCGATGTTCCAGAATGCCTCGGGCACGTTCTCGGCGGGGCGGACATACAAGCCGGGTTCAATGGTCAGCACCATACCTGCTTGCAAGGTGCGACTGACGCGTTCGCCACGGGCGTTGACTTCGGTGTAAGCCCCGCAGTCGTGAACGTCCATGCCCAGCCAATGGCCGGTGCGGTGCATGTAAAACGGGGTGTAACGGCGGTGTTCAATCACGTCCTCGACCGTGCCTGCGGTGTTGCGGTCCAGCAGACCCACATCGAGCATGCCTTGGGCCAGAACGGCCACCGCCGCGGTGTGGGGGTCGATAAAACGGGCACCGACACGCGTGGCGTTGACGGCCGCGGTCTGGGCTGCCAACACGATGTCGTAGAGGGTGCGTTGGGGGCCTGTGAAGCGCCCATTGGCTGGGAAGGTGCGTGTGATGTCGCTGGCGTAGCCGTCGAGCTCGCAGCCAGCGTCGATCAGCACCAAATCGCCATCGCGGATCGGTGCTGTGTCGGCGCGGTAGTGCAACACGCAAGCGTTGGCCCCACCGGCGACGATCGAGCCGTAAGCTGGGTATTGCGAACCGGCTTCGCGAAAACCATGCAGCAACTCGGCGTCGAGGTGAAATTCACGCAAGTCTTGGCCCGAGCGCAAACGGCGAGCACTGGTTTGCATGGCTCGAATGTGGGCAGCAGCACTGATGTCGCAAGCGCGGCGCATGGTCGCCTGCTCGTTGGCGTCTTTGACCAAGCGCATCTCATCGAGTGGGCCGCAGACGTCCATCAACTCGGATGGACAGCTCACGCCTTGGCGAATTTTGGTGCGCACACTGCGCAGCCAGCCATCCACTTGGCTTTCCAAGCCTTCGTGGGTGGCGAATGGGAACCAGACCCGTGTGCGATTTTCCAGCCAGCCCGGCATGAGGCGGTTGAGTTCGCCCACCGAGTGCGCTTCGTCCACGCCCAAGCTGGCGGGCGCGTTTTCTGGGCCCAAACGAATGCCATCCCAAATTTCGCGCTCGAGGTCTTTGGGTTGGCACAACAAGGTGCTGCGACCGTCGCTGGTGATCACGAGCCAAGCATGGGGTTCGGTGAACCCTGTCAAATAGAAAAAGTAGCTGTCGTGCCGGTAGAGATAGTCGCTGTCGCGGTTGCGTGGGCGAGCGGGGGCAGTGGGAATGATGGCCACAGCCCCAGCGCCCAATTGGGCGGCTAGGCGGGCACGGCGTTCGGCGTGAACAGAGGTCATGGTGTGTCTTTGTTGCGGTTGAGATCGTGTAAACGGTCGGGCGTACCCACATCGGTCCATGCACCAGCGTAAACGCTCGCGCTGACGAGGCCCGCTTGCGCGGCTTGGCGCAGCAAAGGGCCCAAGGGTTCGGCGGTGCCTTGCGGGTTGCCTTCAATGATGGGCAACCAAGGCGCTTCAAACAACTCGCGGCGGTACAGGCCCACCGTGCTGTAGGTGAAGCGTGGCGCATCGCCGTGGGCGGCATTGAGCAGTTCACCCATATTCATGGTGTCGCTTGTGGGGCGCCAGCCAAAATCCCCATTGGGGTTGTGTGGCGGGTTGGGGACCAGCCAAACGTGCGCCAAACATTCGCTGGCCACGAAACGTTGAACCACCTGCGGGTCGAAGACAAAATCCGGCATGTACACATCGGCTGCGGTGACCCAAAACACGGGGCTCAAGCGGGGCAGGGCGCGAACGATGCCTCCGGCGGTTTCCAGGGCGTAGCCAAAATCTCGGCCCTCATGAGACAGGCGCAGGTGAACGTCGGGGTGGGCTCTGGCCCATGACAGGCAATGGGTTTCGATCTGTTCGCCGAGCCACTCCGTGTTGACCACGATGTCGCGAACACCACCGGCCAACAGGCCTTGCAAAGGCCCATCGATGAGGGCTTGGCCGCGGACCTGCAACAGGGGTTTGGGGGTGTGGTCGGTCAAGGGGCGCATGCGCATGCCGCGGCCAGCGGCCAGCACCATGGCGCTGACGTATGAGGTCGGGGGAGGCGTGTGCATGGCTGCATTATTCCTGAGTTCGATAAAATCCCGAGTTGACGCATGTGCGCCAGCCCAACACCGACACCACACCATGTCCCTCGCCACCCCCACTCCCTCCCAAAACATGGCCAACGCCATTCGCGCCTTGGCCATGGACGCCGTCCAACAAGCCAATTCGGGCCACCCTGGCGCCCCCATGGGCATGGCCGACATGGCGGTGGCGCTGTGGAGCCGCCACCTGCAGCACAACCCCATCAACCCGCATTGGGCCAACCGCGACCGTTTTGTGCTCTCCAACGGCCACGGCTCCATGTTGATTTACGCTTTGTTGCACCTCACGGGTTACGACCTGCCGATGAGCGAGATCAAGAACTTCCGCCAGCTGCACAGCAAAACCGCCGGGCACCCCGAAGTGGGCATCACCCCCGGCGTGGAAACCACCACCGGCCCGCTGGGCCAAGGCATCACCAACGCGGTGGGCATGGCGCTGGCCGAGAAGCTCTTGGCCGCTGAGTTCAACCGCCCCGGTCACGCCATCGTGGACCACCACACCTATGTGTTCATGGGCGACGGCTGCTTGATGGAAGGCATCTCGCACGAGGCCTGCGCCTTGGCCGGTGCTTGGAAGCTCAACAAACTGGTCGCTTTGTACGACGACAACGGCATTTCCATCGACGGACCAGTGGCCCCATGGTTCATCGACAACACGCCCCAGCGTTTTGAAGCCTATGGCTGGAACGTGATCCGCGCCGTGGACGGCCACAGCGCCGACGCGGTCGAGCGCGCCATCGTCCAAGCCAAACGCAGCGACAAGCCCACGCTGATCTGCTGTAAAACCGCCATCGGCCAAGGCAGCCCCAACCGCGCCAACACCGCCAAGGCCCACGGTGAACCTTTGGGCGCCGAAGAAATCGCCCTCACCCGCGCCGCGCTGGGCTGGCCACACGCCCCCTTTGAGATCCCCGCCGATGTTTACAGCGCTTGGGATGCCAAGGCCGCTGGCCAGCGTGCCGAGGCCGCTTGGAACCAAACGTTTGCGGCCTACCGCACGGCCTTCCCCGAGTTGGCCGAGGCCTTCACCCGCCGCATGTCTGGCGCTTTGCCCAAAGACTTCGAGCAGACCGTGGTCGACGCGGTCGTGGCCGCCCACACCAAAGCCGAGACTGTGGCCAGCCGCAAGGCCAGCCAATTGGCCCTGGAAGCGTTCACCGCCGCCCTGCCTGAGTTGCTCGGCGGCTCGGCCGACCTGACCGGCTCCAACCTGACCAACACCAAGTCCACGCCCAACCTGCGTTTTGACGCCCAAGGCGCGGTGGTAAAGAACGAGCAGGGCCAAGGCGGGCGACACATCAATTACGGCGTGCGCGAGTTCGGCATGGCCGCGATCATGAACGGCGTGGCGTTACATGGCGGTTACATCCCCTATGGCGGCACCTTCCTGACTTTCAGCGACTACAGCCACAACGCCATCCGCATGGCCGCGCTGATGAAGCAGCGCGTCATCCATGTGTTCACCCACGACTCCATCGGTTTGGGCGAAGACGGCCCAACCCACCAGTCGGTGGAACACGCCGCCAGCCTGCGCTTGATCCCGAACCTAGATGTTTGGCGTCCTGCCGACACGGCCGAGACCACCGTGGCTTGGGCCGTGGCCCTGAAGAACAGCCAACGCCCCACCGCGCTGCTGTTGTCGCGCCAAAACCTGCCCTACGCGCCCAAGAGCGATTTGGGCGACATCAGCCGTGGCGCTTATGTCTTGGCCGAGCCCGAAACCGTGGGTTTGAAGAAGAAAGCGCAGGCCGTGATCATCGCCACCGGCTCTGAGGTCCAGCTCGCGCTCAAGACCCAAGAGCGCTTGGCCAAGGAATTCAAGATCGCCGTGCGTGTGGTCTCCATGCCCAGCACCACCACCTTCGACCGCCAAACCGCCGCTTACAAAGCGTCTGTGTTGCCTGCGGGTGTGCCCCGCGTGGCGGTGGAGATGGGTTCCACCGATGGCTGGTGGAAGTACGGGTGTGCGGCCGTGGTCGGCTTGGACACCTACGGCGAGTCGGCCCCAGCCCCGGTGCTGTTCCAGCACTTCGGCTTCACGCCCGAGAACGTCGCTGATACTGTGCGCGCCGTCCTGGCCGCGCGCTGAGCCCACAGATCCCCGGGCACGCCGCCCGGAACCCGGGGATCAGGTTGACGACAGCCTGATTCGGTATAAACGGGTTACGTAACCGGTTCGTAACTTACCTTTTCAGCACCATGACTCTCAAAGTAGGCATCAACGGATTTGGCCGCATCGGCCGTTTGGCCTTGCGCGCTGCGCTCAAACACGGCTACACCGACATCCAGATCGTCGGCATCAACGACCCCAAATCTGCCGATTACCTGGCTTACATGCTCAAGTACGACAGCGTGCACGGCCGCTTCGATGGCACGGTAGATTTCACCGAAGACACCCTGATCGTCAACGGCAAAAAAATCAAACTCTCCCACGAGCGCGACGCGCACAACCTGCGTTGGGGCGAGATGGGCGTGGACATCGTGCTCGAATGCACCGGCCACTACCTGACCGAGCCCACCAGCCAAATGCACATCGCAGCCGGGGCAAAAAAAGTCGTGATCTCCGCGCCTTCCAAAGATACGGTGCCGATGTTCGTGTACGGCGTGAACCACAAGAGCTACGCCGGAGAGGCCATCGTCTCCAACGCCTCGTGCACCACCAACTGCTTGGCCCCCGTGGTCAAGGTGCTCAACGACAAATGGGGCATCAAGCGCGGTTTGATGACGACGGTGCACGCCGCCACGGCCAGTCAGATGACGGTGGACAGCTCCTCGCGCAAAGACTGGCGCGGTGGCCGTGGCATTCTGGAAAACATCATCCCCTCCAGCACGGGCGCGGCCAAGGCTGTGGGCAAGGTGATCCCCGAGATCAAGGGCAAGATCACGGGCATGTCGTTTCGGGTGCCGACCTCCGACGTGTCGGTGGTTGACCTGACCATCGAGTTGGATAAAGAGGCGACCTACGAAGAGGTGTGTGCCGAGATGTTGGCGCAAAGCCAAGGGGCACTCAAAGGCGTGCTGGGTTACACCGATGAAAAAGTGGTCTCCACCGATTTCCGTGGTGAGTCATGCGCGAGCGTGTTCGACGCCACCGCCGGCATCGCCTTGGACAAGACCTTCATGAAGATCGTGGCCTGGTACGACAACGAATGGGGTTACGCCAAGCAGTGCTTGGAGATGATCCGCGTGGTGGGCAAGAAAAAATAAACCTTCGGCTCAGCCCAAAAAAGCCACCCGTGGCTTAAGCCGCGACGGCGGCCTTGACCGGTGCACCGGGTGGACATCGCCATTCTTTTCAATCCATCGAGCCACGTCTGTCCGCTTGCCCACGCAGTTGGGTGCGTTGGCGCACCTATGCGTGCTGACGGATCATGTCCGACGCCTTCTCGGCCATCATGATCGTGGGCGCATTGGTGTTGCCGCTCACGATGCGCGGCATGACCGAGGCATCGACCACCCGCAGGCCCGGCACGCCGTGGGCGCGCCGTTGGGCGTCCCCCACCCCCCACCCGTACTGGCCCCTCCCGCACGT
>JBEDCE010000045.1:0-11786 GCA_041176905.1 Pseudomonadota bacterium
CCGCCACCTTGACGGTGGCCGATCAGCGTGCGGTGTACGACGCCATGTGCCGCGTGTTTTTTCAGGGTTATCCGCCGGGGGTCCATTCACAAGACGTGACGGTGGCGGGTGTGCCCTGCCGCGTGTACCCCGGCGCAACGCCCGTGGTGATTTACCTGCACGGCGGCGGCTTTGTGGTGGGTGGGCTGGAGAGCCACGACGATGTGTGCGCCGAGATCCGCCATCGCAGCGGTCTGACGGTGGTGGCGGTGGATTACCGACTGTCGCCAGAGCACCTGCACCCTGCGGCGTTTGACGATGCTTGCGCGGTGATCCGCCATTGGGGCTCCCAAGGTCCGGTGGTGCTGGTGGGCGACTCGGCAGGGGCCAACCTGGCCGCCGCTGCCGCCCATGCGCTGCGGGGGTCTGGCGTGCCGCTGCTGGGGCAGGTGTTGATCTACCCTGACTTGGGCGGCGATGTGAACCAAGGCAGTTATGTGAAGCATGCCCACGCACCGCTGCTGAGCCGCGACGACGTTCTTTACTACCAAAACATCCGCCACGCTGGGCCATCGCCGGCGCACGACGCCACCGTCCACCCGCTGCGGGATCGCGACTTCACGGGCTTGCCGCCGACGTTGACGATCGGCGCAGAGTGCGACCCCTTGGCCGATGACGCTCGCGACTATGCGGCGCAAATTCGCGCGGCGGGCGGCCGTGCGCATTGGGTCGAAGAAGCCGGGCTGGTGCATGGTTTTCTGCGTGCCCGCACGTCGGTGCCGCGAGCCGCGGCCAGTTTCACCCAGATCGTTGAAACCATCACCGCCTTGGCCGCAGGCCGCTGGCCTTTTGAAGGAGATACCCCATGAACGCCCCTGCCCCCAACCTCTCTCCCGCTCTGTCGCATTGGACCGAACGCGTGGACATGGCCGCTGCCTTTCGCTGGGCGGCGCGGCTGAACATGCACGAAGCGGTGGCGAACCATTTTTCCTTGGCGGTGAACGCCGATGGGTCACACTTCCTGATCAACCCGAACGGGCGGCATTTCAGCCGCATCACCGCGTCGAGTTTGGTGGAGATCGACGCCCATGACCCGGCCACGATGCAACGGCCCGATGCGCCAGACCCGACCGCTTGGGGCCTGCACGGCAGCATCCACCGCGCCCTGCCCCATGCGCGCTGTGTGTTGCACATCCATTCCATTCACGCCACCGTGCTGGCCAGCTTGGCCGACAGCCGCCTGCCCGCGATTGACCAAAACACCGCCATGTTCTTTGGCCGTCATGTGGTGGACGATCACTACGGCGGCATGGCGTTTGCTGAAGAAGGTGCACGCTGTGCATCGATGCTGTCCAACCCCAAAATCACCACCTTGGTGATGGGCAACCACGGTGTGCTGGTGATCGGGGCCAGCGTGGCCGAGGCCTTCAACCGGCTCTACTATTTCGAGCGCGCCGCCGAAACCTACATCCGCGCCCTGCAAACCGGCCAACCGCTGCGGGTGCTGCCGGACGCCATTGCCGAGAAAACCGCCCAAGAGTGGGAGGCCTACCCTGGCTTCGCCCAGGCTCACCTGAGCGAGATCAAGGCCATCCTCAACGAGGACTCGCCCGGCTACGCACAATGAGGCGCAGACCGCCGGGTTTTCTCAGTGCGGCTGTGCCGTGGCGGTGAGTTGGGTCAACATCTCGTGGACCATGGACTGCAAATCAAACCGTTGTGACCAAGACCAATCGCGTTGGGCCGCACTTTCGTCGATGGACCGCGGCCAAGAGTCGGCAATGGCTTGTCGAAAATCGGGAGCGAAGTCGATCTCAAAACCCGGCAACTCTGCGGCGATGGCTTGGGCAATTTGCTGTGGCGTGAAGCTGATGCCCGACAAGTTGTAAGAGGTGCGCTCGTGGATCGATTCGGCCGGCGCGTCCATCAAGGCCAAGGTCGCGCGGATGGCGTCGTCCATGTACATCATGGGCAAAGCGGTCTCGGGCCCGAGGAAGCTGGTGTATCGGCGCTCTTTGAGCGCGGCGTGAAAGATCTCGACCGCGTAGTCGGTGGTGCCACCGCCGGGCGGTGTCTTCCAACTGATCAGGCCGGGATAACGCAGCGAACGCACATCCACGCCGTACATGCGGTGGTACCAGTTGCACCAGCCCTCGCCGGCCAGTTTGGAAATGCCGTACACCGTGCTCGGCTCCATGATGGTTTTTTGGGGCGTGCCGTCGCGGGGTGTGGTGGGCCCGAAGGCGGCGATGGAGCTGGGCCAAAACACGCGGTCGAGCTGGTGGCTGCGGGCGATTTCCAGCACGTTCAACAAGCCCTTCATGTTCAAGTCCCACGCCCACATCGGGTGCTGCTCGCCCCGCGCCGAGAGGGCCGCGGCCAAGTGGTAAATCTGGGTGATCTGGTGGCGCTCGACCACGGCCGTCAAAGCGGCCATGTCGGTCACGTCCAAGGTCTCGTGCTGCAGCGTGGGCACGCGGCCTTTGGGCGAGACGTCGCTGGTGATCACGGCCTGAGGGCCCCAGCGTTGCGCCAAGGTTTCGGCCAACTCCGTGCCGATCTGGCCGTTGGCGCCGATGATGAGGATGTGTGGGTGGCTCATGCGTGCGGCTCCTCAGGGGACCAAGCCGAGCTCGCGCCCGGCCTGTGTGAAGACGGCCACAGCGCGTTCCAAGTGGTGGCGCTCGTGTGCGGCGCTCATCTGGCAACGGATGCGGGCCTGCCCCTTGGGCACCACGGGGAAGAAGAAGCCCACGGCGTACACACCGAGCTCCAACAGGCGGGCGCTGAGCTGCTGGGCCTTGACCGCGTCGTAGACCATGATGGGCACGATGGGGTGGTTACCCGGCTTGATCTCAAAACCCGCGCCTTGGATGGCGTGACGGAAGTAGTGGGTGTTGTCTTCGAGCTTGTCGCGCAGCGCGGTGGAGCCCTCCAGCAAGTCGAGCACGGCGATGGACGCACCCACGATGCTGGGCGCCACGGTGTTGGAGAACAGATACGGGCGCGAGCGCTGGCGCAGCAGCTCAATGACCTCTTTGCGCCCGGCCGTGAAGCCCCCAGAAGCGCCGCCCAGCGCCTTGCCCAAGGTGCCGGTGATGAGGTCGATCTGCCCGAACACCCCCCGGTGTTCGTGTGTGCCGCGGCCGGTCTTGCCCATGAAGCCAGAGGCGTGGCATTCGTCGATGCCCAAGAGCGCGCCGTAGCGGTCGCACAGGGCGCGGATCTGGTCCAACTGCGCAACCGTGCCGTCCATGGAAAACACCCCGTCGGTGAACACCAGCTTGAAGCGCGCGCCTTTGGCATCGGCCTCTTGCAAGCAACGCTCCAAGTCGGCCATCTGGTTGTGCTGGTACCGCCAGCGCTGGGCCTTGCACAAGCGAATGCCGTCGATGATGGAGGCGTGGTTGAGCTCGTCGCTGATGATGGCGTCGGCCTCGCCCAACAGGGGCTCGAACAAACCGCCGTTGGCGTCAAAAGCGGCCGCGTACAGGATGGCGTCTTCGGTGCCCAAGAAGCGGGCCAAACGGGCTTCCAAGGTTTTGTGCAGGTCTTGTGTGCCGCAAATGAAGCGCACCGAACTCAGGCCATAACCGTGGGTGCGCAAGGCTTCGTGCGCGGCCTCGATCACCTTGGGGTGGCTGGAGAGCCCAAGGTAGTTGTTGGCGCACAGGTTGATGACCTGGCGGCCATCGGCCGTTCGGACCTCAGCGCCTTGGTGGCTGGTGATGATGCGTTCGCTTTTCATCAAGCCCTCGGCCTTCAAGCCCTGCAGGTCGGCTTGGACGTGGGCCAAAAAATTGTTCGGTGTGTTCATGGTGGGCAGGCCTTGCAGCTTGTGAGATGATCTGGTTCATTGGATTCGTTCACTAATACCGATCAAGTTCGATATATTGAACAAAAATGCAGTATCTCGAACGAGTCGGCGTTCGTCAAGCCCTTTTTGTTGCTCTTTTTTGGATGGACCGCCCCATGAACCAGCCTCGCAACCCCAGCGCTGCGCCGCCCAAAGTGGGTCAAACCTTGGCGAACTTGCGTCAAGCCAAGGCTTTGTCGCTGGACGAACTGTCGCGACAGGCGGGCGTATCCAAGTCCATGCTGTCGCAAATCGAGCGCAACCAAGCCAACCCCACGGTGGCGGTGGTGTGGCGCTTGGCCAATGCGCTGGGTGTTTCGATGACCGACTTGCTGGGCGGTGACAAACCCCCATCGCCCCCGCTCACCACCGTGGCCGCCCACGCCACGCCGTCGATGCGAAGCCCGGACGGGCGGTGCGAATTGCGCATCCTCGGGCCGATCGAAATGGCCGGTGTGTTTGAGTGGTACGAGTTGGTGATTCAGCCCCAAGGCGCCTTGGCCTCAGAAGCGCACGAGCCGGGCACCAAGGAACACCTCACGGTGTTGGAAGGCGAAATGCAGGTCAGCACCAACGGTGTGAGCACGCGGCTCACACCGGGCGACACGGCGCGGTACGCGGTCGACCAAGCGCACGAGATCCGCAACCCCGCCAAGAAGCCGGCCAAGGGCTTGTTGGTGGTGATCCACCCCGCTTGAGGGGCGGCGCTTACAAGGTCGGGTAGTCGGTATAACCCTTGGCGCCGGGGGTGTAGAACGTGCTGGCGTCGGGCACGTTCAGGGGCGCGCCGGCTTTGACGCGGGCGGGCAAGTCGGGGTTGGCCAAAAACGCGGTGCCAAACGCCACGGCGTCAAGCAAGCCCGCTTGGATGGCGCTGGCGGCCTCGTCGCTGCTGTAGCCCATGTTGCCCACGAGCACGCCTTTGTAGTGCGCGCGCGCCACCGGCATCACGTCGGCCACTTGCACCCCAAAGAAGTCCGCACGCATGACGTGCAAATAAGCCAAGTTGAAGCGGTTCAGGTGCTCGGCCAAAAACGCCATCCAGGCCAGCGGGTCGCTGTCCTTCATGTCGTTGTAGCTGTTGAGCGGCGACAAGCGCAGGCCCACGCGGTCGCTGCCAATGGCGGCACACACCGCCGTCAACACCTCAAACAAAAAGCGGCTGCGCTTGTCCAGGGTGCCGCCGTAGCCATCGGTGCGCTGGTTGGCGCCGTCGCGCAAAAACTGGTCGATCAAATACCCGTTGGCACCGTGCACCTCCACGCCGTCAAAACCCGCGGCCACCGCGTTCTTAGCGGCTTGGGCAAAGGCCTGCACGATGGCCGAGATTTCGGCCTCGCTCAGGGCATGTGGCGCGGCGTTGGGCAGCTTGCCCTCGGGCGTTTGGGCCTCGCCCGTCAAACCAATGGCGCTGGACGAGACGACGGCTTCGCCGCCGTTCATGGCCGGGTGCGCGGCGCGGCCCGCGTGCCAAATTTGCATGAAGACCTTGCCGCCCTTGGCGTGCACGGCTTGGGTCGTCGCTTTCCAGGCTTCGATTTGTGCGGCGTTGTAGATGCCCGGCTCGTTCACAAACGCCGAGGTGTTTTCCGCGATCATGGTGCATTCGGTGATGACCAAACCGGCGCTGGCGCGCTGGCCGTAGTACTCGGCCATGAGCGCGTTGGGCATGTGCCCCGCATCGGCCCGCGCACGGGTCAAGGGGGCCATGAGCATGCGGTTGCTCAAAGTGAAAGCGCCAGCGCGAAGGGTGTCAAACAGCATGGGGTGAGGTCCAATCGAAAGAAAAAGAAAACGGACAAGCGAAGTTGTCCGTGTTTGGGGCAGTATGGCACTGTCGCGTTGCCATTTGTTGTTTTGTGGATTTGTGGGTTTGTGTCAACCGGATGGAAAATGCCATTGAAACGCTTAGAGGAATTGACGTGAACAACCTAAACAACGTGAAAGCCGAACTGCTCGCTAACCCCGGCGTCCGCCTTGCCTATGACGCACAAGCGCCAGAGTTTGAGCTGGCCCGCGAACTGATTGCAGCGCGCACGCAAGCGGGCCTGACGCAAGGCGATGTGGCTGCTCGCATGGGCACGACCCAAAGCGTGGTGGCACGCATCGAAAGTGACAGGGGCAAGCCATCCATGTGAACGATCCCACGTTTTGCCAGTGCGGTGGGGTATTCCTTGGACCTAAATCGCTGCACGCTTGTGCACTGTGCGTTTTGCCTTGTTTGCAGCGGCGCCCTGAGCCTCAACGTATGAATCCAGCAAGCGGCGGATCATGCGCTGGTACTGGGTGTGGTGCTTGGATGCCTCAGACTTGAAAAACTCCACGCTGCTTTTGCTGAGGGCCAGCGTGACTTTCACGCCATCTTCCCGGAACGCCAGCTCGGCAGGTGACGGCAGAAAATCCGCGACCACCTCAATGTCGCCCATGGGCTCATCCGTGTAAACGATCTTCTTTTTCATAAATTGCCTTTCCTTTGCGCCAATAGCCTGCCCCAATGATTCGAATGACTTTGCGCCTGTAGGTGAAGCGCACCGTCAAGATGCCGCCACCCGCTTTGCCGATGCAGTAAAAACGCTCTTCAGCTTCACTGTGGGCCAAGTCTTTGGCGATCACGCGGTGCGGATCAGCGAAGGCGGCTTGCGCGTCCCTGAATGACACCTGATGCTTGGCTTGGTTTTCAGCATCCTTGTTGTCATACCATTCGAATTGAGCTGCAGTCATGATTCATCGTAGCATTAAGCCATAAAAAAATCCATACGTTCGTATGGCTAATATCCTGATTCTGCAACGCAGGCTCAGCGTGGGCACCGTCGATTCGTTTCAGGGCTAAGAGCGCGACATCATTGCCATCACCTTGACGCGCAGCAACCCCCAAGGCGAGATCGGCTTCCTGTCTGACATCCGCTTTTTGTGGAGTTGCTTGAGTATGTGAAGGGGGCGGGGGGGTATCGCTTAGCGTGTGAGGTGGTTAAAAACATTTAAACCATCCCGCCCAGAAAAAACGGCCCAATGATCGCACCTTGGGCCGTTGTTCATGGGGTCAGCGCCTAAGGTCAGGGCAACACGCGGTCGATCACCAGCTTCACATCCCCTGCCCCCACCGGCACACCCACTAGCCGGCCTTCCAGATCGCCGGGTTTCCCCACTGGGTCGCCAGAGGCCGAAATTCGGGCCACCAGCACCACCTCCTTGTGGTTGGAGAGGGTGTTGGCGGCGTTCATGGCCATGGTGTTGTCCAATCGGAATTGGATCGGGAATGGGCCCAACGTCACACGGGCCGCAGCCAAGGGCGGGCCACCTTCACCCGCACGTGCGATCACATACAAGGTGCTCTTGGCGTCCACACGCGACCGGAGCGCCGCAGCGACCTCCACGCTGCCCGACACGCTGGCTTGGCTGGTCGCCGCGGCGGGACGGCCCGCGCTGGCCGACGGAGCCGCGCCGCCCATCTCTGCCAAGCGCTGGGCTTCGTTGCGCATCTTCAAAATTTCTTGGGCATAGGGCACGTCGGACGCCATCAAGCGCTGCAAGCGGTCCAAGAGCACCACCGCCTGGGCGAACTCTTCGTTTTGAAACGCGTAGATGCCGGCCAATTCCAGTGCCTTGATGTCGTTGGGGTCGGCCTTCAGGGCCTTCTGGACCATCTCGATGGGTTTGCCTGCCAACACCATGTTGCTGGTCATCGCCAAGGCTTCGGCGTAACCGCTCATGACGGCGGGTTTGGTGGGCGACAGCTCAAGGGCTTTTTGGAAGGCCTGCAGGGACTCTGGCCAGCGCCCCATCATGGCATTGGCGTTGGCCAGCGCTTCCCAAACCTCGCCGTCGGTCGGGTTGGCCTGTGCACGGGCCTCGATGGACTGAATCATTTTCAAGACGTCCGCCTCGCTGGGCTGCGCGGCGAGCGCTGGGTTGTTTTGTTCGCCGCCCTGGGCGATCAGCGCGCCGGGGTTGCCCAACCAAGCGTACAGAGCAATGGCCGCCACCGGCAAGACGGCGGCCAGGGTGAACCCAAGGCGACGGCTGGCGACCGGCACAGCGGCGCGATCTTCTTCTGCCAAGGCATCTTCTGCCGCGCGGGTCTCCAGCTCCAGCTTGCTGGCCAAGAACTGCTCTTGCGATAACTGGGTGCTGGACAGCTCGTTGTTGAGGTCTTTCATCTGGTCGCGGTAGACGGCCAAGTTGATGTCCCGGCGAGCGGCTTTGCTGCGCTCCGCGTTGCTGTTGCGCATCAGGAAGGGCAACACAAACGCCAGAGCCAAGACGATGGCGGCTGCCGCAGCGGCCCAAAAAAGGGTCACGGACCAAAACGAATTCATGGTTTTTCTTCTAGCAGGCGGGCCGCAGCGGCGATCTGTTCACTGGAAACCGGTGCACTTTTGAAGGTGCGGCGCGCGCGCAGGGCCATGAACCAAATCAACACACCGAAACCCAAAAACACAAACGGACCGATCCACAACAGATAGGTCAAGGGTTTGAAGGGTGGACGGAACAACACAAAATCACCGTAACGCGAGGTCAGGAAGTCCAGCACTTCCTGATCGGTCTTGCCCGCCTTCATCAATTCTCGAATCTCTTTTCGCATATCCCCCGCCAACTCGGCTGGGGATTCGGACAAGGCTTCGTTTTGGCACACCACGCAGCGCAATTCGCGCGAGAGCAGCATGAGGCGCGACTCGATCGCCGCATCGGCAAACAACGGCTGCGCGGTGGGGGCGGTGGGCGCAGCCTGGGTGGGCTCGTTGGCCCCAGCAGACAGATGCAAAGACAGGGCCAAGACCGTGGCGTAACCACAGCGCTTCAAGATCGGTGCTGTCATGCGCCCAACTCCTTGATTTTGGGCACAAATTTGTTGCGCCAAATATCGACGTCAATAGGGCCCACGTGTTTGAGACGCACGGTGCCCGACTGGTCAATCAGGTAGGTCTCTGGGGTTCCGGTCACCCCCCAGTCGATTCCCACACGCCCAGACAGGTCGTCGGGCACGGCCACGTAGGGGTTGCCCGTTTGAGTGAGCAGCCGCTCGGCATCGCGGCTCTTGTCCTTCCAGTTGAGCCCCACGATGGGCGGCGCTTTTTGGCTGTCAGCCAGCGCCATCAGCAACTGGTGTTCGACTTTGCAGGACACGCACCACGGCGCCCAGACATTGAGCAACCACACTTGGCCCTTCATGTCGGTGGTGCTGAAGGCCTTGTCGGCCTGGCCCACCACGGGCAAGGTGAACACGGGAGCTGCCTTGCCGATGAAAGCCGAAGGCACTTCGCGGGGGTTCAGGAACAAGCCCTTGGCGAAGAAGCCCACCAAGACGAAAAAGAAAACCAGCGGAAGCCACCTCTTCATGGGTCAGGCTCCTTGGGTGTTCGGTGAGGCCGAATCGGCCGTCGCCCTGGCTTTGGCACCGATGCGGTAACGCCGATCGGTCGCGGCCAAGAAGCCCCCTACCACCATGAAGACAGCGCCCAACCACATCCAGTTGATGAAGGGCTTGTAGTACAGCCGCACAGCCCAAGTGGTCAGCTCGTTGTTCAAGGGCTCACCCAGCGACACATAGAGGTCGCTGAACAGGCTGGGGCGAACCGAGGCTTCGGTCATCACCGAGCCCGAGCGGTTGTACACGCGCTTGGCTGGGTAGAGCGTGAACCGTTCTTCGCCGTCCTTGGACACGATGACGGTGCCACGGGTGCCCTCGTAGTTGGGACCCGAGTAGTTTTCGGTGCCTTTGAAGGTCAGGGTGTAACCGGCCATCTGCGCCTGGTCGCCCACGTTCATTCGCACGTCGAGTTCACGTTCGTAGTTGACCACCATGGTGATGCCCGCCAAGCCAATGGCCAAGCCCAAGTGCGCCAAGTGCATGCCCCAAAAAGCGCGCGGCAAAGTGAAAAGCTGGCTCGCGTTTTTGACGCGCTCACGAAAGGCGATCAGCACCGTCAGCGCGATCCATGTCGACAGGCCCAAGCCCAGAACAGCCCAAGGCTTGTAACCGTCCAGGGTCAGCGGCAGCAGCAAGCCCGTGGCCATGGCAATGGCCAGCGCCCACTTGAGCCGCTGCAAAATATCGGGCACGCTGTCGCCCTTCCAGCGCATGAGCGGACCCACCCCCATCAAAAACAGCGCTGGTGTGATCAGTGGCACGAACACCGCATTGAAAAACGGTGGGCCGACCGACAATTTTCCCAAGCCCAGCGCATCAATGAACAGCGGGTACAGCGTGCCCAACAGCACCGCCGCGACCGAAGCCACCATCATGACGTTGTTGGCCAAGAGCATCGATTCGCGCGAGAACCAAGTGAAAGCACCGCCCGCCACCATGCGGGGCGCACGCCAAGCGAACAAGGCGAGCGAGCCGCCCACCACCAGCATCATGAAACCCAAAATGAAAGCGCCGCGCTGTGGATCGACGGCAAACGCATGCACGGAGGACAACACGCCCGACCGCACCAAGAAAGTGCCCAGCAGCGAGAGCGAGAAGGTGATGAGGGCCAGCAGCACGGTCCAAGCCTTGAAGGCGCCGCGTTTTTCCGCCACTGCCAAGGAATGGATCAAGGCGGTGCCGGCCAACCAAGGCATGAAGGACGCGTTTTCCACGGGGTCCCAGAACCACCAACCGCCCCAGCCCAGTTCGCGGTAGGCCCACCAACTGCCCAGCGCAACGCCCAAGGTCAGAAACGCCCAAGCCACGGTGGCCCAAGGCCGTGACCAACGCGCCCACGCCGCGTCAAGCCGTCCCGACAGCAAGGCCGCCACCGCGAAAGCAAAAGCGACGGCGAAGCCCACATAGCCCATGTACAGCATGGGCGGGTGGATGATCATGCCCCAGTCTTGCAGCAAGGGGTTCAGGTCGCTGCCCTCGGCAGGGCCAGGAAACTGGCGCAAAAACGGGCTGGACGTGATCAACAGCATGGACAAGAAACCGACCGAAATCAGGCCCAAAACACCGATGACGCGGGAGACCATTTCTTCGGGCAAGGTGCGCGAAAAAGTGGCGACCGCCACGGTCCAAACGGACAAGAGCATCGACCAGAACAACAGCGAGCCCTCGTGCGAACCCCAGGTTGCGGTGAACTGATAGAAGGCCGGCAGGTTGGAGTACGAATTGTTGGCCACGTTGATGACCGTAAAATCGTTGGTCAAAAAGGAGTAGACCAAGCACAGGTAGGCAATCAGGATGAAGGTGAACTGACCAAAGGCCGCGGGTCGTGCCACCGACATCCACGTGAGGTTGCCTCGCTGAGCGCCCCACAGCGGCAGCACCGCTTGGGTGAGGGCCAGCAGCAGGGCCAAGATGAGCGCAAGGGTGCCAATTTCGGGGATCATGAAAGAGCTTTCTTTAAGGGCCGCGTATCAGCTGATCGCGTCAATATGTCTTCAGGGTTTTGCCAGCTTCCTTGGCCTGCTCCAACGCATGAGCGGCTTCTGGGGGCATGTAGTTTTCATCGTGCTTGGCCAACACCCGGTTGGCGGTGAACAGGCCGTCGCTGCCGAGCTTGCCGTCGGCCACCACGCCCTTACCTTCAGCGAACAAATCGGGCAGGATGCCCGTGTAAACGGCTGGGATGACTTGCACCGTGTCGGTCACGATGAAACTCGTGGTCAGCCCATCGGGTTGGCGTTTGACGCTGCCTTCTTTGACCAAGCCGCCGATGCGGAACACCCGGTCAGCCGGGGCTTTGCCTTGATGAACATCGGTCGGCGAAAAAAAGAAAACCAAGTTGGACTGAAAGGCGTTGAGCACCAACGCGGCGGCACCCCCCACCAACACCAGCGCAACCGCGATGATAGACAACTTTTTGTGACGAGACTTCATTGATTTGATTCCTCTTGTGAATCCCATTGCTGCATGCGGACAAGGCGGCTGCGCGATTGGCTGGCTGCGCGCCTGAGCCAAACGATTTCGGCCAATACGGCCACCGCTGTTACGCCATAGGAAATCCAGACGAAAAAGCCCCGCCCGCCC
>JBEDCE010000046.1:0-11614 GCA_041176905.1 Pseudomonadota bacterium
ATTGCCCACAAGACCAACAGTTGGGCCGCTGCCACCTGATCGCCAACCCGCTGGGCTACGCACACAAGAACGAGCAAACGGCGTTTGCGCCGCTGCGCAGCTGGCGCGTCACACCGGCCTGAGCTGATCCTTGGCCGCGGCCTGCAAGGCGCGGCTGAGCTCGTCCAACACCTCCGACCCGAGGTTCCAGCAATGCCAATACAGGGCGACGTCCAAGCCAAATTGGGGCAAAGGGTTGACCAATTCACCAGCCTCGATGAGCGCGCGCACGCGCAGCTCGGGCACCACGCTCACGCCCCAGCCTTCTCGCACCGCGCGCAACTGGCCTTCCACCGACGGCACGAATCGCTGTTTGAGCGACAGGCGCGTCAAGCCAAAAGCCTCTTCCACGAAGCCATGCTGCAACAGGTCTTTGCGGTTGAAGGCCACAAAAGGCACTTGGTGGAAGTTGTGCTTCGTCAAGCCGTTGGGCAAGTGCTCCGCCGCGTAAGCGGGCTCGGCCACCACCACGTAGCGCATGGCGCCCAACGCTTGCATGCGACATCCACGCAGGGTGTGGCTCAGAGATGTGACGCAACCCATGACTTGCCCTTCGCGCAACCACTCTTGGGTGAATTCTTGGTCGTCGGTGATGATCTCCAGCGGCAAGCCTTGGCTGACCAAGGGGCTGAGTGCGGGCAAGGCCCAGGTGGCCAAGCTGTCGGCGTTGATGGCCACCGAAACGCGCTCTTCGTGCCGGCCTTGACCGTTGGTGCTCGGGGCGAGTTCTTTGAGGTCTTTGTCGAGGTCGGCACGCAAGAGCCGCATCATCTTGGCGTGTTTGAGCAGCAACTGGCCCGCCGAGGTCGGTTTGATCGGCCGGCTGCGCACCACCAAGACCGTGCCGACCTGCGCCTCCAACGCTCGCAGGCGCTGTGAGACCGCCGACTGCGTGATGGACAGGCGCTGCGCGGCACGCTCAAAACCACCCTCTTCCAAGATGGCGGCCAAACATTCCAAGGCATCGGGATCAAAGGTGCTCACACCGGCTTATTTCATTAGCTGAACTTATTGAATTGATTTTAATGTGATCTCGCTTCACAAACCCGTGGCGCTTGCGGATACTTAGGCCCAACAGATGGATGGGGATTTCTTATGCACACCGTGGTTTTGGGCGCCGGCATCATCGGCGTGAGCACCGCTTGGCACCTGCTGCAGCGCGGCCACCAGGTCACCTTGGTCGACCGCCAAAACGCCGCCGCCATGGAAACCAGCTTTGCCAACGCTGCGCAAATTTCGGTCAGCTACTGCGAGCCGTGGGCCAACCGCGAGGCCCCGCTCAAGGCCTTGAAGTGGATGTTCAGCGCCACCTCGCCACTCTTGTTTCGCCCACAATTCGACGCCGATCAGTGGCGCTGGGCCCTGTCGTTTTTGGGCCAGTGCAACGACCGCGCGTTTGAGCGCAACGTGGCACAACTCGCGGCCTTGGGCGCCTACAGCCACGAGGCCTTGCACGAGATGGTGGCGCAGACCGGTATCGAGTACCACCGCGTGCAGCGCGGCATTGCGCACTACTACACCGACGCGCATGCCTTCGCAGGCGCGGGCGAGGCCGCTGCACTCATGCGCCGCCACGGCGTGCAGCGCCAAGTAATTGATCGCGACGAGTTGTTGCGCATCGAGCCCGCTTTGCAAGCCTTTGCCGATCGCATCGTGGGCGGCACCTACACTGAGACCGATGAGTCCGGCGACGCGCTGGTGTTCACCCAAGCCTTGGCCGAGCGCTGCGCACAAGCCGGTGCCGACATCCTCTACCACCACGACACCGAGCAGCTCGAGCGCCAGGGTGGTGCCATCACAGAGGTGCGCGTGCGCGACCGCCACAGTGGTGAGACCCGCGCTTTGCAAGCCGACGCCTATGTGGTGGCTTGTGGCTCCTACAGCACCGCCTTGCTTCGCTCGGTCGGTGTGCGCGTCCCGATCTACCCCGGCAAGGGTTACAGCGCCACGCTGGCCTTGCGCGAACCGGCTCGCGCGCCCATGGTCAGCATGATCGACGACGCACGCAAAATCGCCATCTCGCGTTTGGGCAATCAGCTGCGCGTGGCGGGCACCATCGAGCTCGGCGGTTTTGACCTGCGCTTGGACTCCCCGTTGGCGCGTCGGCGCTGTGAGATGCTGCTCTCTCGCATCGAGGAGGTGTTCCCCGGCGTGGCCGACACACGCTCCACCGAACAAGGCGGCGACCCGCACTTCTGGTGCGGCCTGCGCCCGGCCACACCGACCAACATCCCGCTCATTGGCCGCACGGGTGTTGACAAGCTGTGGGTCAACGCCGGACACGGCACCTTGGGCTGGACGCACGGCGCGGGCTCGGGCAAAGCCTTGGCCAGCCTCATGGACGGCGAAGCACCGAAGATGGCGTTTGCCTTCGCGTAAAGTGTGGGCCACTGAGCCCCATGGCGAACGCCCCCCATGCCCCTGACCCACCAACGCAAAGACCACCTCGACGCTTTGGCCATGACCCTCTTGGTCGTGTGCTGCGCGGTCTGGGGGTTTCAACAAATCCTGATCAAAGCCACCGTGGCCGAAGTGCCACCCTTGTGGCAAGCGAGCTTGCGGGTGTGGGGCGCCGCCACCTTGTTGTGGTTGTGGTGCCGCGCACGCGGCGTGCCGCTGTTCCAGCGAGACGGCACACTCGTGGCGGGCATCGTCGCCGGCCTCTTGTTCGCCGGTGAGTTCGCCTTCATCTACTTGGGCATGCAGCACACCAGCGCCTCGCGCTTGACGGTTTTCCTGTACACCAGCCCCTTTGTGGTGGCCTTGCTGTTGCCGCGTGTGGTGCCGGGCGAGCATTTGCGGCCCTTGCAGTGGCTGGGTTTGTGGATCGCTTTTTTGGCGGTGGCGGTGGCGTTCAGCGAAAGCTTCCAAGGCAGCAGCGCCTTGCCGCGCCAATGGTTGGGCGACGCCATGGCCTTGGCCGCGGGCGCTTTGTGGGGCTTGACCACCTTGGCCATCCGCGCCACGCGCTTGAGTAGCGCCAGTGCCGAAAAAACCCTGTTCTACCAACTGGGCGTCACGGCCGTCGTCGCCCCCTTGATCTCGCTGGCATTGGGTGAGACTTGGTCGCTGTCTTACTCCACGCAAGCTTGGGCGTCCATCGGCGTGCAAACCGTCATCGGCGCCTTTGCCAGCTACCTGACTTGGATGTGGCTACTGCGCCATTACCCGGCCACCCAAATGTCCACCTTCACCTTCCTCACGCCGCTCTTTGCTTTGGTGCTGGGTGTGGTCTTGTTGGGTGAGCCCTTGACGTGGCGCTTGGTCGTGGCCTTGGTCGGTGTGGCCGCGGGCATCGTGTTGGTGAGCCGCAAAACCTGAGCGCCGACATGGCGCACAATCGTTTTTGTTTCGTTAAAAAAACCAGGAGATGATGCATGGGAATGTTCAATTGGACCGAAAAATCCGCCGAGTCGCTCAACCACGGAGGCGTGGTTGGGCCCGACGAACGGCTGCCGTGGGCTCAGACTGGCGTCATGGGTGTGCAACACCTGATCGCCATGTTCGGCGCCACCGTGCTGGCACCACTGCTCATGGGCTTTAACCCCAACGTGGCGGTGCTCATGAGCGGTGTGGGCACGCTGATTTTCTTTGTCATGACCAAAGGCCAAGTGCCCAGCTACTTGGGCTCGAGCTTCGCCTTCATTGGCGTGGTGATCGCCGCCAGCGGCTACGCTGGCCCCGGCCCCAACGCCAACATCGGTGTTGCCTTGGGCGGCATCATCGCCTGCGGCGTGGTCTACACCATCATCGGCATGGTGGTGCAAGCCATCGGCACCGGTTGGATTGAGCGCTTCATGCCGCCGGTCGTGACCGGTTCGGTGGTCGCAGTGATCGGCCTGAACTTGGCGGGTATCCCCATCAAAAACATGGCGCCCACCCACTTCGATGCGTGGATGCAAGCCATCACCTTCGTGAGCGTGGCCTTGGTCGCCGTGTTCACCAAAGGCATGTTGCAGCGCTTGCTGATTCTCTTGGGCCTGATCGTGGCGAGCGTGATCTACGCGGTGCTGACCAACGGCATGGGTCTGGGCAAGCCGATCGACTTCAGCGGCATCGCCAACGCGGCTTGGTTCGGCATGCCCAACTTCAGCGCCCCCGTGTTTGAAGCCAACGCCATGCTCTTGATCGCCCCCGTGGCCGTCATCTTGGTGGCTGAGAACTTGGGGCACATCAAGGCCGTGACCGCCATGACCGGCAAAGACCTGGACCGCTACATGGGCCGCGCCTTCATGGGCGACGGCGTGGCCACCATGGTCGCGGGCAGCGCGGGCGGCACGGGCGTGACCACTTACGCCGAGAACATCGGTGTCATGGCCGCGACCAAAATCTACTCCACCGCCATCTTCATGGTGGCCGGTTTGATGGCCATCGTTTTGGGCTTCAGCCCCAAGTTCGGCGCGCTCATCCAAACCATCCCCTTGCCCGTCATGGGCGGTGTGTCGATCGTGGTGTTTGGTTTGATCGCGATTGCCGGCGCCAAGATTTGGGTCGACAACCGGGTGGACTTCTCCGACAACAAGAACCTGTTGGTCGCGGCCATCACCCTGATCTTGGGCACGGGTGAGTTCACCTTGCACTTCGGCCCGTTTGCCTTGGGTGGCATCGGGACCGCCACCTTCGGCGCGATCATCTTGTACGCGCTGCTCAACCGCAAAGCCTAAAGGCCCTGCGCCTCAAACACAGCCCCGACGCTCAGGCCTCGGGGCTTTTTTTCATCCGCTCGCTTTTCCAATACACGTCGTGCCCGCCGTTGAGGCGGTTGAGCACGCGGGAAATCACGAACATCAAGTCCGACAAACGGTTGAGGTATTGGCGCGGCGTTTCTTTGATCGCCTCTTCGTTGCCCAGTGCCACCACGGCACGTTCGGCGCGGCGCGCCACGGTGCGGCACACATGGGCCAAGCTGGCACCACGGGTGCCAGCGGGCAAGATGAACTCTTCAAGTTTGGGCAGTTGGCTGTTGTGGTGTTCCAGCGCATCGTCAAGCGAGGCCACGGCTTCGACCTTGAGCAACTCAAAGCCGGGAATGGACAACTCACCACCCAAGTTGAAAAGTTGGTGCTGCACTTCCACCAAAATGTCTCGGACATCCGAGGGCATGTCCTCGCACAGCAGCACACCGATGTGCGCGTTGAGTTCGTCCACCTCGCCCATGGCGTGCACACGCAGGCTGTTCTTGGACACGCGGGAGTTGTCGCCCAAACCGGTCGTGCCAGCGTCACCCGTGCGGGTGGCGATTTGTGTGAGGCGGTTGCCCATCTGGTGCTCCTGAGTGTCTTTGCCGATAATGGGCCATTATCCGACCTCAGGAGACGCCCATGAATGCCCCCATCGCCAATGCCCTGCTGGAACCCCGGGTTGAGCTGCGTGAAGTGCCCGAGGCACTGATCGCGGCTTTGCGTGAGCGCTTTGGTGCGCAATGCTCCACCGCGATGGTGGTGCGCGAGCAGCACGGTCGAGACGAGTCGGCATTCATGCACGTGCCCCCGCCCAGCGCGGTGGTGTTTGCCGAGTCCAGCACCGACGTGGCCGATGCGGTGCGTTTGGCCGCACAGCACCGCACCCCGGTGATCCCGTTTGGCGTGGGCTCCTCTTTGGAGGGCCACTTGCTGGCGATCCAAGGCGGCATCAGCATCGACGTCAGCCGCATGAACCGCGTGGTGGCCATCAACGCCGAAGACCTCACCATCACGGTGCAGCCCGGCGTCACCCGAAAAGCGGTGAACGAAGCCGTCAAAGACCAAGGCCTGTTTTTCCCCATCGACCCCGGCGCCGACGCCTCGATCGGCGGCATGAGCGCCACCAGGGCCAGCGGCACCAACGCCGTGCGCTACGGCACCATGCGCGAAAACGTGTTGGCGCTGGAAGTGGTCACGGCCAGCGGCGAGGTGATCCGCACCGGTACCCGCGCCAAAAAATCCAGCGCAGGCTACGACCTCACGCGCTTGATGGTGGGCAGCGAAGGCACGCTGGGCGTGATCACCGAAATCACCCTCAAGCTCTACCCCTTGCCCGAAGCCATCTCGGCAGCGACCTGCTACTTCCCCAGCATCGAAGCGGCCGTGCGCACGACCATCGAGATCATTCAAATGGGGGTGCCGATCGCGCGCTGCGAACTGCTCGACGACAACACGGTGCGCATGGTCAACGCGCAAGCCAAACTCGGACTGCGCGAAGAAGCCATGCTGCTCATGGAGTTCCACGGCTCACCGGCCAGCGTGGAAGAACAAGCGCAAACCGTGCAAGCCATCGCGGCGGACAACGGCGGTCAAGCCTTTGAATGGGCCACCACACCCGAGGCCCGCACGCGCTTGTGGACGGCGCGGCACAACGCCTACTTCGCTGGCATCCAGAGCCGCCCCGGTTGCCGCGCCATCACCACCGACGCCTGTGTGCCGATCAGCCAACTGGCCAACGCCATCTTGGCCTCGGTCGACGAAGCCAATGCCTCCGGCCTGCCGTATTTCTTGGTCGGCCATGTGGGCGACGGCAACTTCCACATGGGCTACCTGATCGACCCCAACAGTGCCACCGAACGCCAGAGCGCCGAGACGCTCAACCACCAACTGGTGGAGCGCGCCTTGGCCTTGGGCGGCACCTGCACCGGCGAGCACGGCGTGGGCCTACACAAAATGGGCTTTTTGCGCGCCGAGGCCGGGGACGGCGCGGTGGCCATGATGCGCGCGATCAAACAAGCGCTGGATCCGCACAACATCATGAATCCTGGCAAAATTTTCAACTGATAATTTTCAAAATAGAATGTATTCTTGGCACTCTTATCCACTCTCCACCCATACACCGAAATGACACGATCTTTACTCACCACCCTTGCCCCCTTGTCTTTGGTTCTTTTGGTGGCTGGTTGCGTCACCCCAGGCGGCGGCTTGGTCAGCACGGGCTCCAAAACCGCCACGGCGGTGACTGGCTCCGCCGCTGGCGCCAACAGTGAAAACGCCAACAGCAACTTGGAGCGCTGCGCTGCGCCTTTGGGCACTTTGGCAGTGGACGATGGTCGTGATAAGGAGTGGTGGGGCAGCTTTGGTCGTGAAACCAACGTGACCTCGATTGAGCCCCTGTTGCGCTTGGCTGTTCAGCAATCCAATTGTTTCGTGATCACTTCGATCGGCAACAACAAGACCGAGAGCAAGCTCTCCAACATCACCGACAAGCAACGCAATTCAGGTGAGTTCCGCGAAGGTTCGCGCCAACAAAAAGGCCAACGTGTGGCAGCCGACTACTACTTGGAGCCAGCCATCATCATCGACAACGATTCTGTGGGTCAACTCGCGGGATCTTTGGGTGGCTTGCTTGGTCAGCGCAACCGCAACCTCGGTGTGTTGGCCGGCGCGCTGGAGTCCAAGTCGTCGGTCGTGACTTTGACATTGTTTGACATCCGCTCGTCGGTGCAAATCGGCATTTCCGAAGGCAACTCCACCGCCACCAACTTTGGTGCGGCCGCAGCCCTGTTTGGTCCTTCGGCTGGTGCCGGCTTGAGTGGTTTTTCCAAAACCCCTGCGGGCAAAGCCACCGTGGCCGCCTTCACGGACGCCTACAACAACCTGGTGATTTCGCTGCGCAACTACAAGGCACAAGAAGTCAAAGGCGGTTTGGGCAAAGGCGGCACGCTCAAGGTCGGTAACTGACCTTCACATCCCCATAAAAAACCACCTTCGGGTGGTTTTTTATTTCCGCAAGCGATCAATCAAACCATTGAGCTCTTCGAGTGAGCCGAATTGAATCGACAGCTCGCCCATTTCTTCCACACGACCGTGGCGTTTGACGCGCTTTTTCACGCGCACCTCGACCTCTGCCGTCAAGAGGTCCGACAGCTCTTCTTCCACGCGGCGGATGTCGCGTGATTTTTCTTTGGTCAGTTTTTGCGGCGCCAAGCTGAATTCGGCCCCGAGCTTTTTAACCAAGCTTTCGGCTTCGCGCACCGACATTTTTTTGGCGGCCACTTGCTGTGCTGCCGTGATTTGCGTGGCCTTGTCCAGCGACAGCAACGCGCGGGCATGACCCATGTCGATGTCGCCCGCCATGAGCATGGACTGCACCGGCTCGGCGAGCATCAACAAGCGCAGCAGGTTGCTGGCGGCGCTGCGTGAGCGTCCCACGGCTTGCGCGGCCTGCTCGTGCGTCAGGCCAAACTCTTTGATCAGGCGCTGCAGGCCTTGTGCTTCTTCCAACGGGTTGAGGTCTTCGCGCTGGATGTTTTCGATCAGCGCCATCGCGGCGGCGGCCTCGTTGGGCACGTCGCGCACCAACACCGGCACGTGAGTCAAGCCCGCGATGTGGCTGGCTCGAAAACGTCGCTCACCGGCGATGATTTCGTACTTGCCCGCGTTGGGGCCTTCGCTGAGTTGGCGCACCAAGATCGGCTGCATGATGCCTTGGGCCTTGATGGATTCGGCCAGCTCGTACAAAGCGCCCTCGTCCATGCGGGTGCGTGGCTGGTACATGCCCGCGACCATCGAGGTCAGGGGCAACTGCGATGGCAGGCCTTGGTTGTCTTGTGCCTCGGGCGATGTGGCTTGTGCCACCTTGGGGCCCAACAAGGCTTCGAGTCCGCGGCCAAGGCCTTTGGGTTTTTTCGTGACCATCTTCATGCTTTCCAAAAATCGGTGAATCGTCGGTGGCCTTCGGGCCAATCGCCCAAGCCGCTGTCGGCGTTGATGTGGCCTTTGGGACCCAAGTCCCAATGCTCACTGCCCCAATCCGACGCCAATTGCTCGGCGCGTTCGGGGCTGCAAAACGGGTCGTTCTGGCTGCTGACCAACAGGCTGCGAAAGGGCAAGCGTTGGCGCTCCATGGGCCGCCAACCCCTCAAATGCTCCAGCTCTTGTGAGCGCTCACTGTCGCCAGGAGCCACCAAAAATGCGGCTTTAACTCGATCGACGTGTTTTGAATGCGACGCCCAAGCGGCCACCTGCAAACAACCCAAACTGTGCGCCACCAAAGCCACCGGACCGGTACAAGACAAGACCACCTCTTCCAGTTGCGCAATCCAATCACCGCGCTTAGGGGTGATCCAGTCGTGTTGCTCCACACGCGTGTACCCGTGCAAAGCTTCCCAGCGGCTTTGCCAGTGCAAAGGTCCGCTGCTCTGCCAGCCTGGCAAAGTCAACACATGGATTGGGATCATGCTCACATCTTTTGGATGCGTTCAACCATCTCGGAGGCAAACGACACAAAGGCCTGGCTGCCCTTGGCCGCCGGGTCAAACACCACGCCCGGCAAACCGTAGCTGGGCGCCTCGGCCAAACGCACGTTGCGCGGGATGACGGCGTCGAACACCTTGTCGCCAAAGTGCGCCTTGAGCTGGTCGCTCACCTGCAACTGCAAGGTGATGCGCGGGTCGAACATGACACGCAACAAACCGATGATTTGCAAATCAGGATTGAGGTTGCCGTGCACCTGTTTGATGGTGTTGACCAAGTCGGTCAGGCCTTCAAGTGCAAAGTACTCGCACTGCATGGGCACGATCACACCGTGCGCCGAGCACAAGCCGTTGAGGGTGAGCATGGACAAGCTCGGTGGGCAGTCGATGAGCACGAAATCGTATTGGTCTTTCACCGCCACCAAGGCGAGCTTGAGCCGCTTTTCGCGTCGCTCCACGTCGACCAATTCCACCTCGGCACCGGCGAGTTCGCGGTTGGCACCCAGCACGTGGTAACGGCAAGGCTCCGACCACAATGCCGCTTCGGTCACCGTGGCGGACTCCAACAGCACGTCGTACACCGAGAGCTTCATCTCGCGTTTATCGATGCCCGAGCCCATGGTCGCGTTGCCTTGCGGGTCCAAGTCAACCATCAAAACGCGTTGGCCAATGCTGGCCAAGGCCGCTGCCAAATTGACCGTGGTGGTGGTTTTACCGACGCCGCCCTTTTGGTTGGCGACACAAAAAATTTTGGCCATGTGATGTGATCCTCTGGGCCTGAGTTTACGTGACTTGCTCAGGCGCCCTGAACACGGGGTCGCATCCACACCACGCATCGCTCAGCATCCAGGCCAGGAACGTGCAAAGGTTCCACGTGAAACACCTGGGCATGGGGTGGCAAAGCGGCCATCTCGTCGCTGGGCAGCTTGCCTTTCATGGCCATCCACACACCATGGGGCAGCAATGCTGCGGCGGACCAGTTCACGAAATCGGGGAGTGAGGCGAAGGCGCGTGAGGCCACCACGTCAAAGCCCTCACCCGCCTCTGCCTTGAGCGACTCCACCCGCGCGTGCAAGCCGCGCAAGTTGGGCAAGGCCAAGCTGGCCGACACCTGTTGCACAAACGCCGCCTTCTTGGCCACGGTGTCCACACAGGTGATGCGCCACTGCGGCATGACGATGGCCAAGACGACGCCCGGCAAACCGCCGCCCGAACCCACATCCAAGAGCTTGCCCTGCCCCAACCCCATGGACTCGAGCTGGGCACGCAGAGGCAACACCACGGACAAACTGTCGAGCAGGTGGTGGGTCAACATCTCGCCCGACGAGCGCAAGGCCGTCAGGTTGTAGACCTTGTTCCACTTCTGAATAAGCGCCATATAAGCCAACAAAGCATCCACCTGTGCAGTGGACAGGTCCAAACCCATGGCGCCGAGTCCGGCCTCCAAGACGGCACGGTCGCCGCTTCCCGTCATGCCTGTGCTTCCTGTGCCAGCGCTTTGGCAAAGCCCTTGAATCCGCCCTTCTTCAAGTGGATGAGCAAAAGGGAAATGCTGGCGGGCGTGATGCCACTGATGCGGGAGGCCTGACCCAAAGTTTCAGGCCGGTGCTTGGCCAATTTTTGACGCGCCTCGAAGGACAAGGCGCCCACAGACAGGTAGTCCAAATCCAAGGGCAGCTTCATGTTTTCGTGGTTCGACGCCCGCTCGACTTCGTCCTTTTGGCGCTCGATGTACCCCGAGTATTTGGCGGCGATCTCCACCTGCTCCAAGATGGCCGCCGTCTGCTCACCCCACGTTTCACGTGAAACGTTGTCGCCGTCGGCGTACTTGCCGCCATCGAGGGACATGAGGTCTGCATAGCCCACGCCCGGTCTTCGCAGCAAGTCGAAGAGGTTGTACTCGTGCTCAATCGCTTTGCCCAACACCCGGACGGATTCGGCCTCGGGCAGGTTTCGGGGGTTGACCCAGACCGACTTGAGGCGCTCTGTTTCACGTGAAACAGCATCGCGCTTTCGGCAAAAGGCGTCCCACTGAGCGTCACCCACCAGGCCCATGTGGCGCCCAGCTTCGGTCAGCCGGGCGTCGGCATTGTCCTCGCGCAGTTGCAAACGGAACTCGGCCCGGCTGGTGAACATGCGGTACGGCTCGGTCACGCCTTGGGTCACCAAGTCATCCACCATCACGCCCAAGTAGGCTTGATCACGGCCTGGCAGCCAAGCGCTTTCGCCGCGACACTGCAGCGCAGCGTTCACGCCCGCGAACAAACCTTGGGCCGCCGCCTCTTCGTAACCGGTGGTGCCGTTGATCTGGCCGGCAAAAAACAGGCCTTGGATCTGGCGCGTCTCGAAGCTGTTCTTGAGCGAGCGCGGGTCGAAGTAGTCGTATTCGATGGCGTAGCCGGGTCGCAAGATGTG
>JBEDCE010000047.1:0-11598 GCA_041176905.1 Pseudomonadota bacterium
GCAGCCAACGCCTGCGCCGCCTCGATGGCTTGGGGGTCTTTGTCGAACACCGTCAAACGACCCTGCTCGCCGAGTTGGCTCAAGATCAAACGCGAATGTCCCCCACGCCCAAAGGTGGCGTCGATGTAATGCCCGTCTGGGTTGACCTGCAGCGCTGTCACGGCTTCGATCAACAAGACGGTTTGATGGGTCCATGGACTGTTCACCACCAACCTTAGAAGGAGAAGTCCTTGAAGACATCGGGCATATCACCCTGCATGGCTTGCGCTTCTTGCGCTGCGTAGACCTGTGCGTCCCACAACTCGAAGTGACCGCCCATACCGAGCAAGACCGCCTCTTTGCTGATGCCCGCTGCGGCACGCAACTCAGGGGCCACCAAGACACGGCCTGCAGCGTCCATCTCGACGTCCTGGGCGTTGCCCAAGAAGATGCGCTTCCACCATTGCGCTTGCATGGGCAAAGCGGCGATGCGCTCACGGAAAATTTCCCACTCGGCACGGGGAAAGACCATCAAGCAGCCGTGGGGGTGTTTGGTGATGGTGAGCTGGCTCCCCGCTTGGCTCAAGGCGTCACGGTGTCGTGTGGGCACCGACAAGCGGCCCTTGGCATCGAGGTTGAGAGAGGAGGCGCCTTGGAACATGGGTTTCAAATTCGAAAATACACTTTTCACCACTTAATTGCACTTTTTTCCACTTTATCAGGAAATCAGGCATCTGCAAGCAGTTAGAGCGAATTTTTTTCAATGAAATCAACCACTTACGGTGGTTTTTAAAAAAATTAGGTGGTAAAAATTGAACAAAAGCAAGCACTTAGAAGGGTCTCTGAATGTGATGCTTCAAAAAAATAACAAAGGCCGTCAGGTGTGACAGTTTTCACACCGCAGCGTCGAAGGTCGAAAAAAACCCCAGCGACCGATTCGGTGGCTGGGGTCGCGCGGAGCACGTTGAATCAATCACCGAACATTTTTTGCTTGAGTTCTCGGCGTTGTTGCGCTTCCAAGGACAGGTTGGCGGTCGGGCGCGCCATCAATCGGCCCACACCAATGGGTTCGCCGGTCTCGTCGCAATAGCCATAGTCACCCGCGTCGATGCGCTGGATGGCCTGCTCGATTTTCTTGAGCAGCTTGCGCTCGCGATCACGGGTGCGCAACTCCAAGGCATGTTCTTCTTCAATGGTGGCGCGATCGGCGGGGTCGGGCATGACCGAGGTGTCTTCGCGAAGGTGCTCGGTGGTTTCACCGGCATTGGCCAACATATCGGCTTTGAGTTGCTGCAGCTTGGCGCGGAAAAAGGCCTGCTGCACATCGTTCATGTACTCACTGTCAGGCATGGCCATGACATCGGCATCGGCGAGCCGATCGACAGGCGTGGTTTTCCAATTGTTGGCGCGTTTGGCGTCTTTTTTAACGGGGATCTGGACGGGCAAGGGGATCATGAAACGTTCGGGTGTTTGAGAAAAAGTGGCTTTGACTGCATCGGGCGCGTGGGTGGGTACCACCTCTGCTTGGGTCATCTGCTCCATCATGACTTTTTTGGCAGCGCGCTTGCCCACCGGTTTGGTGGGCGCCACCACCACAGGGGTGGGCGCTGGCGCTGCCTTCACAGGAGCCGATGACTTACGCACAGAGGCGGTGGACTTTGCCACGGTTTTGGATGCGGTTTTGGTTGGCGCGGCCTTCACCGCGGTCTTTTTGGTTGCAGCCTTTTTGGCGACAACCGCCTTGGTCAAGGGCTTGGTCGCGGCTTTTTTCGCCACGGGTTTGGCCGCCGCCTTTTTGGCGACCGGCTTGACCACGGCTTTTTTGGCAGGTGCCTTGGCCGGCTTCACGGCGGCTTTGGTTGCAGACTTGGGTGCGGACTTGGCCACGGGTTTGACCGCGACTTTCTTGGCTGGGGCCTTGGCAACAGGTTTTTTGACGGGCGACTTGGGCACGGCTTTGGACGGCGATTTGGCAGCGGTTTTCACCGGTTTTTTCGCCGCAGAAGGGGTTGCGCGCACCTTGGTTCGCTGCTTGGCAGCGGGCGCCGCAGGTTTGGCGGTCTTTTTGGCCGGGGATTTCACAAGTGCTCTCCTCTTAAGTCCTGACACATCACGGTTCGGGGCGTTGACACCCCGAGTCGTTGGCATGGACGTGCTCGTCAACGCAGGGCTGTTTATACCCGGTTTGCTCCCCCCCTTGGATTCGACGGGGGTTGACGGGTTGGCGAAACTGTTAAAAAAAGTCCAAAACATCAAACCGCCACCAGCGATTGCTCAAGGCCTTGGACCAAAATATCTTGAGGCAAATCGATACCAATGAAGACCATTTTGCTCACCCGCGCCTCACCAGCAGGCCAAGCAGGCCCCAGGTCACTGCCCATGAGTTGGTGCACACCTTGGAAGATCACCTTGCGCTCGGTGCCCTGCATGTTGAGCACACCTTTGTAACGCAACATGCGCGGGCCATACACCTGGACGATGGCACCCAAGAAGTCCTCGAGCTTGGCGGGATCAAAGGGCCGTGTGGCGCGGTAAACAAAACTCTTCACGTCGTCATCGTGGTGGTGGTGGTGCCCGTGTTCGTGCTGGTGTGACGGATGCGAGCAATGCTCACCGTGCACATGTTCATGCTCGTGGTGGTCGTGACCACAGTCGGGGCCGTGCACGTGGCCATGGTCGTGATCGTGATCGTGATCGGCCGACTCGTCTTTGAGGAAATCGGGGTCGATGTCCAAGCGCGCATTCAGGTTGAAGCCTCGCAAATCCAGCACCTTGTCCAAGGACACTTCACCAAAATGCGCCACCTGAATGGGGGCGCGCGGGTTCATGTGCTTGAGGCGGTGAACCAAGGCCTCCAAGGCCTCTGGAGACACCAAGTCGCTTTTGCTGATGAAGATCTGATCGGCAAAGCCGACTTGGCGTTGGGCCTCTTGGCGTTCGTTGAGTTGCATCGCGGCGTGTTTGGCGTCGACCAAGGTCAACACCCCATCGAGCAAATACTGTTCCGCGACTTCATCGTCCATGAAAAAGGTCTGCGCCACTGGGCCGGGGTCGGCCAAACCGGTGGTCTCGATGATCACGCGCTCAAAGTCAATCTCACCCTTTCGCTTGCGGGTGGCGAGGTCTTGCAAGGTGGCACGCAAATCATCGCGAATGGTGCAACAAATGCAGCCATTGCTCATCTGGATGATGTTTTCTGTCGTGTCCGACACCAAGATTTCGTTGTCGATGTTCTCTTCACCGAACTCGTTTTCGATGACCGCGATTTTTTGACCATGGGCCTCGCTGAGCACGCGTTTGAGCAAGGTGGTTTTGCCCGAACCCAAAAAGCCGGTGAGGATGGTTGCGGGGATGAGTGCCATGGTGAAGCTCGGTGGTGAAGGGGATAAAACCCCAGTGTATGTCAGCGCCTTGACGTGGACATGACAGCGCGCACCTCAGGTCGGCTTTCGCGGCTTGCGCAAAGGGCTGGGGCTGCGGTCGATCTGGGCATGGGCGCGCGGGTGGGCCGCGTCGTAGACCTTGGCCAAGTGCTGAAAATCCAGGCGGGTGTAGACCTGCGTGGTGCTGATGCTGGCGTGGCCCAAGAGCTCTTGCACGGCGCGCAAGTCGCCACTGGACTGCAGCACATGGCTGGCAAAGGAGTGGCGCAGCATGTGCGGGTGGACTGGCGTGCTCAAACCCGCGAGTTGTGAACGCCGCTTGAGCCGCACCCGGATATGCTGTGGCGTCAGGCGCTGGCCGCGTTCGCCCACAAACAGCGCTGCCGAGCTTGAGTCTGGCCCCAACCACTGCGCGCGCACCAACAACCAAGTTTGCAACGCGTCCAAGGCACCACGGCCCATGGGCACGCTGCGCCGCTTGGAGCCTTTGCCCAACACATGGGCCACACCATCGGGCACATCGACCCATCCCAAGCTGCCCGGTCCGCCTTGAACATCCAAGCCCACCAACTCGCCGATACGCAAACCACAGCCGTACAAAAGCTCGGTGATGCAAGCGTCGCGCGCCTCCAATTCGGGCGGATCGCTGGACTGTTGGTGCTGTGCCAAACGCACCGAGTCGTCCACACCCAAGGCCTTGGGCAAGGGCTTACCAGCTTTGGGGGTTCGAACGCCCTGAACCGGGTTGTGGTCCATGTGACCTTGGCGCGCCATCCAGTGGTAAAAACCGCGCCAACCCGAGACGATCAAGGCAATGCCTCGAGGCGAACGTCCCGCGCTGTGCATCTGCGCCACCCAACGCCGAATGTGCGTGGGCTCCACCGCGGTCAAGTCCAGTTCGGCGGTGTGGGCCAGCTCGCTCAAACGCGCCAAATCCAAGGTGTAAAGGGCAACGGTGCGATCGGCCAATCGCTTGTGGTCGCGCACGTGCGCCAAATAGTCACGAATCCAAACGGGAGGGCTGTTGCTGGGCTCGACCATGGACACTGTTGGGATGGGACTTTCGTCAATCAGCCTTGGTGCGCAGACGTTGCAATGCCGCACTGGCCAACTGGGCCATCTGACTCAAGAACTCGGTGCCCATACCGGCCCCAAAACGCTGCGCGTCATCTGAGCCCATGACCAAAACACCAAACGCTGGCTCGCCCTCGGCTTCGCGCAAGGGCACCAACGCGACCGAGGCCACGGCCGACGGCTCGTCGAGCCACTGCACCACGTCCAAGCCCGGGTTGGGACCGCAAAACGGCTCGGCCAAGGAACTGGCGAACGCTTGCACGTCGTCGGCGGGCGGGTAAACGTGGGGCGCTTCGTCGAACTCGGGCTGCATGCCCCACACCCGCAAAGCCACTTGGGGCACGTCAAAGAGCTCGCGCACGGTTTGTGCCACCACTTGCGGCACGGTGTACGCATCGGCCGTTTGCAAGAGCACCAGCGTCCAATCGTGCAAACGCGAAGCGGTCACGGTGTTTTCTTTGCCGTGGCGAATCATGCTGGCGGCCTTGAGTTCGAGTCCGCGAATTTTGTCGCGCAACATCTCGGCTTGTCGTTCCTGCAAACTCACGGCGCGCTTGCCGTGCGGGCTGGTGAGTTGCACCGACGCGAGCAGATCGGCATGGCGCTCAAAAAAATTGGGGGTGTTGGCCAGGTACTGCGCGATGTCGTCTTCGGTGATGGGGTTCAAGGCGTTTTGGGACATGTTGTGGTCACTCGCTGGATGGTCCAAAAAAAGGGTTTGCGCTTCACAGCACGTCGGGCAACTCGATCTCGCCCGCAAAAACACGGGTGGCAGGTCCACTCATGATGACGGGTGCATTGTGCATCGCTTGGTCTTGCCAATCGATTTCCAGGGGTCCGCCGTGTGTCTGCACCCGCACCGGGCCTTGGAGCAAGCCCAAACGGATGCCACACACCACGGCTGCACACGCGCCGGTGCCGCAGGACAAGGTCTCGCCCGCGCCGCGCTCAAACACACGCAAACGCACCTCGTGGGGCGAAAGTACCTGCATAAAACCGACATTGACGCGCTCGGGGAATCGGGCGTGGTGCTCCAGCGCCGCGCCCATGGCAGTCACTGGGGCGGTGTCCACATCGTCGACCAGCATCACCACGTGCGGGTTGCCCATGGAGACCACCGAAGCCATCACCTCGCCGCCGGGCACCAGCAGGGGCCACCGCGCCAGATTGCCCATGTTGAATGCCGTCAATCCCTCGGTATCAAACGGCACTTGCTCGGGCGCCCAGACCGGTGCGCCCATGTCCACCCGAACCGTGCCATCGGGGCGCAAGGCCAATTCAATCACGCCTTTTTTGACCTTCACGCGCAGCGGGTTGCGCTGGCTGAGGCCTTGATCGTACACAAAGCGCACAAAACAACGCGCCCCGTTGCCGCAGTGCTCGACCTCACCACCGTCGGCGTTGTGGATGATGTATTCAAAGTCCACGTCGGGCGAGGGTGCGGGTCGCACGCTCAAAATTTGGTCGGCGCCCACACCAAAATGGCGATCGGCCAAGCGCCGGTAATGCGCCGGGCTCAGGGCTTGGCGTTCTTGGGTTTCATCGAGCACAACAAAGTCGTTGCCCGCACCTTGCATTTTGGTGAATCGGATGCGCATGCCCGCATTATCGTGCTTGCACCTCGGCCCAGGTGGGCGGCTCGCAACCCGCCCTGGTGCAGTTGATGGCAGCTGCCTTCATGGCCGCATTCAGGGTGATGGGCACACGGTCGGCCGCGCCGCTGATCTGATCACACCAGTCGCCCAAACAATTGCCCCAAAAGGTGTCGCCCGCCCCCACCGTGTCGACCACGCTCACGCGGGGTGCAGCCGCCTGTGCGGTTTTTCCGTCGACATCGAGGTGGGCGCCATCGGCACCAAAGGTCAAGGCCACCCGTGAGAGCCGCCCAGGGCCTGCGCGTTCGCGCAGCTGCGCCACCAAGGCATCCGATCCCTGCAAGCCCACGCCTTCAAAGCCCAAGACCATCAGGTCTTCGTCGCTGGCCTTGAGCCAATCGACCAAAGGCAACACGGCCAGCACCGCTTGCACATAAGCCGCCACATCGGTGGCCAGTTTCACGCGCAGGTTCACGTCCACGCTGATGGTCCAACCCCGCGCCCGGGCCGCTTGCAGCACAGCCATGGCTTTTTCGTGTTCGGGCGGCACCAAGAGCAAAGAGCCGGTGTGCAACACCCCGGGCGTGGCGGGCAAACGCGCCAACACCGACTCGGGCGTGTAGTCGCGATCGGCAATGCCTTCGCGGTAAAAACCGTAACTCGGCTGACCATCGTTCAACTGCACCACCGCCAATGACGTGGGCTTGGCGCTGGTGCCGCCCACCGTGGCCACGCCATCGGCCTCCAGCAAAGCCCCCAAGCCTTGACCAAAGGTGTCGCTCGACAAAGGGTTGAGGTAACTCACCGTGGCCCCGCGCCGCGCCGCGGCACGCGCCATGTTGTAGGGGCTGCCACCCATCAGGGGCAACAAACGCCCATCGCTTTGCGCGATGCAGTCCATCAGGGCCTCGCCCAAGACCGCCAAATGTTTTCGCATGGTCTTCACTTTCTTAAGAGGTGTGTGCGGCGCAAGACGTCGATCCACACCGCAACGAACAAACTGCCCCAGATCCTACCGCGCCCACCCAACAAGGGGGTGGCACCCTATGTGGGTCGTTTGCAAGCCGATGGGCACGATTTCTGGTCGCCCATGAAGCTTATGTGTTGGTGCAACAGCAAGGGCCACAGCTGCTCGCAGCCAGCATCGAAAGCAGAGCTTGAGACTGGCGCCCGGTTGCACTGCGCTACAGTGGCGAGATGCAAACCGCTTACCTGTATTTGGGCGTGGCCATCCTCGCCGAGGTCATCGCCACCACCCTGCTCAAAACCTCCGAGGGCTTCACACGCGGGTGGCCGAGTGTGGCCACGGTGTTGGTCTACGGCGTGTCGTTTTGGTGTTTGGCACAAACCCTGGGCACGGTGCCGACCGGCGTGGCCTATGCCATTTGGTCGGGCGTGGGCATCGTGTTGATCTCGCTCATCGCTTGGCTGTGGTTTGGCCAAAGCCTGGACGCACCGGCCATCATCGGCATGGGCTTGATCATTGCGGGGGTTTTGGTCATCCACCTGTTTTCGCGCTCGGTCGCACATTGAACCCCATGGTCCAGCGATGGGCTCACGAGGATGGGCCCGAACGCCCCGGGCGCGGCCAGCGAAACAGGTTCAGCGCATTGCCGGTCAGGATCAGCAACACCCCCAACCCGGTCAAGAGATCCACCTGCTCCGAATAGACCAGCCAACCCGCCAAGGCCGTCAGCGGCACACGCAAGAAATCCATCGGTACGACCACTGTGGTGTCGGCGTGTTGCATGGCTCTGGCAAAACAATAGTGCGAATAGGTGCCGCAAAACGCCACCACCAACACCCACCCCCACGTCTGTGCCGAAGGCCATTGCCACACCAGCAGAGCGGGCACCAGCCCGATGGCGCTTTGGATCACCAGCATCCAGAAAATCACGGTGATGGCGGCTTCGGTCTGGGTGAGCGACTTCACCAACACCACCGAAATGGCAAAACCGAAGGCACAAGCCAGCGCAATCAGTTGCCCGGCGTCCACCGTCCCCGCGCTGGGACGCACGATCACCGCCACGCCCACCAGTCCGAGCACCACGGCCAACCACTTGCGGCCGTTCATGCGTTCGCCCAGAAAAAACACCGCCAGCACCGCCGACCAGATCGGCATGGTGAATTCAATCGACACCAGCTGGGCCAAGGGAATCAGGGTGAGCGCCACAAACCAGCCGTATTGCGCGGCGTAATGCACCCCATTGCGCAACGCGTGCTGGGGCAGTCGTTGTGTGCGCATGGCAGACAGGCCGCCCGCCGCGTGCACCAGCGGCCACAACAAGCCCATGCCCAGCACCGAGCGCATCAACATGATCTGGAACACCGAGAGCTCGCGGGTGGCCTCGCGCCCAGCCACGGCGATCACCACCATCAGCGTCAACCAACCGGCCATCCAAGCGGCGGCATGGCGAATCGAGTGACGGGCGTTGTCTGGCATGTGAAGAGGATAGCGGACTCAGACCCGCTTGCCGCGGGCCAGATCAGCCACCTTGCCGGACCAAAGGCCGCAAGGCCCACAGCCCCAACACGGGCCCGATCGCCAAGCCGGTCAGCAACCAGCCCAGTGGCACATGCTCGGTCAGGGCCACAAAGAGCAGGATGCTCACGATGCTGATGGCAAAACCGATGCTGTTGGTCAAGGTCAGCACGCTGCCCACCGCTTGCGCGGGCGAGTTGCGGGCTGTCAGGGTCGAGAACTGGGGCGAGTCGCCCGCCGCGGTGATGCCCCACACCAGCAACCACGCATAAAACACCGCGTCGGGCGCTTGCATGAGCAGCGGTGCCAACAAACAGCACAGGCCGCTCAAACCCAAACACAGCGCCGCCACCCGCGCACTGCCCCAGCGCCGCGCCGCGTGCCCTCCAAACACACAGCCCAGCGCACCGCTGCCCACCACCACAAACGCGGCCCACGAGAGGTCCACACCGCTCAACCGGGTGGCCAGAATCCAAGGCACCAACACCCACAGCGTGTAGAGCTCCCACATGTGGCCGAAATAGCCCAGCACCGAACTGCGCACCCGAGCATCGGTCCACACGGTGCGCAGCGCGGGCCACTGCAAGGTGGTGGCGCGGGCTTGTGTGTGTGGCGGCTCACCCAAGGTCAGGATCAAGAGCCCACCCAAGGCCGCCAACGCGGCCACACCAAGCATGATGCTCTGCCAGGGCAAAGCATGGGCCAAGGCCCGCAAGCCATGGGCGCTGGCCGAACCGATCACCAGTGCGCCCACCAAATACCCCAGCGCCGCACCCAACCCTTGGCGGTACCACTGAGAGGCGATCTTCATGCCCACAGGGTAGATGCCCGCCAGAAAAAAACCGGTCGCCCAACGCCAAGCCAACAAGGCTTCAAAGTCCGAGACCAAGGCCCAGGCACCGACGGTGCAAGCCGCCCCCGCCCAGGCACACAGGGCAAACACCTTGGGTGCGCTGAAGCGATCGGCCACAGCCAAAAGCGCAAACACCAGCGTGCCCACAATAAAACCCAGTTGCAAGGCCGAGGTGAGGCTGCCGACCGCGGTGAGCGGCCAGCCGAATTCGCGCTGCAAATCGGGCATGACGGCATTGACCGCGAACCACAAAGAGGTGCCAGCGAACTGTGCCAGCACCAAGACGGGCAAGACGTGGCGGGGAACGGATGGGCTCATGGGCGCACTGTAGCGCCAAGCCCTGCTCAGGCCTGACGTGTGGGAGACAAATAAAGTGTGAAGCGCGCCGATAAGCCGGATTCTGTGCAAGTGGGTTTCCCCACCTGTGACCGCCATTCATCTGGGCCGCTGGTCACCCAAGCGGCTCGGTGCTACCTACCCGCCAACTCCGCGGAACCACGTCAACGTTGGCCTATTTGGTATTGCTGCGCGTAGAGATTGCCCGTTTCACCCGAACTGAATCGGCTCGTCTCTGTTGCTCTGATCCTCACCTTAGGGCCGTCGGGGTTGCCCCAAACGGCTGATCGGTGGAGAGGTGTTACCTCCTACGCTGTCCTGTGCAGTCCGGACGTTCCTCCAGTGCTCCCTTTCGGGTCCTCTTGCGAGGTTGCACCAGCGGCGGTCTGGCGCGCTTCACCGGTTGATTATCGCCGCAGCCAGGTCCGTGTCCTGCGACAATGGCGGTTTTCATGCCTGCTTGATCACCACAAGCCCTCCCCATGATCCGCATTGCCGAACTCAAGCTCCCGCTCACCGAGGTGCCGACCGAGCACCGCCGCGCCGCCGATGCACCCACCGAAACCGACGACGACCGCTTGCCGCCGCTGCACCCCATCGAGGCGCTGACGCGCTTGGCGGCCCAGGTCTTGGGCGTGGACCCAACGGCCATTGGCCATTTGCAAGTCTTCAAACGCAGCTTCGATGCGCGCAAGGCCGATTTGTTGGCGGTCTACATCGTGGACGTGACGCTGGCCGACCCCAGCCAAGCCACCGTGCTGCTGGCCCAGCACGAGAAAAACCCCCACGTCATCGCCACGCCCGACATGCGTTGGCAGGCACCGGTGATCGCCCCTGCGGGTTGGCCCGCCAGCGAGGCCGAGCGCCCGGTGGTCGTGGGCTTGGGGCCTTGTGGTTTGTTCACCGCCTTGGCCCTGGCCCAAATGGGGCTCAAGCCCATCGTGCTCGAGCGCGGCAAACCGGTGCGCCAACGCACCAAAGACACCTGGGGTTTGTGGCGCAAAAAAGTGCTCAACCCGCAGAGCAACGTGCAATACGGTGAAGGCGGCGCGGGCCTGTTTTCCGACGGCAAGCTTTACAGCCAAATCAAAGACCCGCGCTTTTTGGGCCGCAAAGTCATGCAAGAGTTCGTGGACGCGGGCGCGCCGTCCGAAATCCTCTACCAAGCACACCCCCACATCGGCACCTTCAAGCTGGTCAAGGTGGTGGAGGCCATGCGCGAAAAAATCATCGCGCTGGGCGGCGAGATCCGCTTTGAGCACCACGTCACGGGCATCACCTTGACGCCCACGCCCGATGGCCAACAACAGGTGAAGGCCTTGCACGTGCGCCGCTTGGACACTGCGCAAGACATCGACCTGCCCACCCGCCACGTCGTGCTGGCCTTGGGCCACAGCTCGCGCGACACCTTCGCCATGCTGTGGGACGCGGGGGTGTTCATGGAAGCCAAACCGTTCTCGGTGGGCTTTCGCATCGAACACCCGCAAAGCGTGATCGACCAAGCCCGCTGGGGCCGCCACGCGGGCCACCCGCTCTTGGGCGCGGCCGATTACAAGCTGGTGCACCACGCGCAAAACGGGCGCGCGGTCTACAGTTTTTGCATGTGCCCAGGCGGCACGGTGGTGGCTGCGACGTCCGAGCCGGGCCGTGTGGTGACCAACGGCATGAGCCAGTATTCCCGAGCCGAACGCAACGCCAACGCGGGTTTGGTGGTGGGCATTGAGACGAGCGACTTCCCGCTGCAATTCCCCAACGACGCGCCGCTGTGGACCGCTGCGTTTGGTGAGACCGATGGGCCGCGTTACGCCGATCAAGCCCAAGCGCTGATGGCACAAGGTCAGCACCACCCGCTCGCCGGTATCGTGCTGCAGCGCCAACTCGAGAGCCGTGCCTATG
>JBEDCE010000048.1:0-11488 GCA_041176905.1 Pseudomonadota bacterium
GCTCTTGGATTTCGCGCATCAGCGCTTCGTCGATGGCCAAGCGACCGGCGGTGTCGACCAGCAACACGTCAAAAAAGTGGCGCTTGGCGTGGTCGAGCGCGGCGCGCGCGATGTCGGCGGGCTTTTGGTCGGGCGAGCTGGGGAACCACTCGGCCCCGGCTTGGGCGGTCACGGTCCTGAGCTGCTCGATGGCCGCAGGACGGTACACGTCGCCCGAGACGGTGAGCACCTTCTTTTTGCGCTTCTCGATCAGGTGCTTGGCCAGCTTGGCGGTGGTGGTGGTTTTACCCGCACCCTGCAAACCGGCCATCAAGATGACCGCAGGCGGCTGGGCCGCGAGGTTGATGTCGGCCACGCCCTCGCCCATGGTGGCGGCGAGTTCTCGGTTGACGATGCTCACCAAGACCTGGCCCGGCGTGAGGGAGCCCACCACCTCTTCGCCCAAGGCCTTGGCCTTGACGCGGGCGATGAAGTCGCGCACCACCGGCAAGGCCACGTCGGCCTCAAGCAAGGCCATGCGCACCTCGCGCAGCATCTCGGCCACGTTGTCTTCGGTGATGCGGGCTTGGCCGCGCAGGGTTTTGACAATGCCAGATAGGCGTTCGGACAAGGCTGATGCCATCGGGAAGGTCTCGGTTCGTGAGGGGCCTCAAGGGCCGTTAAACTGTAGGGATGATTTTAGCCTCCACGCTGTTGCAAGTACTGCCCTTTGGGGTGGTGTTGGCTTACGCCGCTTGGGCTTGGGGCCAGCCCCGCCTATCCACCAGCGCGAGTCGCGTGGCCTTGGTGCTGGTGTGGTTGCTGCATTTGTCCAGCCTGCACACCCACTTCACCGCCGAACCACCGAGCTTTGGGTTTGCCATGGCCCTGTCGGTGACGATGTGGTGGGTGTTTTCTATTTACGCGCTGGAAACCCGCTTGCACCACACGCCCTCGCTGCGCTGGTCCGTCGCCGTTTTGAGTGGCGGCGCGGTGGTGCTGGCCGCGAGCCTGCCGGGCCAAATCCACCCCAATTTGATCTCGCCTTGGATGCCCCTGCATTGGGCGTTGGGCTTTGCTTCTTATGGACTCATCGCCGCCGCGGTGGCGCACGCGGCTTTGTTGCAACGCACCGAACGGCGCATTCGGCTGGGCGCGGGTGATGTCGATGGCATGCCCTTGTTGACCTTGGAGCGCATGACCTTTCGCTTCGTGAACTTGGGTTTCGTGCTGCTGAGCGCCACGGTGCTGGCGGGCTGGTGGTTTTCGTATGGCCTGCCCACCGGCTTTGTGTGGAACCACAAAACCACCTTCACCGTGCTGTCTTGGTTCACCATGGGCGTGCTGATGTGGGGGCGCTGGCGCTGGGGGTGGCGAGGTCGATTGGCCATTCGGACCTTGTACTTGGCAGCGGGCCTGTTGCTGCTGGGCTATGTGGGCTCACGCTTTGTGCTGGAAATTGTTTTGCAGCGCCTGTCATGAAATACATCTTGGTGTTGCTCGTGGTGTGGGTGGGCTACCACCTGTGGCGCAAAGGGCGCATCGCCGACGCGGCCAAACCCCAGTCGCCCCAACGCAGCCCTGCCAAGCCCTTGGCCATGGTTGCCTGTGCCCATTGCGGCACGCACCTGCCCAACTCCGAGGCCCTCCAAGCTGGCGGGGTATTTTATTGCAATGCAGAGCACCGCGAGCGCCATGCCGACTGATCTGTCACCAGAGTGGCAGGGGGGCTGGTGGCGTCTTGCCCGTCGTTGCGACTCACCCAACTTTGGGCCCCGGCCCGCAAACACCGCGATTGACTTGTTGGTGATCCACTCCATCAGCCTGCCGCCTGGGGTGTACGGCACGCCACACGTTGAAGAACTCTTCACCAACCGCTTGGATTGGGATGCTCATCCTTACTTTGAGCAAATCCGGGGTGCCGAAGTCTCCAGCCACTTCTTCGTTCGCCGCGACGGTGAGGTCGTGCAATTTGTCGATGCGGATGCTCGGGCTTGGCACGCCGGACGATCGCATTGGCGCGGCCGCGAAGGCTGTAACGACGCCTCGGTGGGCATCGAGCTCGAAGGCTTGGAAGGGCTTCGGTTTGAACCCGCGCAATACAGCGCCTTGGTGCGCCTGTGCCAAGCCCTGCACCAGCGCTACCCGGTCGTGGACATTGCCGGACACGAACACATCGCGCCTGGGCGCAAGCAAGACCCAGGGCCGGGTTTTGATTGGGGTTTTTTGCAACAGCAATTGGCCTGGCCCGATCGGTGTTTTCCCGAGTGTGTCGTGATCACGCCCCCTGACAACAGGAACACCTGAGGCTGCGGGACAACGCCACGAGCGACCCAAGCTTCAAAAATCCACCGGCCTTTGCGCCCAAAAATCTCCGCCAAGGCCGGTCAATCCTGGTTGGGAAACGCCTGCTGCCCAGTTTTCGGGGCCTGCAGGGCATATCTATCAAAACAAACAAAAGTGTCAATTCTGAATACCCGGCGTGCGTGAAATATGTCACTTGAGAAAATGCGCATTTTTTTCCTTCAAACACTACCTGTAGTGGTTAGAATCCACCCCACACACCAGATATGGTGTTTGACCGATTTTTTGCCCCGCCGAAGACTTGACAGTTTGTGCGTGCTTTTTCGAAGCCCAGACCCACGCCAACGTGGGCCCGCACGACCCGCAAGCCGCCAGGCCGACCAGAACACACACCAGAGGAAAACCCATGCAGACCACCGCCACGACCACCGCCACCAGCCCCATGAGCGCGGGCTTGAGCCTCAAGAGTGAGCCCTTGGTCTTGAGCAACAACGCCGCTTTTGCGCAGTACCAGATCATTCGCCGCAACGGCGCCGTGGTGTCGTTTGAACCCAGCAAGATCGCCGTGGCGCTGATGAAAGCCTTCCTGGCCGTCCACGGCACCCAGGGAGCAGCATCGGCCAGCGTGCGCGAAGACGTCGATGCCCTGACGCAAAACGTGGTGCGTGCGCTGATGCGTTCGCGCCCCAGCGGTGGCACCTTCCACATCGAAGACGTGCAAGACCAAGTCGAACTCGGCTTGATGCGCAGCGGCCACCACGAAGTGGCGCGCGCCTATGTGCTCTACCGCGAGCGCCGCACCCAAGAGCGCGCCCAACAACCGGCCACCACAGCGCCTGCCGCTCCAACCCTTCAAGTCACCGAGGGCGGTCAACGCAAACCTCTGAACCTCGCGGGTTTGCAGCAGTTGATCCACAGCGCTTGCGCTGGCCTGAGCGCCGATGTGAAAGCCGAGCCCATCGTCAGCGAAACCATGCGCAACCTCTACGACGGCGTGCCGATCGAAGAGGTCTACAAAGCCGCCATCTTGGCCGCTCGCACCCACATCGAAAAAGACCCCGACTACACCTACGCCACCGCGCGTTTGTTGTTGCACACCGTGGTCAAGGAAGTCTTGGGCGAAGAAATGGCTTTCGACCAAATGGGCGCCCGTTACGCCGACTTCTTCCCACAGAGCATCAAAAAAGGCGTTGAAAACCAGTTGCTCGACGAGAAGCTGCTGCAATTCGACCTGCCCCGCTTGGCCGCAGCCCTCAAGCCAGAGCGCGACCTGCAAATTGACTTCATCGGTCTGCAAACCCTGTACGACCGCTACTTCTTGCACGTGCGCAAGACCCGCATAGAACTGCCCCAAATCTTCTTCATGCGCGTGGCCATGGGCCTGTCGCTGGGCGAAGTCGACCGCGAAGCCCGCGCCATCGAGTTCTACGAAGTGCTCTCGAGCTTTGACTTCATGTCCTCGACCCCCACGCTGTTCAACAGCGGCACCCTGCGCAGCCAGCTCTCGAGCTGCTACCTGACCACCGTGCCCGACGACCTGGATGGCATTTACGAGTCCATCAAAGAAAACGCCTTGCTGTCCAAATTCGCCGGCGGCTTGGGCAACGACTGGACCCGCGTGCGCGCTTTGGGCGCCCACATCAAAGGCACCAACGGCGAGTCCCAAGGCGTGGTGCCCTTCCTCAAAGTGGTCAACGACACGGCCGTGGCGGTCAACCAAGGCGGCAAGCGCAAAGGCGCGGTCTGCACTTACTTGGAAACTTGGCACTTGGACATCGAAGAATTCCTGGAGCTGCGCAAGAACACCGGCGATGACCGCCGCCGCACCCACGACATGAACACGGCCAACTGGATCCCCGACCTGTTCATGAAGCGCGTGATGGAAAAAGGCCAATGGACCTTGTTCTCGCCCAACGACGTGCCCGATTTGCACGACCTGTTTGGTGCCGACTTCGAAAAAGCCTATGTGGTCTACGAAGCCCGTGCCGCTCGTGGCGAGATCAAACCTTCGCGTCAAGTGCTCGCCACCGACCTGTGGCGCAAGATGCTCTCCATGCTGTTTGAAACCGGCCACCCTTGGATCACCTTCAAGGACGCATGTAACGTTCGCAGCCCGCAGCAGCACGCCGGTGTGGTGCACTCCTCCAACCTGTGCACCGAGATCACGCTCAACACCAGCGACACCGAAACCGCGGTCTGTAACTTGGGCTCCGTCAACTTGGCTCAGCACTTAAAGGACGGTGCTAACGGCAAAGAGATCGATCACGACAAGCTCAAGCGCACCATCAAGACGGCGATGCGCATGCTCGACAACGTGATCGACATCAACTACTACGCCGTGAAAAAAGCGCGCGACTCCAACCTGCGTCACCGCCCCGTGGGCTTGGGCATCATGGGCTTCCAAGACGCGCTCTACCAATTGCGCGTGTCCTACGCATCCAACGCCGCCGTCGATTTCGCCGACCGCTCCATGGAAGCCGTGTGCTATTACGCCTACTGGGCCTCCACCGATCTGGCCAAAGAGCGCGGCACTTACTCCAGCTACAAAGGCTCTTTGTGGGACAAAGGTATCTTGCCGCTGGACTCACTGGACCTCTTGGCCAAAGAACGCGGCGGTTACGTCGAAGTCGACCGCAGCTCGACCATGGACTGGGAAGCCCTGCGCCAAAAAATTGCCGTCGACGGCATGCGCAACTCCAACTGCGTGGCCATCGCGCCGACCGCCACCATCTCCAACATCATTGGCGTGGACGCGTCGATCGAACCGAGCTTTGGCAACCTGTCGGTCAAGTCCAATTTGTCCGGCGAGTTCACCGTCATCAACGGCTACCTGGTCAAAGACTTGAAGCGTTTGGGCCTGTGGGACGACGTGATGGTCATGGACTTGAAGCACTTCGACGGTTCCTTGCGCGCCATCGACCGTGTACCCGCCGATGTCAAAGACCTCTACGCCACCGCGTTTGAAGTTGACACCCATTGGTTGGTCGAAGCTGCCGCACGCCGCCAGAAATGGATCGATCAGGCGCAGAGCTTGAACATCTACATGGCCGGCGCATCGGGCAAGAAACTCGATGAGACCTACAAACTGGCTTGGCTGCGCGGCCTGAAGACCACCTACTACCTGCGCACCACCAGCGCCACGCAAATCGAAAAATCCACGGGTCGCACTGGCCAACTCAACGCGGTGTCATCCAACACACCGACCGCCGCAGCAATTGCTGCTCCGGTTGAAGCCGCCACCGACATCAAGTTTTGCGCGATCGACGATCCGGGCTGCGAAGCTTGTCAATAAATCCGATGCTGCATCACAACACATTGCACCTGCGAAATGCTCAGTTGCTTTGCATTTCGCACTTACGCTCACATAATTCACAGAATTGGAATCACCTATGTTGACTTGGGACGAAAACGCTACCCCTGCTTCGCTAAAGCCCGCACCCGCCATGCCTGTTCAGGCTCAAGCCCGAACCAGCGCGGCAGCACCGTCGACACCGTCCGCCACACCTCAGCGCATCAATGCCGCCGACAAGCGCATCATCAACGGCCAAACCGACGTCAACCAACTCGTGCCTTTCAAGTACAAGTGGGCTTGGGAAAAATACTTGGCCACATGCGCCAACCACTGGATGCCGCAAGAGGTGAACATGAGCCGCGACATCGCGCTGTGGAAAGACCCCAATGGTTTGACAGACGACGAACGTTTGATCGTCAAACGCAACTTGGGCTTTTTCACCACCGCTGACTCGCTGGCCGCCAACAACATCACCTTGGGCACCTACCGCCACATCACCGCGCCCGAGTGCCGCCAGTTCTTGCTGCGTCAGGCGTTTGAAGAAGCCATCCACACACACGCTTACCAATACATCGTTGAGTCCTTGGGCTTGGACGAAGGCGAAATCTTCAGCGCCTACTTGGAAGTGCCATCGATTCGCAACAAAGACCAGTTCTTGCTGCCGTTCATCGATGCCATCATGGATCCGCACTTCAAGACCGGCACCCCAGAGAACGACCAGACTTTGCTCAAGAGCCTGATTGTCTTTGCTTGCTTGATGGAAGGCCTGTTCTTCTACGTCGGCTTCACCCAAATCTTGGCCTTGGGTCGTCAAAACAAAATGACCGGTGCAGCGGAGCAGTACCAATACATCTTGCGCGACGAGTCCATGCACTGCAATTTCGGCATCGACTTGATCAACGCGATCAAGCACGAAAACCCCATGCTCTGGACCGCCGAATTCAAGGCCGAAATCAAAGACTTGTTCCTCAAAGCAGTCGAACTCGAATACCAATACGCCGAAGACACCATGCCACGCGGCGTCCTCGGCATGAACGCTTCCATGTTCAAGGGTTATTTGCGTTATATTGCGAACCGACGCGCCACACAAATTGGACTTGAAGCTTTGTTCCCACATGAAGAAAATCCGTTTCCCTGGATGAGCGAAATGATCGACCTCAAGAAGGAACGCAATTTCTTCGAAACCCGTGTGATCGAATACCAAACAGGCGGTGCCCTGTCTTGGGATTGAGCCCTGAAAACACCACACATGTTTCCCCCTTTTAAAACCCTGCTCTCTGCGCCTCGGCGTGGGGGGCAGGGTTTTTCACTGAATTCAACCCTTTGGAGTCCGACGTGGATGCATTCACACGACTTCAAAGCGCTGAATCGCTTCACCAGCCCCTTGCTGGATGAAGTGCTCTTTGCAACTTGATCAAGGAGAACAAAATGGCAACTGCGAAAAAGGCCTCCCCGGCCAAGAAGAAACCCGCTGCTAAAAAAGCAGCTGTGAAGAAGGTCGTTGCGGCTAAAAAGCCAGCGGCTAAAAAGCCAGCGGCTAAAAAGCCAGCAGCTAAAAAGCCAGCAGCTAAAAAGCCAGCAGCTAAAAAGCCAGCAGCTAAAAAGCCAGCAGCTAAAAAGTCCGCGGCCAAAAAGCCAGCAGCTAAAAAGCCAGCAGCTAAAAAGCCAGCGGCCAAAAAGCCAGCAGCCAAAAAGCCAGCAGCCAAAAAGCCAGCAGCCAAAAAGCCAGCAGCTAAAAAGCCAGCAGCCAAAAAGCCAGCAGCCAAAAAGCCAGCAGCTAAAAAGCCAGCAGCCAAAAAGCCAGCAGCTAAAAAGCCAGCAGCCAAGAAAGCTGTCGTGAAGAAAGCGGCTCCAGCAAAAAAAGCACCGCCGGCTAATAAGCCGGCTGCCCCTGCTGCTCCTGCGGCGCAAACGAAGTTGACCCCTCAAGCTGCCTGGCCGTTTCCAACGTCCACCAAGCCTTAAGGTCGGATGCTTCCTTCCACCTCACGGTGGTGAATGGCCCAACACGCAAGTGTTGGGCCTTTTTCATGGCCGCCTCAGCCAACTGCCTTCAAGGATAGAACAGCACCACGCGGTAACCAGCCATGCTTTGCCCCTCAGACAAAGCGATGGACAAACGCAGCTTCACAGGCAAGGACTCGCCCGGCGCCAAAACCTTCGGTGCATTGGGCCAATCTTGTTTGGACAAGACGCGACGCGCCAAGACCTGGTCTTGTCCATCGGTCAGGCTCAACTCCAAAGAGGGCATGGCCACGGGCCAAGCGCGGGTGTTTTTGAGCACCACGTCCAAAGCGTGTAACTGCCCGATCAAGCGCACCAAGGCTGAGCTGTCGATGACCACAGCATCAAGCTGTCGCACCGGCTCTATGCGGCAGCCCAAGGGCTGACACATCGCGCTCAACACAGGCTCCAACGCAGGCTGCCAAGCGGCCAAGCGGTCACGGTCGTGAAATGCCCACTGAAAGGCCAACATCAAGACGGCCACCACCACCCCAGACCCAATCCATCTGCGCATGGGCGCTGAAGACCACCAGGCTTGGCGTTTGGCTTGCTGCACAAAGCGGGGTTCTGGGTCGGATTCCATCGGCAACCACCCATCGCCATCGGCTTGCAGGACATCGATCGGCAAATCGTTGGAGGCGTGCTCATGCGCGCGGGCCTCTGGGGTCCATTCCTCAACACCATCCCAAACAGGCTCATCTCGGGTAGGAGGGGTGCTGGGCTCTAACTTGGACGGCGTCTCGTTCAGATCAGCCAAACCATCCAACACACCGTCCAAGGGTGAGTCATCGGATGCTTGACTCTCTCTCGCTTGTCTGGCCCACGCATCTCCAGTGGGCTGCTGTTGCTCATCGACAACCGTGGTCAACACCGGCGGGGTGGGGACCCAGGGTTTGAGGTCTTGGTTGGCGTCAAAAATATCGGCGCAATGGCCGCAACGCACCCAGCCTTGCGATATCCGAAGCTGATCGGCCACCACCTTGAAGGAGGTCGAACACGAAGGGCAGCGGGTGATGAAACTCATGCCGCCTATTATTGCAGGGAGATGCGCCTTAAACGCGCTGCGCGGTCATGAGCACCCAGCCTTCTTGCTCATCGGCCACCGAGAGTTTGACCCAAGGCGCATAGGCTTCTTTGAGCTCTTCGGTTTGGCGCGACAAGATACCGGCCAACACCAATTGGCCTCCGACCTGAACGTGGGCGCACAAGAGGGGTGCGAGCACTTTCAAAGGTGTGGCCAATATATTGGCCAACACCACATCGAAGACGCCGCTGGCCTGCTCGGGCAAGCCGCTGTGCAAACGCACGTGGTTGGCGTGGGCATTGAGGTCGGTGGCGGTCACCGCCGCGGGGTCGATGTCGACCGCCGTCACATCGCCAGCGCCCATGCGGGCTGCACCAATGGCCAAAATACCCGAGCCACAACCGTAGTCCAACACACGGTGCTGGGCCAAATCGCGTGCGGCGATCCAACGCAAACACATGCGGGTGGTCGGATGTGTGCCCGTGCCAAAGGCCAAGCCAGGGTCCAAACGGATGACGTGTTGTGCGCCACTGGGTGGCTCGTGCCAACTCGGCACGATCCAAAAATCGTCGGTGATGGCCACCGGCTCGAACTGCGATTGGGTCAAACGGACCCAATCTTGTTCGGGCAGGTTTTTCACACCCAAGACCTCACAGCCGCCAAAGAAGTCTTGAGCACCCAACAAGGCGGCAGCCTCGTGCGCGGCGGTATCGCTGTTGAACAAGCCCACGATGCGCGAACGGCACCAACCCTCTTTGGGCGCTGGCATGCCAGGCTCACCAAACAAAGCGGTTTCGGCATCGGTCATGGCGTCGGCGTCTTCAACCGACACGCTCAAAGCGTCCAGGGCATCCAGCGCATCGCTGACCGACTCCACCTGTGCCTCAGGCACCATCAACACCAATTCAAACAAGGCCATGGATCAACGCTCGCGTTGACTCAGCCACTCTTCCAAGTAGTGAATGTTGGTGCCCCCGGCGACAAAACTGGCGTCGACCATGATCTCGCGGTGCAAAGGGATGTTGGTCTTGATGCCTTCGATGACGGTCTCGGCCAAGGCGGTGCGCATGCGGGCCAAAGCCTGCTCACGGGTGTCGCCGTGCACGATCAGCTTGCCAATCATGGAGTCGTAATTCGAAGGCACGAAGTAGTTGGTGTAGGCGTGTGAGTCCACCCGAACGCCAGGGCCACCGGGCATGTGCCATGAGGTGATGCGCCCAGGAGAGGGCGTGAACTTATAAGCATCTTCGGCGTTGATGCGGCACTCAATGGCGTGACCACGCAACTCGATTTGCTTTTGGGTGAAGGGCAAACGCTCGCCCGCCGCCACCGAGATTTGGGTGCGCACAATGTCCACACCACTGATCCACTCCGTCACGGGGTGCTCCACTTGGACGCGGGTGTTCATTTCGATGAAGTAGAACTCGCCGTTTTCGAACAAGAATTCGAAAGTGCCAGCGCCGCGGTAACCGATTTTTTTGCACGCTGTCGAACACCGCTCGCCGATTTTTTCGATCAGCTTGCGTGGAATACCTGGGGCGGGAGCTTCCTCGATGACCTTTTGGTGGCGGCGCTGCATGGAGCAGTCGCGCTCACCCAAATAGACCGCATTTTTGTGCTGGTCGGCCAAGATCTGAATTTCGATGTGCCGCGGGTTCTGGAGAAACTTCTCCATGTACACCTCGGGGTTACCGAAGGCAGCGCCGGCTTCGGCCTTGGTGGTTTGCACCGCGTGCAGCAAGGCCGCTTCGGTGTGCACCACGCGCATGCCACGGCCACCACCGCCGCCCGCGGCCTTGATGATCACGGGGTAACCCACGGCTTTGGCCGTGCGCTTGATGACCGCGGGGTCGTCGGGCAACGCGCCTTCGGAGCCGGGCACGCAGGGCACACCAGCGCGGATCATGGCTTGTTTGGCCGAGACTTTGTCACCCATCAGGCGAATCGATTCGGGGGTCGGACCGATGAAAGTGAAACCACTTTTCTCCACGCGCTCAGCAAAATCGGCGTTTTCACTCAAAAAACCGTAACCGGGGTGGATGGCTTCGGCATCGGTCACCTCGGCGGCCGAGATGATCGCGGGCATGCTGAGGTAGCTTTGGGCCGAGGGCGCAGGACCAATGCACACCGCTTCATCGGCGAGCTTGACGTATTTGGCGTCGCGGTCGGCTTCGGAATACACCACCACCGCTTTGATGCCCATTTCCTTGCAAGCGCGTTGGATGCGCAAGGCAATTTCGCCACGGTTGGCGATCAAGATTTTCTTGAACATGGTCAGACCGCTTATTCGATGATCAGCAAGGGCTGACCGTATTCAACGGCCTGGCCGTTGTCGATCAGGATTTGCTTGACCACGCCGGCCTTGTCGGATTCGATTTCGTTGAGGATCTTCATGGCCTCGACGATACAAATGGTCTGGCCCACTTTGACGGTGTCGCCAACTTCGACAAAATGCTTGGCGCCGGGACTGGCTGAGCGGTAAAAGGTACCGACCATGGGCGAGGTGACGGCATGCCCAGCGGGCTCGGCTGCTGCGACCACGGGCGTGGCGTCCACCACAGGAGCCGCCGGGGCTGCAGGAGCAGCGGTCGGTGCCATGGCGTAGGTCACAGGCGCAGGGGCCATGCCCATGGGCATGCTTTTGACGATGCGGACCTTGCCTTCGGCTTCGGTGATTTCCAGTTCCGAGACGTTGGATTCGGACACCAAGTCGATCAAGGTCTTCAGTTTGCGCAAGTCCATAGCTTCTCCAATAAATTGCGTTCATGTTGGGGTCATGTTCGCTCATCCATCGTGTTGATGAACCGTGCCACGACACCGTCAAGGGGTTGCAGTTTACCGCAAAGACAGGCTTTGTTGGCCCACTTTACGGGGATTGCGAGGAT
>JBEDCE010000049.1:0-11457 GCA_041176905.1 Pseudomonadota bacterium
CTCGCTCAAGGTTGAGAGCAGGGCGATGGTTTGCACCACCTCGAGCAAGGTTTTGCGCTCGCTTGGGGTTTGCACGCCGGCCTCGTCGCTGATCTCGTCGCCGCATCGACCAGCCATCCAATCGCAAAAATCCACCACATTGCCCCAGCGCGCGGCGGCCACTTTTTCGTTGTCTTCGCTCTCGACGAGGTGCTGCTCGTAGGCGATGTCTTTGAGCCACTCGGTCAAAAATGCTCGCGCGGCTTCAGCGCCTTCGGTGTGGCGGGCGCGGTACTCCAAGTCGTTGACCGCGCGGCCAAACTCGTGCAGCGTGGCCACGGCGCGGGCGGGCAAGGCGCTGGCGAGTGAGTTTGAGAACAGGGCCTCAAACAAGCTGATCTTGTATTGGGTCGCGAAGTTGCCCAACTGCTGCAGGGTTTGGTGGCCGATGCCGCGTTTGGGCGTGGTGGCGGCGCGCACGAATGCTGGGTCGTCGTTGTTGTTGACCAGCAGGCGCAACCACGCACACAGGTCGCGGATCTCGGCGCGGTCAAAAAAACTTTGACCGCCCGAGACTTTGTAGGGAATTTGCGCCCGGCGCAGCGATTGCTCAAACGCCCGGGCCATGTGGTTGGCGCGGTAAAGGATGGCGAAGTCGCGCCACTCCTTGTGCACGCTGCTGGCGCGCAGGCTTTGGATGCGTGCCACGGCGCGTTCGGCCTCGTGGTCTTCGTTGTCGGCGTCCACCACGCGCACCGGCTCGCCTTCGCCCAAGTCGCTCCACAGCGTTTTGGGAAAGAGCTTGGGGTTGGGGCCAATGACGTTGTTGGCCGCGCGCAAGATGGCGCTGGTGGAGCGGTAGTTTTGTTCGAGCTTGATGACCTTGAGCTCGGGGAAGTCTTGCGGCAAGCGCTTGAGGTTGTCCAAGGTCGCGCCGCGCCAGCCGTAAATCGACTGGTCGTCGTCGCCCACCGCAGTGAAGCGCGCACGCTCACCGACCAGAAGTTTGAGCAGCTCGTATTGGGTGGCGTTGGTGTCTTGGTATTCATCCACCAGCACGTGGCCCATTTTTTTCTGCCACTTTTCGCGCACCTCGGGATGGTCGCGCAACAGCTTCAAAGGCAGGGCGATGAGGTCGTCGAAGTCCACACTTTGGTAAGCGCTCAAGCGTTCTTCGTACAGCCCCATGATGGTGGCCGCCACGCGATCGTCTTCACCGCGGGCCTGAGCCATGGCTTGCTCGGCATTGAGCCCCGCGCTTTTCCAGGCGCTGATGGTCCACTGCCAGCCGCGCGCAGTGTTGGCGTCGGTGGTGCCACCACAGTCTTTGAGCAGGCTGGTGATGTCGTCGGTGTCGAGGATGGAGAACTGTTTCTTCAACCCCAGCACCTCGCCGTCGTCGCGCAACAAACGCACGCCCAAGGCATGGAAGGTGCAAATCAGGGTTTTTTTGGCTTCGCGTCCCACCAACTGTTTGGCGCGTTCGCGCATCTCGGCCGCGGCTTTGTTGGTGAAGGTGATGGCCGCGATGCGCTCGGGGGCCAAGCCGGCTTGAATCAGCCGGCCGATTTTGTGGGTGATGACCCGGGTTTTGCCCGAGCCCGCGCCGGCCAGCACCAAGCACGGTCCACCAAGGTGGTTGACCGCTTCGAGTTGGGCTAGGTTCAGACCGTTGGACATGGGCAAAGCCTGTGATCATACGGCCTGGCTCTTCCTGCACAATGAGGCCACTGTGCTCAACATCCTTTTCGTCACCTTTCCGTTCTTTGCTTTGGTCTTGGCGGGTTTTGTGGCCACGCGCCGCGGCATGCTGCCCATCGAAGCGATCCCAGGGCTCAACAGCTTCGTGCTGTTTTTTGCGCTGCCGGCCATGCTCTACCGCTTTGGCTCGACCACACCGATCGACCAATTGCTCGACGGTGCGGTGTTCGGCGTCTATTTGTTTTGCGCTTTGGTGATGGTGGGCTTTGCCTTGGCCATGTCGCTGAGCGCCCGCATACGCTGGAACGACGGGGCTTTGGGGGCTTTGGTGGCGGCGTTCCCCAACACCGGTTTCATGGGCGTGCCCTTGCTCGCGGCGCTGGTGGGTCCGTCCAGCGTGGGCCCGGTGATTGTGCTGATCGTGGTGGACATGGTGGTCACCAGTTCCTTGTGCGTGGCCCTGTCGCGGCTTGACGGTACCCAAGGCCATGGCGCACAAGCCATGCTCGACGCCGGCAAGAAGGCCTTGCGCGGTGTGATCAGCAACCCCATGCCCTGGGCCATTGTGTTGGGGGCCTTGGCCTCGGCCGCCGAATTTCGATTCCCGGTGCCGGTGGAAAAAACCCTTTGGCTCTTGGCCGATGCGGCCTCTCCCGTGGCGCTGTTCACCATCGGGGCGGTGTTGGCGCGCTCACAAATGCAATCCAACCATCCCATGCCTTTGGCGGATTACTGGCCCGTGGTGCTGATGAAGTTGTTCTTGCACCCCATGCTGGTTTTGTTGGTCGGCTTGGCAGCGATCCAACTGGGCGTGCCCTTGGAGCCACAAGCCTTGACCGTGATGGTCTTGGTCTCGGCCTTGCCCAGCGCCAGCAACGTGTCGCTGCTCGCCGAGCGTTTGGGGGCGGACAACGGGCGCATTGCCCGCATCATTTTGTTCACCACAGCCTTGGCCTTCTTCAGCTTTTCGGCGGCGGTGACGCTGCTGATCTGAGCGCCGGTCAAATCGACACAGGGTCGACGTCCACCGCATAGCGAATCAAGCCCTTGGCTTCGGGGGCGCTGCGGGTGTTCAGCAGGGTGTGCTGCCAGGCGTGCAAAAACCGTTGCAAGGCGCTGCGAGAGACCGCTTCGACCAACAATTGCGCACGCTCGACATTGGCCACCCGCTGAATCGTCAGGGGTACTGCGGGGTAGAGCGTCACGTCTTCGCGGTGAGGCAAATCACCCGCGGCGGCGGCGGCCAAATTCAAAAAAGCTTGGGCCGCTTCTTGGGTTCGCGCATCCGCGCGCACCAAGGCTTGGTGACCCAGGGGGGGCATGCCAGCGGCGGCACGCTCTGCCAATTGCTCGGCGGCAAAGCGGGGGTAGTCGTGCGCCTTGAGGGCTTGGAACACGGCGTGGGTGGGGTGCCAAGTTTGCACCCACATTTCACAGGCCACGCCTTGGGCAGCGGCGAATTCGGCATCGCGCCCAGCACGGCCCGCGGCCTGCATCAGCAACGCAAACAAGCGCTCGGGGGCTTTGTAATCGCTGGCGAACAGGGCGGCGTCGGCGTTGATGCTGGCCACCAAGCCCATGCGTCGAAAGTCGTGCCCTTTGGCGATCATTTGGGTGCCCACCAAGATGTCGACCTCGCCGCTGTGCATGGCCTCGAGCTGGGCCTGCAAGCTGCCTTTGAGGCGCGTGGTGTCGGCGTCCATGCGTGCCACCCGAACCGGTTGGCCATCGGGTCGGCGCACGTCGACAAACAAGGCGTTGAGGTGCTCTTCGATTTGTTCGGTACCACGACCCACCGGGGCAATGTCCAGGTTGCCGCAGCCCGGACAGGCCCTGGGCACGCGGTCGGTGAAGCCGCAGTGGTGGCAGCGCAGGGTGCGGTCGAATTTGTGGAACACGCGGTAAGCGCTGCAGTGTGGGCAGCTGCTTTTCCAGTCGCAGGCGTGGCACGACAACACCGGGGCGTAGCCGCGTCGGTTGAGCAAGACCAAGCACTGCTCACCCCGCGCGATGCGGTCTTGTATGGCGCTGAGCAAGGGTGGGGCGATGACCGCACCTTTGGGCTGGTGGTTCATGTCGAGCAAACGCCATTGAGGCAGCGCGCCGCCGCCGATGCGCGTGGGCATGTTCAGGCGCAGGTACCGACCTTGCTCGGCAGCGTGCCAACTTTCGATGGAGGGGGTGGCCGAGCCCAACACGATGGGGCAAGGTGTGCCCCTGGTCTCGCTGATGTGTTTGGCGCGGTATATCGCCAAATCCCGCGCGGAGTAGCGGGCGCCGTCTTGGCTTTTGTAACTCGGGTCGTGTTCTTCATCGACCACGATCAGCCGCAGCCCTGGCAAGCTGGCAAACACCGCCATGCGCGTGCCCAAGACGATGCGCGCATGGCCCATGTGCGCCGACAACCAGCTGCCGAGGCGCTGCGCGGGCGTCATCCCGCTGTGCAGACACACCACCGCAGCAGGGCCCAGCAAAGGCTCAAAGCGCTCGCGAAAGCGCGCTTCAAGCTGGGGCGTCAGGTTGATCTCCGGCACCATCACCAAAACTTGTGCCCCAGGCGCTTGCAGGGCCGATTCGGCCGCGCGCAAATAGACCTCGGTTTTGCCGCTGCCAGTGGCCCCAAACAAGAGCGCCGGTTGTTGCGCATGCGCCAAGCCATCCAAGACGTGCGTTTGTTCGGCACTGAGCTCGGGCCGCGACAGGGGCTGGGGTGCAGGGGCCGAGGGTGTTTGTGCCGCGTGTTTCTTCAGGCGGCGAGCCAATTGCGCTTCGTCCAAGTCCTTGAGCGCGGCGGGCAGCGCGCCCATGGCCACTTCGCCCAAGCTGCGTTGGTAATAGCGGGCGGCGAACTGCACCAATTGCAACCACTCGGCATTCAGGGCGGGCAGACCGACCAACACGGAGTGCACCGACTTGGTTTGCGATTCGCTCAAATCGCACGGTGGGTGGTCGGGGCAGTCTTGCACGATACCCATGACGGTTCGCTGACCCAAGGGCACTCTGACCAAGGTCCCGGGGGCAAGCGCATGCTCACTTCGGTAGCTCAGGGCAGCGCCCATCCCGCTGTGGGCGGGCGTGGAAACGACGACGCTGGGCCAATGTGCCATCTTAGGAAGTGCTTCTCAGTTTTGGCATTGAAAGTGGGCGTAAGTCATTGATTTAGAAGCGCTTGCTGGCCTATCCCGGTTTTCTGTGGATAACTTTGTTGATAGCTGGCCTGACTGGCCCACAAAGCCTTAAAAATCAAGACCTTGCTTGAACTGCATTGGAAAAAGGCAGAAAAATGAAATCCTTATGAATCATGGACTTAGCCAAATTTCAGGGCTTGAAAATCGGACCGATTCGGTTTTTGTGGGGCGAGGTGCGTGGGGCACGCATTTTGTGCATAACTGGGGTTTGTCAAGCTCGAAAAACCCCAGTTTTTGTGTTAGGTGCCGGCTGTTTTGGGTGATAAAGCCGGCCTGTGCCCGAATCGAGGGGCCTCACTTTGCACGGTGCTGGCGGATATTTTTCGAGTGGCGGTGCACCGCGTCGACCAAGACCGAGACGTTTTCGGGTGGCGTGAACTGGCTGATGCCGTGGCCCAGGTTGAAGATGTGGCTGGCACCCGTGCCCGCGCCTTGGTGGGGGCAGCCAAAGCTGTTGATCACCCGGGCCACTTCGGCGTCGATTTGTTCGGGGGAGGCGAACAGCACATTGGGGTCGATGTTGCCTTGCAAGGCCTTGCCTTGGGGGCCTTCCCCAACCTGTGCACGGGCTTTGCCCAAGTTCGCCGTCCAGTCCAGGCCCAAGGCGTGGCAGTCCAGATCGCTCATGTCGTCGAGCCACAAGCCGCCGCCTTTGGTGAAGACGATGCGCGGGATGGTGGCGCCGTCGTATTCGCGGTGGAGTTGGGACAACACGCGGCGCGTGTAGGCCAAGCTGAAGGTTTGGAAGTTGCCATCGGCCAAGACGCCGCCCCAGCTGTCAAAAATCATCACGGCTTGGGCACCGGCTTCGATTTGTGCGTTGAGGTAAGCCGCCACGGCGTCCGCGTTGATTTGCAACATGCGGTGCATCAGGTCGGGGCGGCTGTACATGAAGGTTTTGACGGCACGGTAATCGTCGCTGCCGCCGCCTTCAACCATGTAGCAAGCCAAGGTCCAAGGGCTGCCTGAGAAACCGATCAGCGGCACGTGGCCTTTGAGGGCCCGGCGGATGCTGGTGACAGCGTCAAACACGTAGCGCAGCTTGTTCATGTCCGGCACGGCCAAGGCGTTGACCGCGGCTTCGTCGCGCACACAACGCGCAAATTTGGGGCCTTCGCCTTGGGCAAAGCTCAGGCCCAGTCCCATGGCGTCGGGCACGGTCAGGATGTCGCTGAACAAGATGGAAGCGTCCAAGGCGTAGCGGTCCAAGGGCTGCAAGGTCACCTCGGTGGCGTAGTCCACATTGGTGGCCAAACCCATGAAGCTGCCGGCCTTGGCGCGGGTGGCGCAGTACTCAGGCAAGTAGCGCCCCGCTTGGCGCATCAACCATACGGGGGTGTGGTCGGTGGATTGGCGCAGGCAAGCGCGCAAAAAAGTGTCGTTCTGCAATGGATCGAAGCGCATCAAAAATCTCTCTTCAAACAGGTTGATTGCATTATCCCGCAAGCTTTTCAAACACCTACCTGTGGGATCGGTTTTACTGGGCAAGGGCTGCGCGGACGTCGGCGACCGAGATCAGCTCGGACAAGACCACGGGCGCGGCGTTGGGTCGGTACAGGGCGTAAACCGGCACACCGCTGCGGCCCAGGGCCGTGAGGGCTTGTGTGACGGCGGGGTCGCGGCGCGTCCAGTCGGCGCGCAGCAAAGTCACTTGGCGCTGGGCAAAATCTTGCAGCAGCTCAGGGTCGGACAAGGTGGTGCGTTTGTTGTATTGGCAGGTCACGCACCACGCAGCGGTGAAGTCTACAAACACAGGGCGTCCTTCTGCCAAGGCAGCCGCTTGCCGTTCGGCCGTCCAAGCTTGCCATGACACACCGTCGACCGCCGTGGTCGTGGCTGCGTCGGGTGCGGGGGTTTCACGGGTGATGTGCGGCCCCATGGTCCAAGCCGTGGCCACGAACACCACGGCGGTGATGGTCCCCACGCCCCTGCGAGCGCCGCCGTTCAGGCCCCACGCCCACACAACCGCGCTCAGCGACACCAGGAGCATCAACAAGGCGGCTGCGCCATCGATCCCGCTTTGCTGGCCCAGCACCCACAAGAGCCACACTACGGTGGCGAACATGGGAAAGGACAAACCATGGCGCAAGGTGTTCATCCAAGCGCCGGGACGCGGCAAGGCCCGTGCCACGGCGGGCCACCAACTCGCCAACAGGTAGGGCAGGGCCATACCGACGCCCAAAGCAGCGAACACCACCAAGGCCTGTGCGGCGGGCAAGGCAATGGCCAGCCCCAAGGACGCGCCCATGAACGGCGCTGTGCAAGGCGAGGCAATGGCCGTGGCCAGCACACCGGTGAAAAACGCGTCCACCGTGGGGTTGCGCGCTTGCCAACTGGCCACGCTGCTGGGCAAGACGCTGCCGAATTCAAACAAGCCCACCAAGTTCAGGCCGATCAGCGTGAAGAGCAGGGCCAGCGCGGCGACCACCGCGGGGCTTTGGAGTTGGAAGCCCCAGCCGAGCTGCTCCCCCGCCGCGCGCAAGCTGAGCAAAAGCGCGCCCAAGGCCACGAAGGACAACACCACACCGGCCGTGTAGGCCACGCCTTGCCATCGGTGCAAGCGGGCCGCCGCCGCGTCGTTCGAAAGCTGGGCGAACGACAACACCTTGATCGCCAGCACCGGGAAAACGCAGGGCATCAAATTGAGTATCAGGCCACCGATCAAGGCGCCCAGCAGCGCCATCCACCAAGTCAATGGTGGCTGGCTTGAGGACCCCCGATCATTTTCGAGTGCGGCTTTGAGCCCATCTGGAATGGGCGTTGGCAGCGCGGTCACGGGAGGCCAAATGCCGCCTATGGCTGCTTCAAAGCGAACGCCCGTGCCCCCGGAGGCCGGTGCAACGACCCATGCCATGTTCGCTGGGGCTTCGCTTCGATGGGGCGATAGGGGAACATCGGCCGACCAAGCGTTGCCGTACCAGCTTTGGCTCCAAGGCGCGCCGGGCTCAATCACCCCTGGGGTTTCGGGGAAGACCTCCAAGGTTTGACCTCGCCACTTGCGGGGCAGTTGGTCCAAGACCAAACGCAAACCTTGCGATGACACGGTCACTGACGGGCCTTTGGCAGGCAGTTCAACGGGTCGCAAAGCCCAGGCTTCTTCGAACGCTTGTCGGTGCTGAGCGGTCGCGGTGTTGACCGGCAAGCGGACGCTGAACCTCCCTTCTTCAGGAATGCACTCGGTGCGGCAGGCCAGCCAGCTGGCGTACAGACTCACGTCGATGTGGGTGCCTTCAAACCCCTTGCCGATCGTCAAAGGCACGGGCAACAACACGCGCTCGCCATAGCCGTAGTTGGCCAGGGTGCCCAGTGGGAATTTGGTGGGTGTGGGCCACTGAATGGGGCCTGCGGTGACGCCAGCAGGCAGCGTCCATTGCAGCTCGGTGGGCAACCCAGAGTCGCCGGGGTTTTTCCAATAGGTGTGCCACTTCGGTGCATGGTCCAGCAGCAAGCCCAGCCACACAGTTTTGCCCTGTACTGCCCCCTCGGGTGCGTGGGCCACCAACTCAGCGCGGACTTGCCCGGTATCGACCACGGCCCCGCTGGCGGCGGCCGCGACGGTGGGTGACCAGTTTTGTGCGATCCCCGCGCCGGGAGCCACCAACAAGCTGGCGGCCAGCACCCAGAGGGACCAGCGGCGGTGGATGGGGGCGAATGAAACGTGGGGCATGGTGACTTAAATATAGGCGGTTTGATTCCACACCATCCAGGCCGCGGTTAACACCAAGGCCAGGGCCATGGTTTGGTTGAAGCGGCGCAGACGCCCGCCGGTGGCTTGCCCCTCCACGATCGGCCCCGCCAGCCAGTGCCGCAGCACCGAGCCCACGCTGGCGTAGGCCAAGTTACTCAAGAGCGCGTAGGCCATCATGACTGGCAATATTTGAAAAAAGCGCGCCACAGCATCGGCTTGGCCGCTGACCCAGCCGCCCACGATCGACAAGGCCATCATCCAGGCCTTGATGTTGAGGAATTGCAAACCCACACCCTGCCAAAAGCCCACGCGCAGCGCCGCCGCAGACAGGTCTTGCAGTTGGTGGCTGTTCGCCAAGCGCCATGCCAGCCACACCAAATAGCCCGAGCCTGTCAGCACAATGACCCAACGCAGTGGCGGCAGGGCCAGCACCAGGGCCCCAAAACCCAAGCTACCGATCAAGAGCAGCAAGCCCCAGCCCACGGGTACGGACAAGACAAAGCGCATCGCCGCGCGCAGGCCACCGTTGGCGGCTAGCGTGGCCGATAGCGTGGTGTTGGGGCCGGGTGTGAAGCTGGTGGCCGTGGCCAAGACCAGCAAGGCCCACCATTCTTGGGTGCTCATGCGGCGCTGGTGCTCAGCTCGTCGAGCCGCTCCATGGCCGAGAGCCATTGGGCTTCGACCTCGGCGTGTCGTGCTGAGAGTTGGGTGGCTTTGGCGAGGTCGGTGGCGAAGAGTTGACCGTTCTCCAGTTGGGCAGCGATGGCGGCTTGTTCTTTTTCCAAGGCTGCGATGGCTTCGGGCAAGGCGTCGCGTTCGCGCTGTTCTTTGTAACTGAGCTTGCGTTTGCCAGCATGGGCGACAGGCTCCGCCACAGCAGGCGCTGGTTTGCTGGCGCTGGTGACAGGGGCCGGCGCTGCGTTGGCGCTGTTCATTTGCGCACGGGCGGATTGGGTCATCCAGTCTTCGACGTCGCCCACGTATTCGCGCCAAGCGCCATCGCCCTCTGAGACCAAGGTGCTGGTGACGACGTTGTTCAAGAAGCGGCGGTCGTGGCTGACCAGGAACACCGTGCCTTCGTATTGCTGCAGCAAGTCTTCCAGTAACTCCAAGGTGTCGATGTCCAAATCGTTGGTGGGTTCATCCAGCACCAAAACGTTGGCCGGACGCGCGAACAAGCGCGCCAACAGCAAGCGGTTGCGTTCGCCACCCGACAGGGTACGCACCGGCGCATTGGCGCGTGCGGGCGAAAACAAGAAGTCACCCAAGTAGCTTTTCACGTGGGTGCGTTTGTTGCCGATCTCGATCCATTCACTGCCGGGGCTGATGAAATCCTCCAGCGTCGCGTCCAAATCGATTTGTTCGCGCATTTGGTCAAAGTAAGCCACGGCGATTTTGCTGCCTTGGCGCACCGTGCCGCTGTCGGGCGCGAGTTCGCCCAAGATCAGTTTGAGCAAGGTGGTTTTCCCAGCGCCGTTGGGGCCGATCAGGCCGATCTTGTCACCGCGCAGCAAAGTGGCGGTCACCGAACGCACCACGGTTTTGCGTGTGCCATCGGCTTGAACAAAGCTTTTGCTGACGCCCTCGAGTTCGGCCACGATTTTGCCGCTGCTTTGGCCACTGGAGACCTCGAGTTTGACGCTGCCCACGGCGTCACGCCGTTGTGCACGTTGCGAACGCAATTGCTCCAGACGTGTGATACGCCCCTGTGCGCGGGTGCGCCGGGCCTCCACGCCTTTGCGGATCCACACCTCTTCTTGTGCCAGCAATTTGTCGGCGCGGGCATTGATGACCGCTTCTTGCGCTTGCTGTTCTTCCTTGAGGGTTTGGTATTGCGCAAAGTTGCCAGGGTAGCTCAGCAACCGCCCCCGATCGAGTTCCACCATGCGCGTGGCCACGCGGTCCAAGAAGGCCCGGTCGTGGCTGATGGTGACCAAGCTGCCTTTGTAGTCCAGCAATAAGTCTTCCAACCACGTGATGCTGTCCATGTCCAAATGGTTGGTGGGCTCGTCGAGCAAAAGCACGTCTGGGCGACTCACCAAGGCTTGCGCGAGGGCCACCCGTTTTTTGTTGCCGCCCGAGAGTGCACCGATGGATTGCGCCGGCTCCAAATGCAAGCGGTGCAAGGTCTCCTCGACACGCTGCTCCCAGTTCCAAGCGTCCAACGCTTCAATGCGGTTTTGCAATGCATCCAGGTCCAAGCCGTCCGCGCCGCTGAGGTATAGATCACGCGCTTCAATGGCGTCGGCCAAGCCCAAGCTGGCGGCTTCAAACACGCTGGAAGCCGCGTCAAGTATGGGTTCTTGGGAGACGTAAGCCACACGCAAACCGTTTTGTGTGTGCAAGGTGCCATCGTCGGGCTTGTCGATGCCCGCCAAGATTTTCAGCAAGGAAGATTTGCCCGTCCCGTTGCGGCCGATCAAGCCCACGCGCTCTTGCATTTCGAGCGAAAAATCGGTGTGGTCCAAGAGGGGCACATGGCCAAAGGCCAGTTGTGCGTTTTGTAGAGAGAGCAGCGCCATGAGGTCCTTATCGGTCAACCCCCGATTATGGTGGACAAGGGGCTTTGTATAAGAGCGAAGCCTCCTTTGAGTCGCCGCTGACAGAGCGTGATTGAGCGACTGTAAAAACACAGAAAAACTTTTCAGACATTTGACTCGGGCTCAAAATCTGTTGTATACTGCAAGGCTTCGCTGTTCACAACGCAGGCGGCAAATGCCGAAGCGCTCAGGCAGCGAAGGGTCAGAAAAAAATCAGTACAAACCCTGAAATAATTTGACCAGACGCAAAATTCTGTGTCATAATACAAGGCTCTGCTGATCGTAGTGGGGACGAGCAAACGAAGGGAAGCCTGGTGCTTTTTGAGGATGCTGGGATCATTAAAAACATACAGCCGATAAG
>JBEDCE010000050.1:0-11223 GCA_041176905.1 Pseudomonadota bacterium
TGTAGACCAGCTTGAGTTCACCGATGACGCTGCCGGCGTTGTCGGTGGCCGCCTTCATGGCCACCATGCGCGCCGACTGTTCGGACGCCATGCTTTCGGCCACGGCTTGGTAAACCTGCGCTTCGACATAACGCACCAACAACTCGTCAATGACGGTTTGTGGGTCGGGCTCGTACAGGTAGTCCCAAGCGCGACCGCCTGCATCGGCTTGCATGTCTTGCTTGCTCAATGGCAACAACTGCTCGACCACCGACTCTTGCTTCATCGTGTTGATGAACCTGGTGTAACAGATGAAAACGGCGTTGATCTCGCCAGCCTCATACGCATCGAGCAGCACCTTGACGGGACCGATCAGTCGCTCCATGTGTGCGGTATCACCCAAACCGATGGCGTGCGACACCACTTTGGCGCCGACCCGGTTCAAGAAGCCAAAGCCCTTGTTGCCGATGGCCACGGTGCGAACGCCCAAACCTTGGGCTTGCGCCTCTTTGATTTTGATCGTGGTGGCACGCAACACGTTGGTGTTGAGGCCGCCGCACAAACCCTTGTCGGTGGTCACGACCACAAAGCCAGTGGCCTTGCCTTCGTTCTTCACCATAAAGGGGTGGCTGTACTCGGGGTTGGCCAGACTGAGGTTGCCCACGATCTGGCGCACTTTTTCGCTGTACGGGCGGGTTGCTCGCATCCGATCCTGCGCTTTGCGCATTTTGGAAGCGGCGACCATTTCCATGGCTTTGGTGATCTTCTTGGTGTTTTCCACCGATTTGATCTTGCCGCGAATTTCCTTACCTGCTGCCATTGCTGCTCCTTTGTCGGGTCAATGGGCCGGTTCAGTACGTGCCGGTTTTCTTGAAGTCGGCGATGGCGGTGGCGAGCTGGGCTTCAGCGTCCTTGTCCATGGCCTTCTCGGTTTCGAGCTTGGTCAACAAAGCGGCGTGCTTTTGTTTGAGGAAGTCGTGCATACCGGCTTCAAAGGACAGAATCTTCTTGACGTCGATGTCGTCCATGTAACCCTTGTTCACGGCGAACAGCGTAGACGCCATCAAACCGATCGACTGGGGGCTGTACTGGGCTTGCTTGAGCAATTCGGTCACGCGGGCACCGCGGTCGAGTTGCTTGCGGGTGGCTTCGTCCAAGTCGGAAGCGAACTGCGCGAACGCAGCCAATTCGCGGTACTGGGCCAAGTCGGTACGAATACCACCGGAGAGGTTCTTGATCAGTTTGGTCTGGGCTGCACCACCGACGCGCGACACCGAGATACCGGCGTTGATGGCGGGGCGGATACCGGCGTTGAACAAGCTGGTTTCCAAGAAGATCTGACCGTCGGTGATCGAGATCACGTTGGTCGGCACGAAAGCCGACACGTCACCCGCTTGGGTTTCGATGATGGGCAGTGCCGTCAAGGAACCGGTCTTGCCTTTGACGGCGCCTTTGGTGAAGGCTTCGACGTAGTCGGCGTTCACGCGGGCGGCGCGCTCGAGCAAGCGGCTGTGGAGATAGAACACGTCGCCAGGGTAGGCTTCGCGGCCTGGTGGGCGGCGCAGCAACAAGGACACTTGGCGGTAAGCCACGGCTTGCTTGGACAGGTCGTCGTACACGATCAGGGCGTCTTGGCCGCGGTCGCGGAAGTACTCGCCCATGGTGCAGCCGGAGTAGGCCGACAGGTACTGCATGGCAGCGGATTCAGAGGCCGAGGCGGCCACAACGATGGTGTAGTCCATCGCACCGGCTTGCTCAAGGGCTCGCACCACGTTTTTGATCGACGAAGCCTTTTGGCCAATCGCGACGTAAACGCAGGTCATGTTCTGACCTTTTTGGTTGATGATGGCGTCGATGGCCACGGCGGTTTTGCCGGTCTGGCGGTCGCCAATGATCAATTCGCGCTGACCACGACCCACGGGCACCATGGAGTCGATCGACTTCAAGCCAGTTTGCACGGGCTGGTCCACCGATTTACGGGCGATCACACCAGGCGCGACTTTTTCGATCACGTCGGTCATCTTGGCGTTGATGGGGCCTTTGCCGTCGATGGGCTGACCCAAAGCGTTGACCACACGGCCAATCAGCTCAGGGCCCACGGGCACTTCCAAAATGCGGCCCGTGCACTTGACGGTTTCGCCTTCGGAGATGTGTTCGTACTCACCCAAAATCACGCAGCCGACAGAGTCGCGCTCGAGGTTCAGGGCCAGGCCAAAAGAGGGCACGCCGTCTTTGTTGGCAGGGAATTCCAACATTTCGCCCTGCATCACATCGGACAAGCCGTGGACGCGGACGATACCGTCGGTGACGGACACGACGGTTCCTTGGTTGCGCACATTGGTCGAAGCGTTGAGGCCTTCGATGCGCGACTTGATCAATTCGGAAATTTCGGCTGGATTGAGTTGCATGGCTCTTTCCTTCTTTCGTAAGTTGTGACGCTGTAGACGCTAAGGGGCTTGGGCCGCGCTTAAGCGGTCAAGGCCACTTTCATTTGTTCAAGACGGGCTTTGATCGAGGTGTCGAGCACTTCATCGCCCACCACCACACGAACACCACCAATGAGTTCGGGTTGCACCTCAACGCGCAGGTTGAGCTTGCGTCCAAAACGCTTTTCCAAAACACCGGACAAACCAGACAGAGCCGCAGCGTCCATGTCAAACGCGCTTTGCACCACAGCATCGAAGCTGCCGGTTTGGGCGTTTTTCAGGACGTTGAACTGTCGGGCAATTTCAGGCACAGCAGACAAGCGACCGTTTTCGATCACGAGGCGCAGAAACTGACGCCCCTGTTCCGACAATTTGCTCTTGGCCACAGCGGTGACGGTATCGAACACTTCGTCGACGGTCACTTTGGGGTTGTCGGCAAACTGACGCAATTGGTCGTTGGCAGCGATCGCAGCGAGCTCTTCGAGCCACGCCGCGGTGGCGGGTGTATCGGCCTTGGCGGCTTGGAAAAGCGCTTCGGCGTAGGGACGTGCAATGGTGGCGAGTTCGGCCATGGTGGTTCTATTCCTGACGGGGGATCAGAGTTCGGTCTTCAGGCGATTGAGCAAGTCGGCGTGAACACCGGCGTTGACTTCTCGCTTGAGGATTTGCTCGGCACCCTTGACGGCCAAGGCAGCCACTTGTTCGCGCAAGGCCTCACGGGCTTTGACGATTTGCTGGGCGGCTTCTTGTTCGGCGTTGGCCACGATCTTGGCGGCTTCAGCGGAGGCACGGGCCTTGGCCTCTTCAATCACGGTTTGGGCGCGACGCTCGGCATCGGCCAAGCGGATGGCGGATTCGTTGCGCGATTGGCTCAACTCTTCTTCGACACGCTTGTTGGCCACGGCCAATTCGGTTTTGGCCATCTCTGCAGCAGCCAGACCTTCGGTGATTTTCTGAGCGCGTTCGTCCAAGGCTTTGGCTATGGGCGGCCACACGAAATTCATCGTGAACCAAACCAAGATCGCAAAAACGATGGCTTGCGCGAACAGGGTTGCATTGATATTCATCGCAACGCCTTTCTGTCTGATAACAAGAGTGTTGACTCAATTGCTGCGGCTCGGATGCGGTGCACGGTTCGGTGGATAAATCCACTGGCCATGCACATCACAAACTTGCAGTGCAGCAAACCCGATTACAGCGTGAAGGGGTTGGCGAACGCGAACAGCAAGGCAATGGCCACGCCGATCAGGAAAGCCGCATCGATCAGACCAGCCAAAATGAACATCTTGGCTTGCAGGTCGTTCATCAACTCAGGCTGACGAGCCGAAGCTTCCAAGAATTTGCCACCCATCAAGCCGATACCGATCGAAGCGCCGATAGCACCCAAACCAACGATAAGACCGCAAGCCAGTGCGACGAGACCCAGAATGTTTTCCATGATGACTCCTTTGAGTACGAAAGTTAAAAAGAAAGGGAACGAAAAAGAAACACAGTACGCGGGTTAAGACGCGTGTTCAGTGCGAATCATGTGCTTGACCCAGATAAATCAAGGTCAGCATCATAAAAATGAACGCCTGCAAGGTAATGACCAAGATGTGGAACAGGGTCCACACCGTGCCGGCGATCAAGTGCCCGACGAAGAACACGCCACCGCTGAGGGACAAGGCAGCGTAGCCACCCAGCAACGCAATCAGCATGAACACCAGTTCACCCGCGAACATGTTGCCAAACAACCGCATGCCGTGCGAAACGGTCTTCGCCACGAACTCGATCATTTGCATGGAGAAGTTGATCAAACCCAAAACCAACGCCCCAATGGGATTTTTGCTGGTACCGAAGGGCGCCGACACCAATTCATGCGCCCAGCCGCCCAAACCTTTGATTTTGATGTTGTAGAACAAGCAAAGCAGGAGGACAGAGACGGAAAGTCCCAAGGTGGTCGACAAGTCGGCGGTGGGCACCACACGCAAATAATCCTTGAAACCCATGGCCGGACCAACGCTGTGCCAAATTTGGGGCAGCAAATCCAGGGGAAGCATGTCCATGAAGTTCATCAAGAAAATCCAGACAAACACCGTCAACGCCAAAGGGGCGATCATCTTGCGGCTGTTGGCGTTGTGAATCACACCTTTGGCCTGAGACTCGACCATTTCGACCATCATCTCTACCGCCGCCTGGAACCGACCCGGGACACCAGCGTTGGCTTTGCGAGCCGCCGACCACAGGACGAAGCACATCAACAAGCCCAAGACAACGCTGACCACGACCGAGTCCACGTTGATGACGGAAAAGTCAACAATGGATTCTTGTTTCTTGTTCGTCAAATGAACAAGGTGGTGGCGAATGTAATCACCCGCGGTGAGAGTTGCACCTTCAGCAGCCATGTCTGTTACACCAATTTAGAAATCATCGACGACGTTTGGTCTGGACATACAGAACCCAACCAAACACCTTGAGAACCACCACCAAGCCAGCCACCAGAGCCAACCAGTTCACAGCATCCATCACCACCGGCGCCAACCCCATCAGGACCAACACCAGCACCAACTTGATGCCTTCCCACACAAAAAAGTTCACCAACGAGGCCTTCGCCTCGCCCGAAACCTGACGGGCCATCGCGCTGGACGTCACTCCCCAAGCCATCAAAGCCGAGGGCAACACCACCGCTGCAGCGCCATACAAAACCGACTTCACCACCACGGGATCCGACGTCAGCCATTCGGCCAAAACCGCCAAAACCACGGCAGACAACGCCTGCCAAACCAGAAGCCAGCGCAAGGACAAAGCCGGTTGCGAGCTTCGCCACTGCCTCGCTTCTTCGCGTGTCAATGGCTTGAAATTCTCTTCTGCTGCCCCACCTGCATCTGCAGGATCGACGATCCACGGGTTCGCCAGGCTGTTCTCGGGCTTGCGCGCCGGGTGAGGGATTGTGTCCATCTCAAATGACAGCCAAGTTTCGACGTTTTTCTATTGACCGCTGTGTGCAGCAAAGTTTGTGATTATACGTATAAACCCGGACCGAAAGTCAAGCACCCAACCGATAATTGCCTTATGACCAGTTCCCACGACATCCCGCCTGAGCAATCCCTGATTGAGTACCCCTGCCGCTTCCCCATTAAGGTGATGGGCAGCAACTCGGCCGAATTTGTGGCGGCCATGACCCGCATCGCCCAAGCCTTCGAGGCCAGCTTTGACCCCGATGTCCATTTGGAGCAGCGCCCCAGCCGCGCGGGCAATTACATGGGCTTGACCGTGTCGATCCACGTTCACCACCGTGAACAGCTCGACGAGGTGTACCGCACCTACACCACCCACCCGATGGTGAAGTACGTGCTGTGAGCGCCTTGCAGGTCCGAGATTGGGGCAGGGTGGATTGCGCCACCACCGCGCAAGCCATGGCCGAGTTCACCGCCCAACGGAACGAACAAACCCCTGATGCCCTTTGGATTTGCGAGCACCCACCCGTGTTCACCCAAGGCTTGGCGGGCCAGCTAGACCACTTACTGGCACCCGGCGACATCCCCGTGCTTGCCACCAACCGCGGCGGACAAGTGACGTACCACGGCCCTGGACAAGTCGTGGCCTACCCCCTCATCGACCTCAAGCGCGCAGGCTACTTCGTCAAAGAATACGTTTACAAGCTCGAAGAAGCCATCATCCGAACCCTGCGCCATTGGGATGTCACCGGCCACCGCGTGAACGGCGCACCCGGCATTTACGTGCGCATGGACAACCCCTTTGGTCACGGCATGCTGGCCCAACGCCCCCAGCGGCGAGAACCTGGCAGCCCCGCCCCCGAACCCGACTTCACGGGCTTGGGCAAGATTGCGGCGCTGGGCATCAAGGTCAGCCGCCACTGCACCTACCACGGCCTGTCGCTCAACGTGTCGATGGACCTATCACCCTTCGAGCGCATCAACCCCTGTGGTTATCGGGGCTTGCGGACAGTGGACCTTTCTACAATGGGTGTCAACGCCACTTGGGACGAGGTCGCCTCGGTGCTGAGCCAACAGCTCAACATCACCCTCGCCCCCTGATGTTTCGGCAACACCCACGCAGGCACCGCACATGAGCACCATCGACCAGCCCTACGACGCCACGGCCAAACAAAAAAGCCAGGCCAAAACCTCGCGCATCCCGATCAAAATCGTGCCAACCGAAACGCTGAAAAAGCCCGATTGGATCCGCGTCAAAGCGGGCTCACCCACCACGCGCTTTTACGAAATCAAAGACATCCTGCGCAGCAACAAACTGGTGACCGTGTGCGAAGAGGCCAGCTGCCCCAACATCGGCGAATGCTTTGGCAAAGGCACGGCCACCTTCATGATCATGGGTGACAAGTGCACCCGCCGCTGCCCGTTTTGTGATGTCGGCCACGGCCGCCCCGACCCGTTGGACGTGGACGAGCCCGACAACTTGGCCAAGACGATTGCCCAACTCAAATTGCAGTACGTCGTGATCACCAGCGTGGACCGCGACGACTTGCGCGACGGCGGTGCGGGCCATTTTGTGGCGTGCATCCGCAAAACACGCGAGCTTTCGCCGCAGACCCAAATCGAGGTCTTGGTGCCCGACTTCCGTGGCCGCGACGACCGCGCGCTGGAAATCCTCAAAGCCGCGCCCCCGGATGTGATGAACCACAACCTAGAGACCGTGCCCCGCTTGTACAAAGAAGCGCGCCCCGGATCGGATTACCAGTTCTCGCTGAACCTGCTCAAGAAGTTCAAAGCCCTGTTTCCCCACATCCCCACCAAGAGCGGGTTGATGGTGGGCTTGGGCGAGACCGATGAAGAAATTTTGGACGTCATGCGCGACATGCGTGCGCACGGCATCGACATGCTCACGATGGGCCAATACCTTGCGCCCAGTGGCCACCACCTGCCGGTGCGCCGCTACGTCCACCCCGACACCTTCAAGATGTTCGAGGCCAAAGCCCACGAGATGGGTTTTGCCCACGCCGCCGTGGGCGCCATGGTGCGCTCGAGCTACCACGCCGATCAACAGGCGCACCAAGTTTTGGCCGACAAAGCCTGATCGTGTCCGCCAACCTGTTCGCCTTGGGGGCGATTGCGCTGTGGGCGAGCCTGGCCGCACTGGGCGTATCGCTGTCGCACGTACCGCCGTTTTTGCTCACCGGCATCGCGCTGCTCATCGGCAGTGCGATCGCTGTTCCATTGTCGGGTTTGGACTGGCGCCAATGGCGCGTGCCGCCAGGCACTTTGGCGTTGGGCGTTTACGGCCTGTTTGGTTTTCACTTTTTGCTGTTCATTGCCTTGCGCAACGCACCGCCCGTGCCCGCCAATTTGATCAACTACCTCTGGCCCTTGGGCATGGTCGTGTTGGCGCCTTGGTTGTTGCCGGGCAAACAGCTCACACGTCGCCACCTGCTGGCGGCCCTGCTGGGCTTTGCCGGTGCGGCCTTGGCCATCGTGGGTGGGCGTGGCGAGTCTGTGGATGCGGTTTGGGCGTGGGGCTACCTGCTGGCATTGGCCTCGGCCTTTGTGTGGGCCACTTACTCCTTGCTCACGCAGCGCGTGCCGCACTTCCCCACCGCGGCCATCGGCAGCTTTGCCGCCGTCTCGGGCGTTCTGTCATTGTTGTGCCACTGGTGGCTGGAAAACCCCGTGCACTTGACGGCACAAGACTGGGGCCTGATGGCCTTGCTCGGCTTGGGCCCCTTGGGCGGCGCTTTCTTTTTGTGGGACGCCGCGCTCAAACGCGGCGACGCTCAACAGATCGGGGTGTTGAGCTTTCTCACCCCGCTGCTGTCCACGCTGGTCCTCTTGGTCATGCGGGGCGAAAGCCCCAGCGCCAGCGTGGTGCTGGCGGCGGTGATGATCGTGGGTGCGGCGGTGGTCGCGCGGCGCGCCGACTCAGGTCCTTGACCCTTATTCGGTCTGGCTGCCCCGGTGAGCCCATCCGGTGGTTTGTTTTTCAATCCAGCTGAAGAGTTCGTACATGGCCATGGCCATCACACCCACCACCAACAAACCGCTGAAGGCCAAGCCCATTTGCATGGAACTGCCGGCCGAAATCAGCAAATAACCGATGCCTTCATTGGAGGCGGTCATCTCGGACACGGTGGTGCCCACAAAGGCCAAGGTGATGGCGACTTTGAGCGAGCCAAAAAAGTAGGGCATGGAGCGAGGCAAACCCACCTTGGTCAAGACGTCCCAGCGCTTGGCACCCAGGACGCGCAACACATCTTCCAGCTCAGGCTCCAGCGTGGCCAATCCGGTGGCGATGTTGACCATGATGGGAAAGAAGCTGATCAAGAAAGCGGTCAGTATGGCCGGGCCAGCACCGATACCGAACCACACCACCAAAATCGGCACGAAGGCGGCTTTGGGTAAGGCGTTGAACGCGGTCATCAGGGGATAGACCGCGGCATAGGCCAGGCGGGAACTGCCGATCAAAAAGCCCAGCAACACGCCCACCACAATGGCGATGCCAAAGCCCACCATGGTCACCCAAAAGGTGCGCCACGCGTGGCCCATGATGACTTCTTTGAACTCCAGCGTTTGGCTCCAGATGCGCGAGGGGCTGGGGAAGATGAATTCTGAGACACCGAAGCCACGGGTGATCAATTCCCAAATGGCCACGATGATGACCAACAACACCAGCGGTGACCAGCGTTCCATTGTTTTGCGTTTCATGCCGAGGTCCTCGCCTTCATTGGTTGATCACGGTGCCCGATTTGCGCATGGCCCCAATGTGGCCGCGCAACTCGTGAACGATCTCGGTGAACTCGGGGGTGTAGGTCACCTCGAGTTCGCGTGTACGCGGAATCGGGATGTCGCGCTTGACCACGAAGCGACCTGGGCTGCGACTCATGCAATACACGGTGTCGGCCAAAAACACGCTCTCGCGCAAATCGTGCGTCACCAAAATCACGTTGAAACGCTGCGCTTCCCACAGGTCGCGCAAGGTGCACCACAGCTCTTCGCGGGTGAAGGCGTCGAGCGCGCCAAACGGCTCGTCGAGCAAGAGCATCTTGGGCTCGTGGATCAATGCACGGCAAATGCTGGCGCGCTGCTGCATGCCGCCCGACAGCTCCCAAGGGAATTTCTTTTCCATGCCGCCCAAACCCACCGAAGCCAAGAGCTTGAGGGCGCGCTCTTCATATTCCTTGCGTCGGTCTTTGAACTGGCTGCGGTAAGGCTCCACGATCTCCAAGGGCAAGAGCACGTTGTCGAGCGTGGTGCGCCAAGGCAAGAGCGATGGCGCCTGAAACGCCATGCCCGAGATTTTCAAAGGCCCCGTCACGGCTTGGCCATCGATGGTGATGGTGCCGCGACTGGGCATTTTCAGACCCGTGGTCAGCTTCATGAACGTGGACTTGCCGCAGCCAGAAGGGCCCACGATGGCGATGAACTCGCCTTGTCGGACCGTGAGGTTGATGTCTTCGACCGCGAAGGTGTTCTGGGCCAACAACTCTTCGTTGTAAGCCAACCAAACTTGGTCAAAGTGGACGAAGGCATCGCCGGTGGTGCTGGAGTTCATGCCGCTGTTCCTTTGCAGGTGGGTCGCTGAATTATTTTTTGGCGGGCGGCAACACGTTGAGCTCGGCCTTGCTGGGCAGCATGGCGTCGTTCCACAAAGCCTTGGCGTTGACCGGGGTCTTGGTGGCAGACGCTTCCGTGACTTGCGAGGCCATCAGGGTCAATCTGGCCATGTCCACTTGACCAAAACCTTCGCGACGGGCGTCGGGGCTGGCGATGACGGAGTCGATGGCCAACTGCAGACGGCGGGTTTCCAGCGGCACGTTGATGATGCCGTCGCGCGCTTTGACGGTTTCAATGGTGGCCGCGGGGTTGGCCATGACTTCTTTGGCGCCTTTGGTGAAGGCCGACAAGAATGCCTTGACGGCGGCTGGGTTCTCTTGGATCAACTTGGGGTGGGCGATGATCACGTTGCCGTAGAGCTTCACGCCATGATCGGCAAACGGCAAGATCACCACGTCTTCGGTTTTCACACCACGGGCTTCCAGGTTCAACAGTGAGGTGAACGAAAAACCGGTGATGGCATCGATGTCACCGCGCACCAACATGGTTTCACGCAGGGGTGGGTCCATGGAGGTCCAAGCGACGTTGGTCACTTTGTTGGCTTTTTCAAAAATGGGGAAGGCTTTGCGCCCCGAGTCGAACACCGGTGCGCCCAGCTTCTTACCGCTCAAATCTGCGGGCTTGGTAATACCGCTTTTCTTCAAGGCCAGCACGGCGGCAGGGGTGTTGTTGTAGACCATCATCACGGCCACAGGCTTGTTGGGCGTGTCGGGGTTGTTGGCGTGGAACTCCATGAGCGCGGCCAAATCGGCAAAACCCATGTCGTAGGTGCCAGAGGCCACGCGCGTGACGGCAGCAGCAGAGCCCGTACCGGCGTCGATGGAGACATTCAAGCCCGCGGCCTTGTAGTAGCCCTTGGCTTCAGATTGCAAAAAGAGGGCCGCAGGCCCTTCAAAGCGCCAATCGAGTTGGAACTTCACGGGGGTTTGGGCGTGGGCCAGGCCCACGAGGTTGGCTGTGCACAGCAGGGCGGCGGCTTGCAGCAAATGGCGCTTGTTCATGAGTGACTCCTAAGGAAAGGTTGATTTCAACGACGAAGGTTCGATGGGCCAGCGCCAACGCTGCTACCCACCTCGAAAACTCAGCAAGATCGGTGCCATCGACCCGTCCCTGCGGACCGGATTGAACACATCTTTGTATACATTCTTAATGGGAACCAAAACCGTGCCTATCATGAGAAACCCTAGAAATTGGCACCAAATGCGTGCACGAATGCACATTGGGCTGCGTTTTCAGGCCATCAACAAATCCAG
>JBEDCE010000051.1:0-10756 GCA_041176905.1 Pseudomonadota bacterium
CCCCACAACCGTCCCACCCCACGTGGACGGCCTCGGTGGGGCATTACGAAAATTTTCCGGTGGCTTCTTGGCTGTGCCCCAAAGCCTTGCGCCCCGCGGTCATGGCCATCTACCACTTCGCCCGCACGGCAGACGACATCGCCGACGAGGGCCATGCCACCGCTGCCGAACGCCTGCAGGTGCTGGGCGCTTACCGCGCGGCTTTGGCACAGGCCTTGGCGGGTACGCCGCAGACACAGCCATCGGCATGGCCTGGTGTTTTTTTACCCTTGCACGCTGCCGTGCAATCGCACCAATTGCCCGGACACTTGCTGCACGCTTTGCTCGACGCCTTTGAGCAGGACGTGCGCCACACCGATGTCCAACACCGCTACGCAAACACCGATGAACTGCTGCATTACTGCGAGCGCTCCGCCAACCCCGTGGGCCGCTTGTTGCTGCACCTGCACGGTGTGACCGACACCTTGGCCCTGCAGCGCAGCGACGCCATTTGCAGTGCCCTGCAGCTGATCAATTTTTGGCAAGACCTCAGCGCCGACTGGCCACGCCAGCGGCACTACCTGCCCCGCGCGCTGCTGCAACAACACGGCGTGGATTGGGCCGATTTTTCGCCCGAGCCGCGCGTGCAGGACATGGCCCAGCGCCAGGTGGTACAGACGCTGTGCACACAAGCCCGCAGCCTGATGCAACAAGGTGCGCCCTTGGTTCACCAAGTGCCCGGACGCATGGGCTGGGAGCTGCGCGCCGTGGTGCAAGGCGGCTTGCGCGTGCTGGACCACATCGAGGCGTTGCAACACCGCACCTGGTTGCAGCGCCCCACCCTTCGAAGCGCCGACGGGCCCTTGTGCCTGTGGCGTGCCCTGACCATGTGAGCCTTGAAAACCACCATGCACCACACCCGTTTTTTTGTGCCTGTGCGCACCTCACTGATCTGCTTGGGCTTGTTGACCACCCACAAGGCCGCATGGGCGCCGCTGCAAACCCAACCAACACGCGCGTCTTGGCTGACCCGACTCCGGAGAGCCCCATGAAGCCACAAGACTATGTGGAACAAAAAACCGCTGCCTCGGGCAGCAGCTTTTATTACGCGTTTTTGTTCTTGCCCAGCGACCGCCGTGCGGCCATCACCGCCTTCTATGCCTTTTGCCGCGAAGTGGACGATGTGGTGGACGAGATCAGCGACCCGGGCGTGGCCCACACCACCTTGGCTTGGTGGCGTCAGGAAGTGGCCAAGTCCTTCAACGGCCAAGCCAGCCACCCCGTCATGCAAGCCTTGATGCCCTGGTGTCCGACCTTTGGCATTGAAGCCCATCACCTCTTGGCGGTGATCGATGGCTGCCAAATGGATTTGGACCAAAGCCGTTATTTGGACTTACCCAATTTGCAACGGTACTGCCACTTGGTGGCCGGTGTGGTGGGCGAAGTGGCGGCGCGCATTTTTGGGCAAAGCGAAGCCGCCACCACCGCCTACGCGCACCGCTTGGGCTTGGCGCTTCAACTCACCAACATCTTGCGTGACGTGGGCGAAGACGCCGCCCGTGGTCGCGTTTACCTGCCCATCGATGAGTTGCAGCGCTTTGACGTGAAAGCGCACGAGCTCATCAAGCGCGGCCAAGGCAGCGACCCCGCCGATTTCAACCAACGTTTCACCGCCTTGATGCAATTCCAGTGTGAACGCGCCTTGCGCACCTACGACGAAGCGCTGGCGCTCTTGCCCGCGGCCGATCGCCGCAGCCAAAAGCCGGGGCTCATGATGGCCAGCATTTACCGCACCTTGCTGCAAGAGGTGGCCGCCGAACCCATGCTGGTGCTGACTCAACGCGTCAAACTCACGCCGCTGCGCAAGCTGTGGTTGGCTTGGAAAGTTCAGGCCTTGGGCCGCTTGTGAGCATGGCAGCGCCTGTGCGCATCGGCATCGTCGGCGGCGGTTGGGCCGGCATGGCCGCGGCCGTCACCGCGGTTCAGCGCGGAGCACACGTGACCTTGTTCGAAGCCGCGCCCCAACTCGGCGGTCGTGCCCGTGCGATGAACGTGCAGGGCCCCGAGGGTCACGACCTGCCCTTGGACAACGGCCAACACATTTTGATCGGCGCCTACACCACCACCTTGGGCCTCATGCGCTCGGTGGGCGTGCCTTTGCGCGACAGCCTCTTGCGGCTGCCCTTGGGCTTGCCCATGGCGGGCGGTGGTGGTTTGTGCGCACCCCACTGGGCGCGCCATTGGCCCGCACCGTGGGGGCCCTTGGCTGCGGTCTTGGGCTCGGCACAATGGGGTTGGCCCGAACGGTGGGCCTTGTTGAAACTCGCCTGGGCTTGGTGGCAACACACACCGGGGCCCGACGAGCACACCGTGGCCCAAGCCTGTGTGGGCGTGCCACCGCGCGTGATGGACGAACTCATCGAGCCCCTGTGCGTGTCGGCCTTGAACCTGCCCAGCAGCGAGGCCAGCGCCCAGGTGTTTTGGCGCGTCATGCGCGACGCTTTGCGCGACCCGGGTTTTGCGCCATGGGCCGCGAGCGACCTGCTGTTGCCCCGCGTCGATTTGGGGCAACTGTGGCCACAGGCGGCAGCGCTGGCGCTGCAAACCCAACACCCCGATCGCTGGCAATGCCACTTGGGCCACACCATCCACGGTGTGTCGCGCGGGCCGAACGCTTGGTGTTTGCAAGGCCCCCACGGCAGCACCGAAGTGGACCGCGTCATTTGGGCCAGCTCGGCGGCGGTGGCGACCAAGGCCATGCAAGCTTTGCCCGAAATCGACGCGCGGGCTTGGGCCGCGCAAGCCTCGGCCTTGCAACACACGGCCATCGCCACGGTCTACACCCACAGCCCTGCTGCGACGCTGGAGGCCCCGATGCTGGCCTTGCGGCCCGGACATGGGCCCAATCGGGCGCAATTTGTGTTCGACCGTGGCCAACTCAGCCCACACGAGCCCCGCATGGCGGGTGTTTGGGCTTGGGTGGTGAGCGCCTGCGAGGGCGAGCGCGAATCGATCACGGCCGCGGTGATGGCACAAGCCCAAGCGCTGTGGCCCGCCGCCGGGCTGACGCATCTGCAAACCGTGGTGGACAAGCGGGCGGCCTATGCCTGCAGGCCCGGTACACACAAACCCACACAAGCCATCACCGACGGTGTGTGGGCGGCGGGCGATTACACCGAGGGCCCTTACCCATCCACACTCGAAGCCGCCACGCGCAGCGGGGTGGCCGCGGCGCTGGCGGCGACCTCAGCTTAAGCGCCGCTGGCCTTGGCCGCGCGCTGCGCGGGGCGGTCCATGCAGGCCATCAACCAAGCCAAGACCAGGGGGTGTTGCGCCATCAGTTCTTTGGCGGGGCGCACCCAATTCACCACGCTGGCCACACACACGTCGGCCACGGTGAAACGCTCAGCGGCCAGGTGCGCGTGACCCCGCTGGGCTTGGGCTTGCAGGTGCTGCTCAAGCACCCGCAGCGGCGTGGCCAAGCGCTTCTCGGCGGCTTGCGCCAGTTCGGGTTTGCGGCGCTCTTCGGGCATGACCATGCGGTGCATGAGCACCGTCAAGGCATCGGCCTCGATTTCGGTCACGGTCCAAAACGCCCATTTCAAGGCCTCGGCGTCCTCGGCTGGGTTGGCTGGGGTGATGCTCACGCCGTCGGCCACGCCGTGGTGGCGCGCGATGTACAAGGCACACGCCATGCTCTCCCACACCACGACCGGACCCTCCTCGCGCGCATCGACCACCACGGGGATGTGGCCATTGGGGTTGATCGCCAGAAATTCGGGGGTGCGGGTGGCTCCACCCGCAAACGACGTGGGCACGTGCTCAAACGGCAAACCCAATTCGGCCGCAGCCCACAGGGGGCGGATGGCGCGCGAGGCGGCCAAGCCATGGATGCTCAACGACATAGAAACCTTTCGGAAACGGCCCACTCCAAGTGGGAATAGCGGATCGGGGAGAATATCGCATGCCTTTTAATACAGAACCTTCTTTCACCCACGGCAGTGCGGCACGCACAGCCGTGGTTTTCTGCAATTTGGGCACGCCCGACGCCCCCAACGCCGCCGCTTTGCGGCGCTATTTGGGCGAATTTTTGAGCGACAGCCGGGTGGTCGAGATCCCCAAAGCCATTTGGTGGCTGATCCTCAACGGCATCATCCTGCGCTTGCGCCCAGCCAAATCGGCCGAAAAATACGCCAGCGTGTGGACCGATCAAGGCTCGCCGCTGAAGGTGTGGACCCAGCGCCAAGCCCAAGGCCTGCAAGCCGAATTGAAAGCGCGCGGCGAACACGTTGAGGTGCGCTACGCCATGCGCTATGGCAACCCCAGCATCGCCTCGGTGCTCGACGAACTCAAGGCTGGAGGCATGCAGCGCGTGCTCATCCTGCCAGCCTACCCCCAGTACAGCGGTACCACCACCGCCAGCGTGTTCGACGCTGTGGCGCATTGGGGCCTGAAGACGCGCCACTTGCCCGAAATTCGCTTCATCAACCGCTACCACGACGATGCGGGCTACGTCCAAGCCTTGGCCCAAAAAATCCAAGCCCATTGGCAAGCCCATGGTCGCAACGAACATTTGCTCATGAGCTTTCACGGCGTGCCTGAGCGCACCCTGCTCAAAGGCGACCCCTACCACTGCGAATGCCACAAAACCGCCCGCTTGGTGGCCGAGCAACTCGGGCTGAGCAAAGACCAGTACACCGTGACCTTCCAGTCGCGCTTTGGCAAAGCCAAGTGGTTGGAGCCCTACACCGAGCCGACCCTGATCGCTTTGGCCGAAAAAGGCATTCGCACCATGGACGTGGCCTGCCCTGGCTTCACCAGCGACTGCTTGGAGACGTTGGAGGAGATCAACATGGAAGCCCGCGAAACGTATTTGCACGCGGGCGGCGAGAAGTTTGCCTACATCGACTGCCTCAACGACAGCCAACCTTGGGTGAGCGCCTTGGCCGACTTGGCGCAACGCCACCTGCAAGGCTGGCCCACGCAAATGGCGCCCGATGCCGCGGCCCTGGCGGCCAGCCAAGCCCGTGCACTGGCCATGGGTGCACCGCGTTGAACAAAGGCCTACAATGGCCTTGTCTGCGGTGCGCGCCGGGCTTTATATTTCCTTGAACCAATGCTCATTGAGCACGGGCTTGGAACATGCCAGTTAGGTGAGAGCGTCTCGCGTCAGATGAACCCGAAGACTGGCTGACCTCGCCCACCTGAACCCCCGGTTCAGGATGACGGTCCGGCGGCATTCGCAGACACCTTTTTCAATCCAAGCACCAACAAAAATGATCGAACCTGTCTTGATCGCACAACTGGCTCTTTTGGGTCTTTGCACCGGATTTTTGGCAGGCTTGTTGGGCATTGGCGGGGGCATGATCATGGTGCCCTTCATCACCGCCATCCTGAGCCACCGTGGCGTGTCGGTGGACCTGTCCATCAAGATGGCCATCGCCACTTCGATGGCCACCATCATCTTCACTTCCATCTCCAGCGTTCGCGCTCACCACAAACGGGGTGCCGTGCGTTGGGACATCGTGCGTGGCTTGGCGCCTGGCATCGTGTTGGGCTCAGTGGTGGCGAGCCTGGGCATTTTCTCGATCCTCAAGGGCAGCGTGCTGGCTTGGATTTTTGCGGGCTTTGTCGGATTTTCGGCCGTGCAAATGCTCAAGGACAAAAAACCCAAACCCTCACGGACCATGCCAGGCACGGCGGGCCAAGTGGCCGCCGGCGGTGCCATTGGCACGCTCTCGGGCTTGGTGGGTGCCGGTGGCGGCTTCATCAGCGTGCCCTTCATGGTGTGGTGCAACGTCGCCATCCACAACGCCGTGGCCACCAGTGCGGCTTTGGGCTTTCCCATTGCCTTGGCCAACACCATCGGCTTTGTGATCGCCGGTTGGGGCTTGACCAACTTACCCGAAGCCACCGCAGGCTATGTGTATTTGCCTGCTTTGATCGTCATCGCCACGGCCAGCGTGTTGATGGCGCCTTTGGGCGTGAAAGCCGCGCACGCCATGCCGGTCAAGCCACTCAAGCGGGTGTTCGCCTACACCCTGTTCGTTTTGGCGGCTTACATGTTGTTCAAAGGCTTCCAGGGCTGAGCGCAACCATCGACCACCCAGACACCACTTAGACCGGGCCCCTCCACCGCCGTCTGGACGTGGCTGTTGTCCATAGTGCCTTGCACCGTGCGGATGAAGACCCAAAACGGCGGACATTTCAAAAGCTTTCCAAACAGGTGGAAATAAAGTGACCGATGCCCACCAAAAGTGTGCATCTGGCTGAAGTGTTGTTTTCATGGCCACTGAGGGGCTTCTCCCAGATAAAACTGTCAAAAATTGAGGCTTTCCACCTTGGAATGACAGAACTTCTCCATTAGCATCCAAGTCACCCGTGCGAAAGCACGTTTTGACTGGCGATTTTCTTTACTCACGAAGGACACAACATCATGGCAACTGCAAAAACCGCTCCCGCAAAAAAAGCCGCTCCGGCCAAAAAAGCACCCGCCGCCAAGCGCGCACCCAGCGCCGCTTTCATGAAGCCCATGACCATCAGCCCCGCTTTGGCCGCTGTGATCGGTGCCACCCCCATGCCCCGCACGGAAGTGACCAAGAAGATCTGGGAATACATCAAGAAGCACAAGCTGCAAGACGCCACCAACAAGCGCAACATCAATGCCGATGACAAGCTCAAGGTGATCTTCAAGAAGCCACAGGTCACCATGTTCGAAATGACCAAGTTGGTCAGCGCTCACCTGAGCTGAACCTGCGCTGCCCGCTGCGTGCGGGTTGCGTTCACAAAAAAACCGCCTTCGGGCGGTTTTTTGTTGCCTGTTCAACGCCACTCAGCGGCGCAGGGCCGTGGCTTGCAATGCGCTCAAGGTGGTGCGGGTGGTGATGACTTCGGCGGGCAAGACCAACTCCAACACCGTACCTTGCTCAGCGGCCATGGCGCGCAGCAAGGCGCCTTCGAATTCGGCGGTGTGGGTGATGCGCTCAGCCCGATACCCGTAGGCTTGAGCCAAGGCCACGAAATCGGGGTTGTGCAAGGCCGAGCCGCTCAGGCGGGTGGGGAACTCGCGCTCTTGGTGCATGCGGATGGTGCCGTATGAGGCGTTGTTGACCAACAAGATCACCGTCTTGGCGCCGTACTGAACCGCTGTGGCCAGTTCTTGACCGTTCATCAAAAAGTCCCCATCGCCCGCGATCGTCAACACCGCCCGCCCAGTGGTGATGGCCGCAGCAATGCCGGCTGGCACGCCGTAGCCCATGGCCCCGTTGGTCGGCGCGAGCTGGGTTTTGGCTCCCTTGACCCAACCGTGGTGCCGGTAGAAGCGGTGCAGCCAACTCGCGAAGTTACCGGCGCCATTGGTCAGCACCGCATCGCTGGGCAGGTGACGTTGCAGCACATGAACCACCTCGGCCATGTCCAGGGTGCTGGGCCAACGCACACCACCATTGCCAACATCGATGTTGGCGAGGTAATCGCGCTGGGCCTGCGCGGCCCATTCGCGCCATACCGGCTGGGCTGGCGCATCGAGTGCAGCCAAGGCCATGGCGGCGCTGAGCATGTCGGCACACACGCCCACCTCGGCTTGATAGACCCGGCCCAACTCTTCGGCGCTGATGTGGATGTGCAGCAAGCGCTGCTGCGGCACGGGCGCTTGCAGCAACGTGTAGCCGCCGGTCGTGGCCTCGCCCAAACGCGGGCCCAGCGCCAAGATGACGTCGGCGCGGCGAACGCACTCGGCCAAAGCGGGGTTGATCCCCAAGCCGACGTCGCCGGCGTATAGCGGGTGGTGGTTGTCGAAGGTGTCCTGAAAACGAAAGGCATTGGCCACCGGCAATTGCCAGCTCTCGGCAAAGGCCTGCAAAGCTTCTGCGGCCGGCGCCGACCACGCCGGGCCGCCCGCGATGACCAGCGGCCGCTCGGCGCTCAAGAGGGCCGAGCGAATGGCCTCCATGGCCTCGGGGTCGGGCGCTTGGCGGCGGCTGGGCACCCGAGGCAGAGGCTGGGCCACGACGGTTTGGGTCAACATGTCTTCGGGCAAGACCAGCACCACCGGGCCGGGGCGGCCTTGCATGGCGGTGGCAAAGGCCCGCGCCACGTACTCGGGGATGCGCTTGGCGTCATCGATGCGCTCCACCCGCTTGGCCATGCCTTGGGTGCTGGGGCCAAAGAAGGTGGCGAAGTCCATCTCTTGGAAGGCTTCGCGGTCGCGCGCATCGCTGGCCACATCACCCACGAACAAGACCATGGGCGTGCTGTCTTGATGGGCCGTGTGCAAGCCGATCGATGCGTTGGTGGCCCCTGGCCCTCGGGTGACGAAACACACCCCTGGGCGGCCCGTGAGCTTGCCGTGCGCCTCGGCCATGAAAGCCGCGCCCCCTTCTTGGCGGTTGCTGATCCAATGGATGCGATCGGCGTGGGCGTGAAAGCCGTCGAGCACGGCCAAAAAGCTTTCACCGGGCACACCAAACGCGTGGGTGACGCCTTGCTCGATCAGGCACTGCACCAAGCAATGGCCTGCCAACTGGGGGGTATTTTGTGTGTTCATGTTGTGTTCTGTTTCATGGCCGCTCGGGGCTGCGCTGCCCCACGGCCCAAGCGGCGGCCACCGCACCCCAAAGCACCAAGGCGGCGCCGACTAGGGTGGCTTGGTACCAACCGCGGTCCATCATCCAACCAAAGATGAGCGGGGAAATGGCAAAGCCCACGTCAATGCCCGAATAAACCGTGCCGTAAACGCGGCCTGTAGCGCCCTGCGGGGTGGCGCGGCGAATCATCATGTCTCGACTGGGTCCGGCCACGCCCGTGGCCAAACCGGCCAAAGCCAAGACCGTGAGCGTGCCTGCCGTGCCCAACCAACCTGTGGCGCAAACCATCAGCATGACCGATGCCGCTGCAAAGCTGATCACCACCACCCGGTCGCTGCTCATGCCGTGCGATCGACTGGTCACAAATCCGCCGATCACCATGCCAACAGCACCCATCAGCATGTAGGCGCTCAGGGTCAGGGTGGCGGTTTTGAGACTCACACCAAGCAAGGCACGCAAAATCGACGGCGCATAGTTTTGCAGCACCGCCAGCATGGTGGTGGACACCATGAAAAAAAGAAAACACCACCACACCACCGGCAAGCGCAAATACGCCAACGGCTGATGGTCAGAGCCCCCAGGGCTGCGCACCGGTGGGTCGGTTTGCCAAAACTGGCGCTGAGACCACAAGACCGCCATCACCAGCAAGTACATGAGCGCGGCGGCTTGGTAGGCCACGCGCCAATCGCTCAGGGACCCAATGCCCACCAAAAACACCGGCGCCAAAGCCCAACCGAGCTGACCGCTCAAACCGTGCACGCTGAAGGCATGCCCCAAACGGGCGCTGGAGACGCGTTGGTTCAAGATGCTGAAGTCCACCGGGTGAAACGGCGCATTGCCCAAGCCCGCCAACACGGCCACCACAAAAAGGTCGCGGTAACCATCGGCTTGTGATGCCATGAGCGAGGCCAGCACAAAACAGCTCAACGCGGCCATCATGACGCGCCGGGTGCCGACGCGATCGACCAAAAACCCCGACAAGGCTTGGCCGGTGCCCGAGACCACAAAAAACGCGCTCATGAGCCAACCCACTTGCGCGTAGCTCAGACCGAAATCCCGAATGAAGAGCGGGAACAGGGGCGCGAGCAAGAGGTGGGAGAAATGCGATGTGCCGTGGGCCAAGCCCACCAAAGCAATCACCCGTGCATCTTGCCGTGCTGTGTTCATCCCTCAATCGTAGGCGATCGGGCTCCCGAACTCAAAAACGCCAGGGTTGCGCACCGGATCGACCCCGACTGGTATCACCGATTTCGGTGGGTAACGGCCCTCGAGCAGCAGCTTGGAGAGCGGGTTCTCGATGCGCTGCTGGATGGCGCGTTTGAGGGGGCGCGCACCGAACACAGGGTCGAAGCCGACCTTGGCCAGCTCCACCAAAGCCGCCTGGGTGACTTCCAAGCGCAAGTCCATTTTCTGCAAGCGCGCTTGCAAGGCCTTGAGCTGGATGCCAGCGATGGATTCGATGTGTTGAGCGTCAAGTGCATGGAACACCACGGTCTCGTCGATGCGGTTCAAGAACTCGGGGCGGAAGTGGTTTTTGAGCTCGTCCCACACGGCGTCTTTGACCTCATCGTAGGGCTGGCCCACCATGTTTTGGATCAGGTGCGAGCCGATGTTGGAGGTCATGACGATGACGGTGTTCTTGAAGTCCACGGTTCGGCCTTGGCCATCGGTCAAGCGGCCATCATCGAGCACCTGCAGCAGCACGTTGAACACGTCGGGGTGGGCTTTCTCCACCTCGTCGAGCAAGAGCACGCTGTAGGGCTTGCGGCGCACGGCTTCGGTCAGGTAACCGCCTTCCTCGTAGCCCACGTAGCCGGGAGGCGCTCCGATCAATCGGGCCACGGAGTGTTTCTCCATGAACTCGCTCATGTCGATGCGCACCAAGTGCTCTTCGGTGTCGAACAAAAAGCCGGCCAAGGCTTTGCACAGCTCGGTCTTGCCCACGCCGGTGGGGCCCAAGAACAAGAAGGAGCCCGTGGGGCGGTTGGGGTCGGACAAGCCAGATCGCGAACGGCGAATGGCGTTGGCCACAGCCGCGATGGCCTCGTCTTGGCCGACCACACGGTGGTGCAACTTGTCTTCCATTTGCAGCAGCTTGTCTTTTTCGCCCTGCATCATTTTGGCCACTGGGATGCCGGTGGCGCGGCTCACCACCTCGGCAATTTCTTCGGCACCCACTTGGGTGCGCAGCA
>JBEDCE010000052.1:0-10634 GCA_041176905.1 Pseudomonadota bacterium
GGTGGTCGACCACAGAGCGCGCAGTTCTTCGCGCATGGTCACCATTTTGTCGAGCACGGGGTGCTCGGCACGGGCTTGTTGCAACTGGGGCTGAACTTCAGCGGGCACCTTCTCGGCGTCGCGGTGCAACCAGCGGCCAGCGGCTTTCATGACGGCGGTGTCGGCACCTTTGCTTTGCATGGCACTGATCTCGCGTTGGCACACGGCGCGCAATTCACGGGCATAACCCGCCATGACTTCATAGCGGTTGGCAATGATGGCTTCCAAAGTCTTCTCGTCGGCGACGGCTTTGACTTCTCCAAAAGCCATTTTGGGTGGCACTTTTTTGACCGTGGCCAAACCGAAGAACTTGAGGATGCTGATGTACATCCAGCCAATGTCGAACTCGTGAGGCTTGACCGACAACTTGGCCGAAGTGGGGTAGGTGTGGTGGTTGTTGTGCAACTCTTCGCCACCGATGATGATGCCCCAAGGTGAGACGTTGGTGCTGGCGTCGACCGCTTCAAAGTTGCGGTAGCCCCACCAGTGGCCCAAGCCGTTGATGATGCCGGCGGCCGTCACGGGCGTCCAAACCATTTGCACCGCCCAGACCGTCAGGCCCAAGGCGCCAAACAAGGCCACATCGATGATCAGCATCAAGGTGACGCCCAGACGCGAATGTCCGGTGTAAACGTGCTTTTCCAACCAGTCGTTGGGGGTGTTGTGGCCGTAGCGTTCCAAGGTTTCTTTGTTCTTGGCCTCGGCACGGTACAACTCAGAGCCTTCCAACAGGACTTTCTTGATACCAAACAACACGGGACTGTGGGGATCGCCCTCGTGTTCGCACTTGGCGTGGTGCTTGCGGTGAATGGCGGTCCACTCCTTGGTGACCATGCCAGAGGTCATCCACAACCAGAAACGGAAAAAATGCGAGGGAATGGGGTGCAGGTCCAGCGAGCGGTGGGCTTGGTGGCGGTGCAAAAAGATGGTGATGCTGGCGATCGTGATGTGGGTAAACACCAGCGTCACGATCAGCACCTGCCACCAGGCAGCACCGGTCAGGCCGTGGATCAAGAAGTTGATCAGGCCGTCCCAGAACATCAAGAGGGTGTCTGCAATCGAAAAATTCATGTCTGTCCTTGTTGCCGCTCAGCGCAAGCGGTGCCAAAAATCGGCTGTGCCCAGATGGGCTGACCAAAACGGTATTTTAAAGGCGGGGGGGTGTTTCACCAAGGGGTACACACCCTAAAAGGGCATTACCCGGCCGACTCCCCTTAAAAAAGCTGTATTTGTTGCTTTTTTTACGTCTTTTGCTGCCAAACAGCCGCAAAAAAACCGTCTGTCTGGTGCCGATGGGGCCACAAACGCAGCCAATCGCCCCCCTCGCCAGCGCACAAATCACCCGCAGAGGCGACCTGTGCCTGCTCGAGCACCGATTGCACCGGCAAGCGCACAAAGCCCGGGTGGGTGGCCTCGAAAGCTTGGGCGACCCGCTCGTTTTCTTCCGGCAAGAGGCTGCAGGTGGCATAAACCAGCCGGCCGCCGGGCTTGAGCAATCGTGCCGCGCTGTGCAGGATGGCCAGTTGTAGCTCGGCCTGGGCGGCCACCGTGGCGGGGGTTTGACGCCACTTCAGGTCGGGGCTGCGGCGCAAGGTGCCCAAACCCGAACAGGGGGCGTCGACCAAAACACGGTCGATCTTGCCGGCCAAACGCTTGATGCGCTCGTCGCGCTCGTGGGCGATGGCCACCGGGTGCACATTGGACAGGCCGCTGCGCGCCAAGCGGGGCTTGAGGGCATCGAGGCGGTGGCCGGAGGTGTCAAACGCGTACAGACGGCCGCTGTTGCGCATGGACGCGCCAATGGCCAAGGTCTTGCCCCCGGCACCGGCGCAAAAGTCCACCACCATCTCGCCGCGCTTGGCGTCGAGCAGCAAGGCCAAGAGTTGCGAGCCTTCGTCTTGCACCTCGACCTCGCCCTGCACAAAGGCCGGCACTTTGGCCAAGGACGGTTTGCCTTTGAGCCGGATGCCCCATGGGGAATACGGCGTGGCCTGGGCGTCCAAGCCTGCGGCATGGAGTTCGGCCAAGACGGCCTCGCGTTTTTTCTTTTGGGTGTTGATGCGCAAATCCAGCGGTGCGGGCTGGTTCAGGCTGCTGACCAAGGCGTCAAAACCCTCGCCCACTTGGGCTTGGAGCGACTGAGCCAGCCATTCGGGCAGGTTGTGGCGGTGCTGGGGCAGCCAGTCGGCGGGGTCCACGGCGTCGCATTGGGCCAACCAAACTTTTTCGGGTTCGGTGATGGCACCGAGCAAAAAGTCGCGCTCGGCGGCAAAACCCAAAATGGCCAGTCGGCGCCAGCGCGAGCCACTGCCCGATCGGGCCAAGGCCTCGAACTTCAGGCGCTGGCGCAGAGCAGCGTAAACCGTGTCGGACAAGGTGCTGCGCTCGCGCGGGCCGAGGGATCGGTTCTCGCGAAAAAACCGCGCCACCACGGCGTCGGCCGGGTGGTCAAACTTGAACACTTGCTCGATCAATCGAGCGCTTTCTTCGAGGAGGGCTTTGGGGTGCATGGGGTGTATTGTCCCACCGGGGATAATCGAGGGCTATGTCAGACATCGCACACCAGGTGAAGCGCCGCCGCACCTTCGCCATCATCTCCCACCCCGACGCCGGTAAAACCACGCTCACCGAGAAGCTCTTGCTGTTCTCGGGCGCGATCAACATCGCCGGTTCGGTCAAGGCACGCAAGGCCGCGCGCCACGCCACCTCCGACTGGATGGAGATCGAAAAGCAACGCGGCATCTCCGTGGCCTCCTCGGTCATGCAGATGGAATACCGCGACTGCGTGATCAACCTGCTCGACACCCCGGGCCACCAAGACTTCTCAGAAGACACCTACCGCGTGCTCACCGCGGTGGACGCCGCGCTCATGGTGATCGACGCGGGCAACGGCGTGGAGCCCCAAACCCGCCGCTTGCTGCAGGTTTGCCGCGCCCGCAACACGCCCATCCTGACCTTCGTCAACAAAATGGACCGCGAGGTGCAGTCGCCGCTGGACCTGATGGACGAGATCGAACGCGAACTCGGCATGACCGTGGTGCCCTTTACTTGGCCCGTGGGCATGGGCAAGACCTTTCGCGGCGTGTACGACCGCCGCACCGACCAGATGCGCGTGTTCGCCGCCGGTGAAGACCGCCGCGGTGGCGAAGAAGAGGTGCTCGTGGGTTTGGACAACGCCGTCAGCTTGCAGCGTTTCGGCGCCGAGTTCGCTCAAGCCAAGGACGAGCTCGAACTGGTCGCGGGCGCTTCGCCTTCGTTCGACGAGGCCCAGTTTTTGAACGGCCAACAAACCCCGATGCTGTTTGGCTCGGCGGTCAACAACTTCGGCGTGCGCGAGGTGCTCGACGCTTTGGTCGACTTGGCGCCGCCGCCCGGCGAGCGCACGTCCATCCAGCGCACGGTGCAACCCGAAGAGCCCAAATTCACCGGCGTGGTCTTCAAGATCCAAGCCAATATGGACCCCGCGCACCGCGACCGTATCGCCTTTGTGCGCCTGGCCAGCGGCCACTTTGAGCGCGGCATGAAACTCAAGGTGGTGCGCAGTGGCAAGGACCTGCGCCCCAACACCGTGGTGAGCTTTTTGAGCCAACGCCGCGAACTCTTGGACGAAGCCTTTGCGGGCGACATCATCGGCATCCCCAACCACGGGGTGCTGCAGCTCGGCGACACCCTGACCGAAGGCGAGAACCTGCAATTCACCGGCCTGCCCTTTTTTGCGCCCGAGATCATCCGCAGCGTCGAAGTGGCCGACCCGCTGCGCAGCAAACAGCTGCGCGCTGGCTTGACCCAGCTCGGCGAAGAAGGCGCGATTCAGGTGTTTCGCCCGGTGGCCGGCTCGGTCTTGTTGCTCGGCGCGGTCGGCCAACTGCAGTTCGAGGTGGTGGCGCACCGCTTGGAGCACGAGTACGGCGTCAAAGCCCGCATCATCAACAGCCCCTACCAAGTGGCGCGTTGGGTGACCTGCGCACCCGAAGACGGTGGCGACGTGGAGCTGAAAAAATTCATCGATGCCAACAGCCACCGCGTGGCCTTGGACGCGGTGGACGCCCCCACGCTCTTGGTCGACCACTCGGCCACCTTGCGCGCGGTGGAGGCCCAGTGGCCGAAGATCAAATTCCACGCCATGCGCGAACACGCTGGCTTGGTGTTCCACCGCTCGATGTGATTCAGGTGTGCAGCCGCGAGTTCTTGGGCAATTGGGTCGCCAAAAACGCCATCTGATCGGCCAAGATGCGGCGGTTGCGCAGGATGAAGTCTTCCCACAGGCTGGGCGTGTAGGGCGCGTACAGCAGCGGCATGTGGGCTTGCTCGGGCGTTCGGTTACCTTTGCGGTGGTTGCACGACTTGCACGCCGTCACCACGTTCATCCAGTGGTCTTGCCCGCGCTGGCCCAAGGGGCGGATGTGCTCTCGGGTGAGCAGCTCTTCATGGCAACGGTTGCCGCAATACGCACACACGCAGCGGTCACGCGAAAACAACTTGCTGTTGGTCAGCGTGGGCATGGCGTCAAAGGGGTTGACCTTGGGCACCCCGCGTGTGCCGATGATGGAGTTGATGGCGATTTCGGACTGCAGGCCCGTCACCGCGTTGTGCCCGCCGTGGAACACCGCGATGCGCTCGCCCATTTCCCAGCGCACCTCATCCGCGGCGTAATGCAAGACCGCTTCTTCCAAACTGATCCAAGACTGGGGCAAGCCTTGGGCGGAGAGTTTCAACACCTTCACATCGGACTCCTTGTTGACCACGGGTCATCGGCATCGCGTCTGAAAGGCCAACCGCTGGGGCGGCGGGCCGTGTGTCCAGCCATGTTCCAATATAGCAAGTATTTGTGACCCGCTTTTCGCATCCCCCATGAACGACCACGACCTGCCCCCGCTGATCCAGACGCCGCCCGGCCTGTACCGCCACTACAAAGGCGGGCTCTACGAGGTGATCGACACGGTGCGCCACAGCGAGAGCCTGGAGCCCATGACGCTGTACCGCGCCCTGTACGGCCAGCGCGGCCTGTGGGTGCGTCCCGCGGCCATGTTTTTGGAGCGCGTGACCATCGACGGCGTGGAACAAGCGCGCTTCCAAGCGGTGTCCAGCGCCCCATGAAGTCCATCGCCATCCTCATCTCCGGCGGCGGCTCCAACATGGCCGCCATCGTGCGCGCCGCGCAGGCTCAGCGCTGGGAATCCCGTTGGGGAGCTCGGGTCAGCGCCGTCATCAGCAACAAAGCCGATGCCGGGGGTTTGGTGTTCGCGCGCGAACACGGGATTGCCACCGCCGTGGTTGACCACCGGGCTTTTGCCGATCAGCCCCAACCGCGCGAATCCTTTGACGCCGCGCTGATGGCCGAGATCGACCGCCACGACCCTCACTTGGTGGTCTTGGCGGGGTTTATGCGCATCTTGACGCCGGGTTTTGTCGCCCATTACGAGGGCCGTTTGGTCAACATCCACCCCTCGCTCTTGCCGGCCTTCCCCGGCTTGCACACCCACCAACGCGCCTTGGACGCGGGCTGCCGCTTCGCTGGCGCCACCGTGCACCGCGTCACCGCCGAGCTCGACCACGGCCCCATCTTGGCGCAAGCCGTGGTGCCGGTGTTGCCCCACGACTCGGCCGCCACACTGGCCGCGCGAGTCTTGACCCAAGAGCACCGCATCTACCCCAAAGCGGTGGCCGCTTTGTTGCAGACCTGAACGACACCATGCAGATTTTTCGCGGCCTTCACCACCCCGAAATCGCCAGCGCGTGTGCGCTGACCATCGGCAACTTCGACGGCGTGCACCGTGGGCACCAAGCCATGCTCGCCCTGCTGATCGGCGAAGCGCGCCAACGCGGCGTGCCCAGTTGTGTCATGACGTTCGAGCCGCACCCACGCGACTTCTTTGCCGAGCAACGCCAACAACCCGAACTGGCCCCCGCACGCATCGCCACTTTGCGCGACAAGCTCGAAGGCCTGCGCCGCTGCGGGGTGGATCAGTGTGTGGTGATGCCCTTCAACGCAGCCTTGGCCAGCCAAGCCCCAGAACGCTTCATCGAAGACAGCTTGGTCGGCGCGCTCGGGGTGCGTTATGTGTTGGTGGGTGACGACTTCCGTTTTGGCGCTCGCCGCGCGGGCGACTACGCGCTGTTGGACGCGGCCGGTGCCCGCTTGGGGTTTGACGTGGCGCGCATGCAAAGCTACGAGGTGCACAACACCCGTGTGTCCAGCTCGGCGGTGCGCCAAGCCTTGGCCACGGGCCGCATGGACGAGGCTGCGGCCCTGATTGGACGGCCCTACAGCATCAGCGGGCACGTGGTGCGCGGGCGTCAACTCGGGCGTCAACTGGCCGAGAGTGCGCCGGGCGCTGGCGACGGTTTTCGCACCCTGAACCTGCGCTTTGCCCACTGGAAACCCGCGGCCAGCGGGATTTTCGTGGTGCAGGTCTTTGGCCTCATGCCCGATGGCAGCGCCCTGCCCGGCGTGGCCAATTTGGGCGTTCGCCCATCGCTCGACCCGAACGACGTCAACGGCGGGCGGGTGCTCCTCGAAACCCACTGCCTGCAATGGCCCGAGGCCTTGCGCCAAGCCCTGCCCGGCGGGGAGGCCTACGGTAAAATCGTGCGTGTCGAGCTGCTGCACAAATTGCACGATGAGCTCAAGTACGACAGCCTGGATGCCTTGACCCAAGGCATCGCCAAAGACACTCAGGATGCCCGGGCATTTTTTGCCTCCATGCCCACAACCGCGAAACACAGCCCCCATGTCTGATTCGAAAAAAGCCCCGGCCGCTCCCGCCAGCCCGTACCGCGCCACGCTCAACATGCCCGACACGCCCTTCCCGATGCGGGGGGACTTGCCCAAGCGCGAGCCGCAATGGGCACAAGACTGGCACAGCCAAGGCCTGTACCAGCAGCTGCGCACCGCGCGCCAAGGCGCACCACTCTTCGTCTTGCACGACGGCCCGCCCTACGCCAACGGCAAGCTGCACATCGGCCACGCGCTCAACAAAGTCCTCAAGGACATGATCGTCAAGTCCAAACAATTGGCGGGCTTTGACGCGCAATACATCCCCGGCTGGGACTGCCACGGCTTGCCCATCGAAAACGCGATCGAAAAACTGCACGGCCGCAAGCTCAGCCGTGACGACATGCAGGCCAAGAGCCGCGCCTTCGCCACCGAACAAATCGACCAACAGCGCGAAGACTTCAAGCGCTTGGGCGTGCTCGGCGACTGGGAACGCCCCTACCGCACCATGGACTTCGCCAACGAAGCCGGTGAAATCCGCGCCTTCAAGCGCGTCATCGAGCGCGGCTTTGTTTACCGTGGCCTGAAACCCGTGTACTGGTGTTTTGACTGCGGCTCGTCGCTCGCGGAGTTCGAGATCGAATACGCCGATAAACAAAGCGACACGCTGGACGTGGCCTTTGAGTCGAACGACCCGAGCCGCTTGGCCCAAGCCTTTGGCCTGGCCGCCTTGCCTGCGGGCAAAACCGCCTTTGCCGTGATCTGGACCACCACCGCCTGGACCATCCCCGGCAACCAAGCGCTCAACGCCCACCCCGAACTCGAATACGCACTGGTCGACACGCCCAAAGGGGTGTTGCTGCTGGGCGCGAATTTGGTGGAGAAGTGTTTGGAGCGCTACGGCACCACCGGCACCGTCTTGGCCACGGCCAAGGGCGAGGCGCTGCGCGGCCAGGTGTTCCGCCACCCGCTCTACAACGTCGACAGCGGCAGCGGCCCCTACAGCTACCGACGCCTGTCGCCACTCTTCTTGGCCGACTACGTGAGCGACGGCGACGGCACCGGCATCGTGCACTCCTCGCCCGCCTACGGCGTGGACGACTTCAACAGCTGTGTCGCCAACGGCATGGCTTACGACGACATCTTGAACCCGGTGCAAGGCAACGGCGTGTACACCGACGAGCTGCCGCTCTTTGGCGGCCAACACATCTGGAAAGCCTGCCCCGTCATCATCGAGACCTTGCGCGAGCACGGCCGCCTGATGGCCACGGTGGGCATCACCCACAGCTACCCGCACTGCTGGCGCCACAAAACGCCGGTGATCTACCGCGCCGCGGCGCAATGGTTCGTGCGCATGGACGAGGGCGAAGGCGTCTTTACCAAAGACAAAGCCCCCAAGACCTTGCGCCAGCTGGCCTTGGACGCCATCGACCAAACCGCCTTCTACCCCGAGAACGGTCGCAGCCGCTTGCGCGACATGATCGCCAACCGCCCCGACTGGTGCATCTCGCGCCAACGCAGCTGGGGGGTGCCCGTGCCCTTTTTCTTGCACAAAGACAGCGGCGAGCTGCACCCACGCACCATGGCGATCTTGGACCAAGCGGCCGCCATCGTGGAAAAAGGCGGCATCGAGGCTTGGAGCCGCGCGACGGTGGAAGACATCCTCAACCAGCCCGGCGACGACGCCGCCAGCTACACCAAGAGCACCGACATCTTGGAGGTCTGGTTTGACTCAGGCTCGACCTTCTGGCACGTGCTGCGCGGCAGCCACGCCCAAGCCTACCCGAATGGCGCGAGCCACGCCCAAGGCCCCGAGGCCGACCTGTACTTGGAAGGCCACGACCAACACCGCGGCTGGTTCCACAGCTCCTTGTTGCTGGGCTGCGCGCTGTTCGACCGCGCACCCTACAAAGGCCTGTTGACCCACGGCTTTGCCACCGACGGCCAAGGCCGCAAGATGAGCAAGAGCTTGGGCAACACGGTCGCACCCCAAGAGGTCAGCGACAAAATGGGCGCCGAGATCGTGCGCCTGTGGGTGGCCAGCACCGACTACTCGGGCGACTTGAACATCGACGACAAAATCCTGGCCCGCGTGGTCGACGCCTACCGCCGCATCCGCAACACCCTGCGCTTCTTGCTGGCCAACGTGAGCGACTTCGACCCGGCTAAAGACGCCGTGGCGTTTGAGGATTTGTTGGAGATCGACCGCTACGCCTTGTCTCGCGCGGCCGAGTTGCAGACCGAGATTCGGGCCCACTTCGATGCCTACGAGTTCCACCCCGTGGTGAGCAAACTGCAGCTGTATTGCTCGGAAGACTTGGGCGCGTTTTATCTGGACGTGCTCAAAGACCGCCTGTACACCACTGCGCCCAAGTCACTCGCACGCCGCAGCGCACAAACCGCTTTGCACCAAATCACCCACGCCATGCTGCGTTGGATGGCGCCGTTTCTGAGCTTCACAGCGGAAGAAGCGTGGACCACGTTTGGCTCATCCAAGACCATTTTCTTGGAAACCTTCACCGACTTGGGTCACGTCGACGCGGCTTTGATGGCGCGTTGGGCGATCGTGCAACAGGTACGGGACTTGGCCAACAAAGACATCGAAAACCAACGAACCGCCGGTCTGGTGGGTGCTTCGCTGCAGGCCGAGTTGAGCATCCAGTGCGAAGGCGAGACTCACGCCGCCTTGGCCGCTTTGGGCGATGACCTGAAGTTTGTGTTCATCACCTCCCAAGTCCGTTTGGTCCAAGGCCCAGGCTTGAGCGTGGCGGTGCAAGCCAGCGCCGCCCACAAGTGCGACCGCTGCTGGCACTACAGCGAGGACGTGGGCCAACACGCCGAACACCCCACGATTTGCGGCCGATGCGTGAGCAACTTGAATGAAGCCGCTGGCACCGGCGCCGGTGAAACCCGAAAGGCCGCGTGATGAGCGAGCAACGCGCATCTCCTTGGCCCTGGTTGGTCTTGGCCGGTTTGATCCTGTTGGCCGACCAGTTCACCAAGCTGACCATCGTGGGCTTGTACCAACTCGGTGACAGCACCTACGTCACCGAGTACTTCAACATCGTGCGCGTGCACAACAGCGGCGCGGCCTTCTCGTTCTTGGCCGATGCGGGTGGCTGGCAACGTTGGTTTTTTACCTCTGTGGGCGTTGGCGCCACGGGCTTCATCGTCTGGATGCTGCGCGGTCACAGCCACGAACGTTTGATGGCGTTTTCACTGGCCTGCATTTTGGGCGGTGCGGTGGGCAATGTGATCGACCGCATGGCCTACGGCTACGTGGTGGACTTCTTGGACTTTCACTTCCGCTTCCTCGAAGGCCTCTTCTACGGCGGCCACTTCCCCTCATTTAACATCGCCGATGCGGGCATCAGCATCGGTGCGGTGTGTTTGGTGCTCGACGAGTTGCTGCGCATGCGCCGCCAACGTCAGGCCAGCCGCGAAGCCTGACCCATGGGCGAACTCAAGCCCATCTTGACCGCCCTCATCTTGCCGCCCACCAGCCTCTTGCTGTGGGTCTTGTTGGGTTGGCATTGGCGCCGTCAACGGGCTGGCTCGTTGATGCTGCTCAGCGGCATCCTGGCCTTGTGGCTGCTGAGCTGCCACGGCAGCGCGGTGTGGTTGGCCCGTCACGCACTGCCCCAGCATCCATCGCTGTCAGCGGCCGACATCCGCGCCCAAGGCGCTCAGGCCATCGTGGTCTTGGGCGGCGGCTTGGAGCCCTTAGCCGATGGTCAAACCACACCGAGCCCGAACAGCGCCAGCCTCATGCGACTGCACCACGCCGCGGACTTGGCGCGCGAGACCGGCTTGCCGCTGGCCTTTGCCGGCGGTGTGGGTTGGGCCAATGTGGGCACGGCCGCACCCACCGAAGCACAGG
>JBEDCE010000053.1:0-10587 GCA_041176905.1 Pseudomonadota bacterium
TTGAAGGCCGCACGCACGAGCTTTTGCACCAAGTAGGTCTCTTCGTTGGTGCAGCGCGAAGACGTGATCCCGCCGACCGAGTCTTTGCCGTGCTGGGCTTGGATGCGTTTGATTTCGGACGCAGCGTGTTGGATCGCCTCGTCCCAGCTCACTTCCTTCCATGGGTCGGTGATCTTGGCGCGGATCATGGGCTGCGTGATGCGGTCTTGGTGAGTGGCGTAGCCCCAAGCAAAACGGCCCTTCACACAGGAATGGCCTTCGTTGGCTTTGCCGTCTTTCCAAGGCACCATGCGCACCACGGTGTTGCCCTTCATCTCGGCTTTGAAGCCGCAACCCACGCCGCAGTAGGCGCAGGTGGTGATCAGGCTGTGCTCGGGTTGGCCGAGTTCGATGATGGACTTTTCTTGCAAGGTCGCGGTGGGGCAAGCCTCGACACAAGCGCCACAAGACACGCACTCGCTGTCCATGAAGGGCTGGTCTTGGCCGGCCGACACGCGGCTCTCAAAACCCCGGCCCGAAATGGTCAGCGCAAACGTGCCCTGGGTTTCTTCACAAGCGCGCACACAGCGGTTGCACACGATGCACTTGCTGGGGTCGTACGTAAAGTAAGGGTTGCTTTCGTCTTTGGCCATGTCGCAGTGGTGATCGCCGGCAGCGGCGCCCACGCCGTAGCGCACGTTGCGCAAGCCGGTCACGCCGGCCATGTCTTGCAACTCGCAATTGCCATTGGCGCTGCAGGTCAGGCAGTCCAAGGGGTGGTCGGAGATGTAGAGCTCCATCACCCCTTTGCGCAGGTCTTGCAGTTTCGGGGTTTGGGTGCGCACGACCATGCCCGCTTCGGCGGGCGTGGTGCACGAAGCCGGGAAGCCTTTGCGGCCTTCGATTTCCACCAAGCACAAACGGCAAGAGCCAAAGGGCTCCAAGCTGTCGGTGGCGCACAGCTTGGGCACTTGAATGCCGGCCTCCACGGCCGCGCGCATGAGTGAGGTGCCCTTGGGCACTTGCACCGTGTAACCGTCGATCTGCAATGCCACGGTTTCGTCGGATTGGACCGCCGGTGTGCCGTGATCGCGTTCTTGTTTGAGGTACATCAGCATGGCGTTTTCCTTATTCAACAGACGGCGCAGGGGCGGTCAAGCCAAAATCTTCGGGGTAATGGTTCAGGGCCGAAAGCACCGGGTAGGGCGTCATGCCGCCCATGGCGCACAGACTGCCGTTCAGCATGGTGTCGCACAAGTCACGCAAGAGCTTCACGGGTTGGGTTTTGTCGGCGCTGTTGCGCAGGCGGTCGATCGTCTCCACGCCGCGCGTGGAGCCGATGCGGCAAGGCGTGCACTTGCCGCAACTCTCCAAGGCGCAGAAGGCCATGGCGTAACGGGCCAACTGGGCCATGTTGGCGCTGTCGTCGTGCACCACGATGCCGCCGTGTCCCACGACCGCGCCAATGGCGGCGTAGGCCTCGTAATCCAGGGGCACATCCCATTGGGATTCGGGCACATAGGCGCCCAAAGGCCCACCCACTTGCACCGCTTTGATGGGACGACCACTGCGACTGCCGCCGCCAAAATCGAACAGCAATTCGCGCAAGGTCAGGCCAAAGGCGCGCTCCACCAAACCGCCGTGTCGGATGTTGCCCGCCAGTTGGAACGGCAGGGTGCCGGTGGAGCGACCCACACCGAAGTTTTTGTAGAAAGCCGAGCCCTTGGCCAAGATGAGGGGCACGCTGGCCAGGGTGATCACGTTGTTGATCACCGTGGGCTGGCCGAACAAACCTTCGATGGCGGGCAGTGGGGGCTTGGCCCGCACGATGCCGCGTTTGCCTTCGATGCTCTCGAGCATGGCGGTTTCTTCGCCGCACACATACGAGCCCGCGGCTTTGCGCACTTGCAGCGCAAAGGCCCGGCCACTGCCCATGACATCGCGTCCCAAGAAGCCCGCCGATTCGCACAGCGCGATCGCTTGCCTCATGGTGGCAATGGCGTGTGGGTATTCAGAGCGGATGTAGATAAAACCTTGTGTGGCACCCACCGCCAAACCCGCGATGACCATGCCCTCGATCAGCATGAAGGGGTCGCCCTCGAGGGTCATGCGGTCGGAGAACGTGCCCGAGTCGCCTTCGTCGGCGTTGCACACCACGTATTTTTGCGTCGACACAGCACCCAAGACCGTGCGCCATTTGATGCCGGCCGGAAAGGCCGCACCACCGCGGCCACGCAAGCCCGAGTCCAGCACGGTTTGAACCACTGCTTCGCTGGACTGCGACAGCGCTTGCTGCAAGCCTTGCCAGCCGCCGTGTGCGGCGTAGTCCTCCAGCGACAGTGGGCGTGTGATGCCCATGCGCGCAAACGTCAGGCGCTGTTGTTGCGCCAGAAACGGAATCTGTTCGGTGGGGCCCAAACACAAAGGGTGTGCTCCCCCGTGCAGGACATCGGCGGCCAAAAGCGAGGGGACGTCTTCAGGGCTCACGGGGCCATAGGCAATGCGACCTTGCTCGGTTTGCACCTCCAACAACGGCTCCAACCAAAACAGGCCACGCGAACTGTTGCGCTGCACGTCCACGACCAGGCCACGCGCTGCCGCGTGGTCTTGGAAGGCTTGTGCCACCTCGTCGGCGCCCACGGCCAAGGCCGCGGAATCGCAGGGAATGAAAATGCGCGCGCTCATCGGGCACCTCCGGCCACGGCCAACAGCTGTTTGAGTTTGGCCGGGTCCATCCGGGCGTGCAGGCGATCGCCGATTTGCACGGCGGGCGAGGACGCACACAGGCCCAAGCAGTAAACCGATTCGAGGGTGAAGCGCCCATCGGCACTGGTCTCGTGCTCGGCGCAACCGAGGCTGGCTTGAGCTTGGTCCATGAGCGCTTCGCCGCCACAGGCTTGGCAAGCCTCGGCCCGGCAAATTTGAACCACATGCTGGCCCGGGGCTTCGGTGCGAAAGTGGTGGTAGTAGCTGATGACGCCGTGCACTTCGGCGCGAGAAAGGTTCATGGCTTGGGCGATCAGGGGCACGGCCCCGGCGGGCACAAAACCCATGCGGTCTTGGATGTCGTGCAGCAAAGGCAACAAACCACCGGCTTGACCTTGGTGTTGCGTCAAAAGCGGTTGGAGCCAGGTCCAGTTGTTGGAGTCAGGGGCGTGGTGCATGTGGGGGCGTGAGAAATCAACGGCCGGGTGGTCGCATTCGAGATGATCATAAGGTAAGCGACACCTGTTCGCAAACGGCATAAACACTGGGATTGCGGGTTTTTGTCGATAGGCCTATGAATGACGTTTTTTGAACTTTCTGGGTCGCACTCAGCGCTGTTGGGGCCGGTTGGCTCGCGTGTATAACGGGCAACATGAACCTCGAACCTGTCCAGACCCTACACACCTTCCCGCGTGAAGTCCAAGAAATTGAAAACCAGTTCATGACCTTGTCGGACGGCACGCGCCTGGCCATGAGGATGTGGTTGCCCAAAGACGCGGCATCGCGCCCGGTGCCCGCTTTGTTGGAGTACTTGCCCTACCGCAAACGCGACGGCACGGTGGTGCGCGATGCGCTGACACACCCGTATTTGGCGGGCCACGGCTATGCCTGTGTGCGGGTGGACATCCGTGGCAACGGCGACAGCGATGGCCTGATGGACGACGAGTACACGGCCCAAGAACTCGACGATGCGGTGGAGGTCATCGAGTGGTTGTCTGCGCAACCTTGGTGCAGCGGCAAAGTGGGCATGTTCGGCATTTCTTGGGGTGGGTTCAACGCCTTGCAAGTGGCGGCCTTACGCCCGCCGGCCCTAGCCGCCATCGTGACGCTCTGCTCCACCGATGACCGCTACGAAGACGACATCCACTACAAGGGCGGCACGCTGTTGAACGAAAACATGGGCTGGGCCGCGACCATGCTCGCCTATTCCTCGAGACCGCCCGACCCCCTGATGGTGGGGGATCGTTGGCGCGAGATGTGGCTGGCACGTTTGGCCCATGAACCCTTCTTGATTCAGGAGTGGCTCAAACACCCGCACCGCGACGCGTATTGGCGGCACGGCTCCGTGTGTGAAGACCCGGGCGCGATTCAAGCCGCGGTGTTGGTCGTGGGTGGTTGGAACGACGCCTACTCCAACGCCGTGCCGCGCTTGATGCAACAGTTGCGCTGCCCGCGCAAAGCCATCATCGGACCTTGGGCGCACAAATACCCGCACTTTGCCGCACCGGGGCCGCGCATCGGGTTTTTGCAAGACATGTTGCGCTGGTGGGATCAGCATCTCAAAGGCATCGAAACCGGTGTCATGGACGAGCCCGATCACCGCGTCTACATCATGGACGCCTACCCACCCGCCTCGTTTCCCGAGCACATCCCTGGGCGCTGGGTGGGGCAAACCGTCTGGGGGCAGGGTCCCATGGGCCATGAACGTTGGTACCTCAACGCTCAGGCGTCTTTGGGGCCTGAGCCTGGCGTCGAGCAGGCGCTGTCGACGCGCGCCCAGCAGACCACCGGTTTTGATGGCGGTGAGTACTGCGTCATTTGGATGGGCCCAGAGTTCCCGGGTGATCAACGCGCCGACGATGCCCAATCGCTGTGTTTCGATTCACCCGTGCTGACAGAGGACATCGACGTGGTGGGGCAGCCGATGCTGGACCTGTGTTTTTCGGTCGACCAGCCCGTGGCGCACATCGCCGTGCGGCTCAACGACGTCTGGCCCACCGGTGAGGTCTCGCGCATCACCTACCACCTGCAAAACCTGTGCATGCGCGAGTCTCGGGAACACCCCACGCCCTTGGTGCCGGGCCAGCGTTACCGCATGCAGATCAAGCTCGACGACATCGCTTGGCGGGTGCCGAGCGGGCACCGTTTGCGGGTGTCGATTTCGACCAGTTATTTCCCACTCATGTGGCCCGCGCCCGAGCCGGTGACACTCACCGTGTTCACGGCCGCCTCGAGCATCGCGGTGCCCGTTCGCAGCCACCAGCCCGATGAGGTGTCGCCGCAGTGGCCGGTGCCGCAGGCTGCGGCACCGCTGGAGATGCGCGAGATCCGGCCAGGCTGGCACCGCCGCGAGACCACCGTGGACCCAGCGAATGGTGAAACCCGCTTGGAGATCGTCGACGACTTTGGCGAGCAGGTGCTCTTGCCGCACGGCATGGTGGTGCACTCGGTGGGGCGCGAGGATTACCGTATCTTGCCCGACGACCCCTTATCGGCCGTCATGCACACGCACTGGACCGAGTCACTGAGCCGAGGCGAATGGTCCACTCGAACCGAAACCCGTGGTCGTTTGAGCGCCACCGCCACCCATTGGCGGGTGTGGGGGGGAATTCAGGCCTACGAGGGCGATCAGCTCGTGTTCAGCCGGCAGTTTGAAGAAGAGATCGAGCGACGCTTGCAGTAGCGACACCGCGGGGGGTCAATGGGGCGCCACCGGGGCGGACGTTCGGCGCCACGCGGACCAAGCCAAGTTGGCCAGGACGGCGACCACAATCACCGCGCCCCCGATCAGGCTGTCGCGCGCGACCGTCTCGCCAAACAGCACGAAGGCCCACAAGGGAGCCAAGGGGATTTCGACCATACAAATGAGCGAAGCCAACACGGTTGGGACGCGGCGAACACCCAGCAAAAAGCAACCAAAGCCGACCCCGATGTTCAAGAAGCCGTACAGCCAAAGCCAAGCCAAGTCTTGGCCGCTGGTGCCCGAGAAGTGGGCGAAGGGCAACACCATCAGTGCCGCCATGAAGGCGCCGCTGTAGGTGATCTTGACCATGTCGACCTGGGGGAAGCGCTTGGCGCCCACCGTCTCCAAGGCAAACATCACCACGGCCACAAAACTCAGCAAGGAGCCCAAGGCGTTGTGCAGGGATGTTTGACCTTGAAAAATCAGCACCACGCCCAGCGCCACGCCGATGGCGCACAGCACATCGACCCGCGCAATGCCGGTCTTGAGCAGCCAAGCCGACAGCACCACCGTGATGATGGGGAATGCACCGTAGATGAAGGTGACGTCGGCGACCGACGCAAAGTAAAAGGCCGATACAAAGCTGATCATCGCCACGGCGGTCAAGAGCGAAAAGCCCCATTCAAAGCCAGACAAGCGCCAGAAGACGCCCCGCTGGGGGCGTCGGTCCAGCAGCAGGGACAACATCAACACAGTGAGTCCGCCCAAGAACGAGCGCCAGAACAAGGTCGTGGCCATGTCCGTGCTCACCAGCCGCGGAAACAAGCCCGCGGTGCTCCACGACAGCGCCGCCAACAAGAGCAGCAACACACCCAACCAAAAGCTGTTGCGAGGGCTCATGTGCGGTGATTCGATATCCGTGAGCGCCGAGCACGATCGCGAAGCGCTGGGGGCGCACCCAATCGGGGGTGCAATTGCGCGGCGATCAGCCAACCCACCAACAGGCACACGCCCCCCATGGCAAACACCCCTGCCACGTTGGTGAATTGAAGTACCAGCCAAGCCAAGGCAGGCGACAAAATACCCGAAAAGTCGCGAAAACTGGAGTAGACCGCCGACATCTCGGTGCGCTCGGAGGGCTTGACCGCCATCATGAACGGCAGGCCGGCGCAAACATCCAAGGTCACCAAACACAGGGCACCGATCAAGAGGCACACGACGGTCAGCCAAGGCCAAGAGGACAGGGCTGCCGAGAGCAAGAAGCAGCCGGCACCCACCAAAAAGGCCCAACGCAGCGATCGGCGCAAGGCGTGGCGCTGCGTCCAGCGCAACACCAACGGTGACAAAAACAGACCCGCATTGGCTGCCGAGGTGGCCCAGCCACCAACCTGCTCACCCAGCCCGTTTTCCACCGCAAAAATGCCCACATAGACGAAGTAAACCCACCAACCGCACGAGCGCAAGAGCGCGAAACTCCAACCCGCCACCAATCGCGGTTGAGAGAAGAAGCGGCGCAGGATCACCCAAGGTTGGTGAGACAGGCTCCGCTGCTTGATCGACACGTGAACGCGTGCCTCGGACAGCGGCATCGCGCGGATCAGGTAGAGCATGGTCAACGCACCCAAACCCAGCATCACAAAAGGCCCGCCGTGCCAGAGTTGCAGCGACCATACGCCCAACAAAGGGCCCAAGGTCCAACCCCAACCGCCATAAAACATGCGCTGAGACTCCAGCCGTCCGTAGTCGGCTTTGTCCACATGGTCCAGCACATAAGCGTTGAAACACACGAAGCTCGAAGCCGCCGCGATGGAGTGCAGCAGCAAGGCCGTGGTGATCCAAGCCCCGCCCACGAAGCCCAAACAGGCCGCCATCAGGTACAGCGTCACCGACAACAAGTAGACCCGACGCCGACGCAGCACCCGGCCCAACAAAGGCACGAGCAATGCCGTGAGGAGGGACAGCACGCCCACCGTCAAATACCACTGCGACACCAAGGCGGCGTCGCCCCAAGCGCGGTACATCAACAAAGGAAACGCCGCCAGCACAGACCCCCTGACCACGGCTTCGACGCCAGCCAAGCGACCAAACCCATTGACATCTGCGGCCACCGGCCAAGGCCAGAGCCCAATCGCTTTTGGAGGTGGTGTGGTCATGACTTCAGATCGGTGGGGGCAAGATCACCCTACCCGTGGCGAACTGGCCTGCAACCCTGACGTGTGCGTCAAAGGACATCGGCAGTGGGACGCAGCATACCGCGGTAAATTTCATCGTCGCCCACGACCCCCACAAAGCGTTGCCCATCGCACAGGATCACAGGGCGGCCTGTGGCGTGTCGAATGGCGATGATTCTCTCCATCAACAATTGGGGGTGGGCCACCACCATGGTGCGACCCGCCTGGCCCACCTCTGTGAGGTTGAGGTCGTCCGAATAGCGCACCAAGTTGGCCGGTGTGTGTTCGATCTGGGCTTGCAGGGGGCGGCTGTCGGCGTCCAGTGTCAGCAGGTGGTGCCCAGTCCAGTCCAGTTGCAGGGCATCACCCTGTCGAGCCAGTTGTTCCGCGCGGGTCATCAGCGAAGCCCCACGCAACACCTTGATCGGGTTCATGTGGGCCACAAATTCCCGCACATAGGCGTTGTTGGGTTTGAGCACGATTTGCTCGGGTTCGCCGTATTGCACGATGCGCCCGCTGTCCATGATGGTGATGTGGTTGCCCAGTTTGATGGCTTCATCCAAGTCGTGGCTCACAAACACGATGGTTTTCTTGAGGGTTTTTTGCAGTTGCAGCAACTCCTGCTGCAGGTGCTCGCGAATCAGCGGGTCCAAGGCGGAAAAGGGCTCGTCCATCAACAAAATGTCAGCGTCGGTGGCAAACGCACGCGCCAAGCCCACGCGCTGCTGCATGCCGCCGGAGAGTTCATGCGCGTATTTGTTGGCCCATTTGCCCAAGCCCACCAATTCGAGTTTTTCGGCTACCACGCGCTCGCGCTCGGTTTTTGAGGTGCCGCGCAACTCCAGCCCCAGACCAACGTTTTCCGCCACGGTTCGCCACGGTAACAAAGCGAATTGTTGGAACACCATGGCCACGCGCGAGGTGCGCAGCCGTCGCAAGGTCTGCTCGTTGCACGTGCTCAGGTCGACTTGCCCGCCCGAGCCTTGGTCGTCCCGAATCAGAACTTGGCCACGGGTGGCTTTGTTCAAGCCGTTCAAACAGCGAAGCAGGGTGGATTTGCCCGAGCCAGATAAGCCCATGAGCACCGAAATCTCGCCTTCGGCGATCGTCAGGTTGCAATCGGCGGCGCCCAAAATGGCACCGGTCGCGTCCAAAATGTCTTGGCGGGTTTTGCCCGCATCGAGCATGGCCAGGGCTTGGGATTGTTGACGGCCAAAGACGATGTCAACGTGCTTGAATTCACAGATGGGAGAGGGGTTCATTTCGGCGGCGTTTGCCCAGGAGCGGGACGTTGTTTGCAAAGCCGATCCAAGACGATGGCGACGATCACGATGGCCAAGCCGGCCTCAAAGCCGTCGGCGATGTTGACGGTATTCAAGGCGCGCACGACCGGCTTGCCCAAACCATCGGCGCCGACCAAGGCGGCGATCACCACCATCGACAGGCTCAACATGATGCATTGGGTGACACCCGCCATGATGGTGGGCAGCGCATAAGGCAGCTCCACTTTCCACAGCAGCTGCGTTCGTGTGGCGCCAAACGACTCACCCGCCTCAATCAAGGTTTTGGGCACAGAGGCAATGCCCAGGGTGGTGAGGCGAATGGGCGCAGGCAGCGCGAAGATCACGGTCGATATCAAGCCTGGCACCACGCCCAGACCAAACAGAATCAGCGTGGGGATCAGGTAAACGAAGGTGGGGATGGTTTGCATCAGGTCCAGCAAGGGGCGCAGCGATGCCTCCAACCAGGGGCGGTGCGCCGCGGCAATGCCGATGGGGATGCCCACCAACAGGCAAACCAAGGTGGCGCAGATCACCAGAGACAGCGTCTCCATGCTGGCCTGCCAGTAACCCAAGTTCACCACCAGCAACAGGGCCAAGACCACAAACGCCACCAGCTTGACCGAGCGCTGAAGGAAGTAAGCCAGCCCGGCGATCAGCGCGATCAACACCAAGGGCGGCACCCACAATAGCGTGTTGGTCAGGCTGGTGATGAAGGCCCCCAAACCCATGGAGATCAGATCGAAGAACCCAGCCGCGTTGGCGGTGAGCGACTCCACAAAAATGGCAATGTGCTCACCAAGGGGTAGCTTGTTGTCCGCTACCCAATCCAAGTCCAGCATGGAAATTACTTCGTGAATTTGGCCACATCGGGCATCTTGCCGTCAAAGGTTTTGACGCCGGTAAGCCAAGTACCCCACACCGATGGGTTGGCCTTGATCCAAGCCTTGGCAGCAGCTTCGGGCTTTTGTTTTTTGTCCAAGATGGCCGACATGATGGCGTTTTCCATGTCCAAGTTGAACTTGGTGTTCTTGAGCAGCGTGCCCACGTTGGCGCACTCTGCCGTGTAACCCTTGCGGACATTGGTGAAGACCGTGGCGCCGCCGTAGTTGGGGCCAAAGAAGTCGTCACCGCCGCTGAGGTAGGTCATTTTGATCTTGCTGTTCATGGGGTGTGGTGCCCAACCCAAAAAGACGATCCATTCCTTTTTGGCGCCAGCGCGCACCACCTGCGACACCATGCCCGCTTCGCTCGACTCGACCAGTTTGAAACCCTTGAGATCAAAGGCGTTTTTCTTGATCATGTCCAAAATCAGGCGGTTGCCATCGTTGCCGGGCTCGATGCCGTAGATGCTCTTTTTGAACTTGTCGGCATGTTTGGCGATGTCGGCAAAGCTCTTGACGCCGGCCTCAGCCACGTAGTTGGGCACGGCCAAGGTGTACTTGGCACCTTCCAGGTTGGCGGTGACGGTTTCAACCGAGCCGTCGGTAACGTAAGGTTTGATGTCGCCTTCCATCGAGGGCATCCAGTTGCCCAAGAACACGTCGATGCGCTTGCTCTTCATGCTGCTGTAGGTGACGGGCACCGACAAAACCTGTGTGGTCGGCTTGTAGCCCAAACCCTTGAGGATTTCAGACACCACGGCCGTGGTGGCGGTGATGTCGGTCCAGCCCACATCGGCAAATCGCACCGTCTGGCAGCTCTGGGGTTCAGCCGCCAAAGCGGGGGTGGACATCAGTGCTGCCGAGAAACCCAAGGACATGGCGGT
>JBEDCE010000054.1:0-10551 GCA_041176905.1 Pseudomonadota bacterium
CGACTGTTCATGGCGTGTGTCATGGGCGGTTGAGCGTGGGCGGAATGGGCGGCGAAGGCGGGGTCACAAAGGTCTCGGGCAAGGGCGCGAGCTTAAAAAACGGCGTGCGCAAGCGCCACAACCGAAAAGCTTGCCAGTGTATGCGCGCCACCACTCCCCATGTCATGGCGGGGTATTTCCACAGGGCACGGCGTCGGCTCTGTGGGGTCAGGTCCTCGAGTTGGCCGCTCACACTGGTGTTGATCAGGGGGTCGGCGCTGTCGTCGGTGACGTAGTCGATGCGCGAGACGACCCGCCCGCCCTCAGTGCGCATGAACACAAAGCGGTAGCGGCCTTGCACGGGGCAAAACGGTGAAACGTGGAACACCTTGTCGGCCCAGGCGGGCACGCCGTAGGTGGGCTGGTCGATCCAGTAGCAGTGGCGCTGGCCAAAGGTGTTGTTGACCTCGGCCAAGACGCCGCGCAGGGTGCCGTCGGCTCGGTGGCAAAACCAAAAGCTCACCGGGTTGAAGGTGTAGCCAAAGATGCGCGGGTAGGTGTGCAGCCAAACCTCGCCATCGGCATCCGCCACACCGTGTTCGGTCAGCACCGACTCCAACCAAGCCAAGCTGTCAAGGCCACCCAGGCCGTGGTCGCGATCGTAAAAAGACAGCAGGGCCGATCGGTTGCGCGCGAGCACCGGGTCGGGCTGCTGGCGCAAGGCGCGCATGGGCAGCATCAAGAAAAAGCCGCGGTAGGCAAACGCGTTGCGCTGGGGACGGTGGCGCGTGTGGCGCACCTCCCCAAAGCCGATTTGGGCCCGATTCAAGCGCTCACCCCCAAGGCTTGACGCACCGATTCGGCCGCGGCCATGCCGGCTTTGAGACCGTCTTCATGGAAGCCGTAGCCCATCCAAGCGCCGCAAAAGTGCGTGCGTTGTTGGCCCTGCAAGCCGGGCACTTGGGTCTGGGCGCGGATGGCCGCCAAGTCAAACACCGGGTGTGCGTACTGGTAACGGCCCACCACGTGGCGTTCGTCGATGTCGCGTTGGGGGTTGAGCGAGACCACCACGGGCTGCTCCACCGGCAAGGGCTGCAAAGCATTGAGCCAGTAGTGCAAGCACACGCGGGCCTGCTCAAGGTCGGCGTCGGCTGCGCGTTCGTAGTTCCACGCGGCCCAAGCGGTGCGGCGCTCGGGCAGCATCGAGCTGTCGGTGTGCAACACCGCGACGTTGGCTTGGTAAGGAATCGCCCCGAGCACCTCGCGCTCGGCGGCGCTGGCGCCCGCTCCCAACAAGGCCAAGGCTTGGTCGCTGTGGCAGGCCAAGACGACGTGGTCAAAGCGTTCAATGCCGCGGTCCGTGTGCACGTGCGCACCCGCCGCATCGCGCACGATCGTGCGCACAGGGTTGTTCAAGCGCTTGTCGGCGATGCGCGCGGTGATGGCGTCGACGTAGTGGCGAGCGCCCCCAAGCACCGTGAACCACTGGGGCCGGTTGGTGACTTGGATCAGGCCGTGGTTGTGGCAGAAGCGAACCATCGTGGCCACGGGGAAGGCCAGCATCTGGTCGGTGGGGCAACTCCAGATGCAGCCCATCATGGGCAAGAAGTACCAATGCCGAAAGGCCTCGCCAAAACCCTCGCGCTTCAAAAAGTCGCCCAGGGGTTCCATCAAGGGGCCATCGGTGCGGTCCAGGCCTTGCATGGCCATGTCGGTGCACAAGCGGTTGAAGCGCACGATGTCGGACAACATGCCCCAAAACTGCGGGCTGAGCAGGTTACGGCGTTGGGCGAACACGGTGGACAGGTTGGAGCCGCTCCACTCGATGCGGCGCTGGCCAGGCTGCTTCGGCACCTGAACCGAAAACGACATGTCCGAGGGCGCAATAGCCACACCCAAAGTCTTGAACAGAGCCAGCAAATGGGGGTAGGTGCGCTCGTTGAGCACCAAAAAACCGGTGTCCACCCCAAAGTCGACGATCTGCCCTTGGGCATTGGGCAAGCGCATGTCCACGGTGTGCGTGTGGCCGCCAAAGTAATCGCCCGACTCCAACAAGGTGATGGCGGCGTGGTCGTGCAAACCATGTGCAGCGGCCAAGCCGGCAATGCCTGAACCCACAATGGCCACGCGGGGTCGCGGCCCGGGGGTGGGTTTGCGAGAAGTGGCAAACGTATCTATAAGCGCCATAATTAAGAAAGCCCTTGTTTTTTGTCCATGACAAGTTTAAACCTGAACCCCGCACTGGAATACAGCATCGCCGATGTCGAGCGGGACACTGGATTGTCCAAGGACGTGCTGCGGGTGTGGGAGCGCCGCTATGGCTTTCCGGTGCCCGCACGCAACCCCTTGGGGGAGCGAGTCTATGACGAATCTCAGCTGCAAAGGTTGCGCCACATTCGACGCTTGTTGGACGCGGGTTATCGGCCCGCCCGGGTGGTTCCATTGCCCCTGGGGACCTTGATGTCTTTGCAGCAACATGTGGCCCAGACGCGGGTGCGAGGCGAGGCAATTGCCCACTTGGATGTGGAGTACTGGCTGTCGTTTTTGTACGCTCAAGACAGTCAAGGCTTGCGCGAAGCTTTGGTGCGCACCGAACAGTCTCGCGGCCTGATGGGGTTTTTGACCGAGGTCATCGCGCCAATGAACGTGGCCGTGGGCCAAGCCTGGTTGGAGGGCCGTTTGGCCGTGCACGAAGAGCACCTGTACACAGAGACGGTGAGCACGGTCATGCGCCAAGCGCTGTGGATCATCCGGGAAAACACCACGCCTCACGGGCCGCGGGTTTTGACCACGACCCTACCCGGCGAAGAACACGGACTGGGTGTGTTGATGGCCGAGTGCGCCATGGCCTATTCGGGATGTACCTTGCAGTCTTTGGGCTTGCAAACGCCCGTGCCCGACATCGTCTCGGCAGTACAAACCGGTCAAGTTGACGTGGTGGGTTTGGGGTTTTCAGGGGCACAAAACCCCCGGGATGCATTCGCCGCCTTGAGCCAATTGCGCGAGATGTTGGATGCCCGAATTGAAATCTGGGTCGGCGGCACAAACAACGCTTTTCAGCGCTTGATGAACAATGCCCAGCGCGGTCACGAACCTGCTTTGTTCACGAACCTAGGGCACTTGGCCGACATCGCTCCGCTGGTGGAGCGTTGGCGCGCCGACCACGCCTCTTGAACGCCGTGAGTTTCATCTAGGCTGCGCGAAATTTGCGAATGCGAGTGCGGCGCAGCAACCCACGGCGCAAGGGTCGCATCATGGCGCTGGCGACGCATCGGTGCCCAACACGAATTGCCACAGGGCTTGAACCGCGGCGATGTGCGTGGCCATGGTGGTTGGATCCACCTCAGGGTGGGTTTCATCCAAGCGCGCATGGTGTTGCAAATGGCGCAAGGCGCGGTAGGCTTGAGAAGCCGATAAGCCCATGCCTTCGGGCAACAGTCCCGCAGACTCGGCGTTGAGCAGCAAGGCGGTGTTGCCCAAGTTGGGTCGCAGGCTGGGGTGATTTCTGGCGTGTAACAAGACCAGGTGCTGGACCGCGAATTCAATGTCCACCATGCCACCCACGCCGTGTTTGACGTCAAACATTCCAGCGCGTGTGGGGTGGGCCTGGCGAACCTTCTCGCGCATGGCGCGGATTTCTTGCGCCAAGGCGGCTGCATCGCGTTCGGCGGTGATGACAGCTTCGCGCACCGCATCGAAGCGCTCACCCAAGGGGTTGGGCTCGGTGCCCGAGGTCGGGTCAAGCACGCAGCGGGCCCGTGTCATGGCTTGGTGCTCCCAAGTCCAGGCGGTGTTGCTGCCGCGTTGTTGCTGGTAGTCGGCGAAAGAGCGAAAGCTGCTGACCAACATCCCCGCGTTGCCGTTGGGCCGCAGCGCGGTGTCGATTTCAAACAAGTCGCCCTCACCCGTTTTGACCGTCAACCAGTTGATGAGCTTGCGCACAAAGGCCGAGTAGATTTCACTGGCGTTGTCGTCTTCGTCGTCGAACACAAACACAATGTCCAAGTCGCTGCCGTAGCCCAATTCTTTGCCGCCCAATTTGCCGTATCCGATGATGGCAAATCGGGGCTGCTCGCGGTGGCGGTTTTTCAAGCGGCTCCAGCACCACTGTGCGGTCACGCGCAACACCGTGTCGGCCAGCGCCGAGAGGTCGTCGGCCACTTGTTCGATGGTGATGACGCCCTCCACATCGCGCGCCAAGGTGCTGAAAACCTCCGCATGGTGTGCGCGGCGCAGCAAATCGAGTAGGGTTTCGTCATCGTCCTCGCCCGTGCCTTGCAGCGAGCGGCGGCGTGCCTCCAACTCGGACTCGAACTGTGCGGCATCAAATCGGTCTTGCAGCAAGGCTTGCCCCGCGAGCTCGTCGATCACGCCGGGGTGTTGCAACAGGTAGCGCGCTGGCCATTTGGCCGCACCCAGCAGGCGCAGCAAGCGCTCGTGCACCGAGGGGCGTTCTTGTAACAAGGCCAAATAGCTGTCGCGTCGCAGCATGGAGTCGACCCAGTCGATCCAACGCAAAGCGCCCTCCGCGCTCACGCGACCCTCTTCAATCCACGCGCCGGTGCGTTGAATCAACCGAAACACGCGGCTGCGCGCGTCTTCTCTCAAAGCCCCCACACGGGCTTGTGCGCTCCAAGCCAATACCTTGTCACCCAATTCGGTGGGCAACTCAGCAACCAGCGCTGCAAAGTCTTCGGGTGCGGCGCCCTTGGGAGCTTTGCCCCCGCACTGACCGCTGGGGCACTGGCCGTTGGACTCGCCACCGAGCAGGGTGTCGAACTCTTGCGCCACGGTTTCTCGGTGCGCGCTGAGGGTTTGCAAGAACGCACCCACTTGTGAAAAACCCATGGTTTGCGCTACCCACAACAGGTCGGCGTCTTGCGTGGGCATGAGGTGGGTTTGTTGGTCGTCCAGGTATTGAATGCGGTGTTCGACTTGGCGCAAGAACACATAGGCATCGGCCAAGGCTTGAGCGGTTTGCGCCGACATCAGTTTGGCCGTGGCCAAGCGCGGCAGTGCGTCCAACGTGGGACGGCGGCGCAGCTCGGGGAATTGTCCGCCGCGAACGACTTGGAGCAACTGCACGGTGAATTCGATTTCGCGGATACCCCCGCGGGAGAGCTTGACGTCGTTGGCCCGGCCTGGGTTTCCCGCGGCGCGTTTGGCCGCGTGGTCGCGAATTTGGTGGTGCAACTGGCGCAAGGCTTCAAAGACGTTGTAATCTAGGTAGCGTCTGAACACAAAGGGCAAGACCACGCTGCGCAAAGCGCTTGCGCTGCCGTCGTTCACCGCACTCAGCGGCGCCACAACGCGGCTCTTGAGCCAAGCAAAACGCTCCCATTCGCGGCCCTGCACCACAAAGTAGGTTTCCAGCGCACTCAAAGACACGGCAGACGGGCCGGAGTTGCCATTTGGACGCAAGGCCAAATCGACGCGAAACACCAAGCCGTGCTCGGTGCTCTCGCCCACGGTTTGGTAAATGTGTTTGACCAACTTGCCAAAAAACTCGTGGTTGGTGATGCGCAAGCGACCTTGGGCGTTGCCGGTGGTCTCGCCGTCTTGGTCGTAGACGTAAATCAGGTCGATGTCACTGGAGACATTGAGTTCTCGCGCGCCGAGTTTGCCCATGCCCATGATCCAGCACTGGGCCGCCACATCGCCCGCCATGGGGGTGCCGTGCAACGCCGAGAGTTCGGTCATGGCCAACTGGTAGGCCAAGTCCAAGGCCAACTCGGCCAACTCGGTCATGGGGTGGGTGACGTCTATCAAAGGCGCGCCCTGCTCGCTGTCGAGCACCGCCAAACGTTCCAAAACCAGGTGCCGCAACACACGCAATGCCGCGGGAGCATTCAAGCCCGTGGCTTTCAGTTCAGACAAGCCCCATTGCATCTGCGCCTTGCGTGGCACGCCGGGGGGCAGGAGGTGCAAGACATCGGCATAGCGTCGACGAACACGGGCCACAAAGCGCGAATGTTCGGCCGAAGGGCGCAAAAAAGCGGCTGCGCCGAGGCCGTTGGGAGAGAGGGACGTCATAATTTGCAGTTGCAAGGAAACCCATGTCAGTCTTCAAAGCCACGCTGTCTCGAATTGCCGCGTACCCATCGATCGTCTCCCGCCTCGCTTGGGGCTTGTTGGGCGTGGTGGCGATGGCGTTCGTGGTGTTCTGGGCTGCGTTGCAGTTTTGGATTGTGCCGCGAATCGGCGAGTGGCGCGGCGAGGCGCAAAGTTTGGCCTCCACGGCGTTGGGATTACCGGTGGAAATCGGCACCTTGGAGGCTGAGAGTCGCGGTTGGTGGCGCTCGCCAGTTTGGGTCGCGCGCGACGTGCGGTGGCGTGATGCACAAGGCCAGGTGGCTTTTGAGATGCAACGCTTGCAAGCGAGTTTGGGCTTCATGTCGTTGTGGCACAAGGGCTTTGAGCAAGTCGTGATGGACGCCCCCGTGGTTCATGTGAGGCACAGCGCCGATGGTCGCTGGTGGGTGGCGGGCTTGGACGTCAGCCCCAAAGACGAGAGCGATTCGGCTGGCGCACGCTGGTTGTTGGCTCAAACCGAACTGGCCGTGCGTGGCGGGCGCTTGCTCTGGACCAACGAGCGGCAGGGCCAAAACACCGTCGAGTTCACGGGCGTGCAAGCGGTGTTGCGTCGACAAGGCGACACGCACAGCGCGCGTTTGGATCTCAAGCCACCCGTGGCTTGGGGCGAGGCCGTGCGTTTGCAGGCCAATTGGACCAACACCGAAGACACCCCTGATGCGGCGCCCTGGGCTCACTGGGACGGTACTGTGCACGCCATGGCGCCCGTCATCAACACGCTGCCCTGGTTGTCTTTGTTGGCGGTTTGGCCAGAGGCGCCGCATGTGGTGACCCACGTGGATGGCAGCGGTGCGCTGCAAGCTTGGGTCACGCTCAAACAAGGTCAGCCGCAAGCCGCCACCGTGGATTTGAATTGGCCGATCTTGCGTTGGCAAACTGAGGCACAAGCGCCGGTGCACCGTTTGAGCGAGTTGAAGGGCGTGGTGCGGGCCGAGTGGGGTGAGCGCTTGGCCGTGTCCTTTGATCGCTTGAGTTTGGTCACCGAGACCGGTTTGCCTTGGCGCAGCGATTGGTTGCGTTTGGAGCGACGCCGTTCGGCCGATGGCCTGCAGGCCACCGACGAGCTGCAGGCGCGTGGCGTGGACTTGAGCACCTTGGAGCCTTTGGCGCGGCAGTTTGTCCTGCCTGTGGCGATTCAAGAGGCCATGCAACGTTGGGATGTGGCCGGGCGCGTGGATGAGTTGAATGCTCAGTGGCACTGGGATTGGCCGCAGCCTCAAGCGGAGCCCGTTTGGCGCGGACCTTACCGCGCAGCGGGACAGGTCAGCCGTGTCGCGTGGGTCGACCATGGTTCCGAGCAGGTGCCGCCCGGCCCTGGATGGCGTGGCCTGAATGTGAATTTTTCTTTGCACCAAGACGGCGGCCAAGCGCAGTTGAAAATGGACCCGGGCGAACTGAATTTGTTGGGCATCTTGGGTGAGCCCCGCGTGGTGGTGGATCAGCTCGAAGGCGCGCTGACTTGGGCCATGGACGAGAAGGGGATACAGGCGTCGATCAAGTCGTTGAGTTTGGCCACGCCCGACTGGCATGGGGACATCCAGGGTCAATGGCGCACCTTGCCGGGTGCCACGGGTGTTCAACGTTTCCCGGGTGTTTTGGAGCTCAAAGCACAGTTGCGCGATGTGGCGCTCAACACGGTGCACCGTTACGTGCCCTTGCAGGTATCGGAGGGCGTGCGCCGTTACGTTCGCGAAGGTTTTGTGGACGGACGTGCGCCCTTGGTGACGGTGCGTGTGGAAGGTGACTTGACCGATCTGCCGCTCGGACGTCCCAACGCCAAAGGCGTGTTCATGATCGACGCCGACCTGCGCGACGTCGACTTTGCCTACCTGCCACCTTATTTGCAAAACGCCACCGACTTACCTTGGCCGCGCTTGCAGCAGGCCAGTGCGGCCTTGCGTTTCGATGGACGGTCCTTGAGCGTGGGACCGATCGAGGCCGATGTGCAAGACGCCCCTGGCGTGCGCGTGAGCCAAGGTCAAGTGGCCATCACCGACTTGGCCCAAGGCCCCGCCCAATTGAGCGTGAACGTGGCGCTCAATGGCCCTGCGCCCGCGCTCTTGCATTACGTCAACCACTCGCCCTTGAATCGCATGACCGCGGGGGCCTTGGCGCTGACCCAGGCCGAGGGCAACATTGCCGGTGGCTTGGCGCTGCAAATGCCGTTCACGGACGAACCCCATGTGCGTTTGCAAGGACACCTTGCCATGAACGGCTTGAACCTGCGCCACAGCCCTGGAACCCCCCAAGCCCAAAACATCGTGGGGCGCATCGAATTCGACGAAAAAGGGTTCACGGTCCAGCCCACGCAAGCGCGTGTTTTGGGCAGCGACTGGTCCATCAAAGGCGGTACCGTGGCGGTCGCGCCTGGCCAGCCCAGCCAGCTGGCATTTGATGTGCAAGGCCAACTCACAGCGGAGGGCTTGCGCCAAGCCCAGCTCGGCACGCTGTCACGCCTTGCCCAGCGCATGAGCGGCAGCACCCCCGTGCAGCTGCGTTTGGGTGTGCGTGGTGGGGTCCCCGAAATCGACTTGCGCAGCGACTTGGTGGGTTGGGGCATGGACCTGCCCGCACCCTTGAACAAAGCCGCCACGGCCGCATGGCCCCTGCGGCTGCGCACCAGCGTTGAACGTTTCGATGGCGTGCGTGCTGTGGCCGATCGCTGGTGGTTGCAATTGGGTAAGGGCCCGGAACAGATCGTGGACTTGGATTGGCGGCGCGACTGGCGCGCTCAGCCGCTGACGGTCTCTGGCCACGCTTGGGTGGGTGACGCACCCCGCGAACCGATCAAGAACCCTGGGCGCGGCTGGGACGCCAGCGTTCGACTGCCTGAGCTGGATGTCGACGCTTGGCAAGCGGTTTTGGCATCGGTGACCCCCCCAACACTCCCAGCGCCCGAGGCACCTGGACCCACGCCAGCGATGTTTCCCGGCACAGCCTATTGGCCCCGTCAAGTGCGGGTAGAGATCGAGACCGTGCGCGCTGGGCGTCGAAGCTTTGGCCCTCTGGCCTTGCAGGCGCGGCACGAGGCTGGCGAATGGGTGGCCAACGTGAACGCCAAAGAAGCCCAGGGTGAGGTGCGCCTGCGGCTGCCCAAGCCGGGGCAAGTGACCCACGTGTACGCACGGCTGAGTCACCTCACGGTGCCCGCGGCCGATGCTCAAGCCGCCAAAGCCGAAGTGCAAGCGGTGGTCGATCAGCCCACGTTCATCCCGTCTTTGGACGTGGTGGTGGATCGCTTGTCGGTGGGCCCCTTGGACTTGGGGCGTTTGGAAATTGAAGCAGAGCAGCAAGACAATGGGATTCAACACTCGTGGTTCCTGCGCCGTTTGCGCATGACCTTGCCCGAGGCCACCCTCAACGCCAGCGGCCAATGGGCCTCGGTGGCATCGGCGGACGCTCGAAGCACGGGCCTGCAGTTTGATCTGGACATCCGAGACGCCGGCGCCCTGTTGAATCGCGTGGGACAGCCGGGCAATTTGGCCGGCGGCAAAGGACAAGTCAGCGGCACCGCAGCTTGGGCTGGCTCCCCCATTACTCCAGACTTGCCCAGCTTGTCGGGCCAATGGACTTTGAATCTGAAAGACGGTCAAATCCTCAAATTCAAGCCCGGTGCGGGCCGGTTGCTGGGTGTTTTGAGTTTGCAAGCGCTGCCCAGGTTGTTTGTGTTGGATTTCCGAAATGCCTTTGTTGAGGGCTTTGTGTTTGACGAGTTCAGTGGAAAAGTCGACGTCGCCCAGGGGGTGGCCACCAGCCAGGACTTGCGCATCCGCAGTTTGTTGGTGGACGTGAAGACACAAGGACAGGTCGATTTGGTGCGCCGAGAACAAGACCTCGACGTGTTGATCGTGCCCGAGATCAATGTGGGTGCGGCGTCCTTGGCGATGATTGCGATCAACCCGGTGTTGGGTTGGAGCACCTTGTTGGCTCAGGTGCTCATGCGCACCCCGCTCAAAAACAAAGTGACCCAATACATGCGGGTGACGGGGACTTGGGCCGACCCATTGGTGACCAAAACCAGCCCACCGGCGCGAAAAGCGCCTCAATAGTCAGGAGACCCTCATGAAAGTGGCAGCGGTTCAGCTGGTATCTGGCAACGATGTTCACGCCAACCTGGCGCAAGCCCACCACTGGGTGGTGCAGGCCGCGCAAGCGGGTGCGAAGCTGGTGGTTCTGCCTGAGTATTTTTGTTTCATGGGACACCAAGATACCGACAAACTGGCCTTGGCCGAGCGGCCTGGACAAGGCCTGGTTCAAGACGCCCTGGCGACATGGGCTCGCGAATGCGGCGTGTGGTTGGTGGGCGGCACTTTGCCCATGGCCACCGATGACCCTTTGCACGTGGCCAACGCTTGCGTGGTGTTTGATCCGCAGGGCCAGGCCCTGAGTCGCTACGACAAGATCCACCTGTTCCGTTTTGACAATGGACGTGAGTCTTACGACGAGTCGGCCGTGCTCTCGGCCGGTGACACGCCCACC